>CAUVMF010000021.1:0-18739 GCA_963552975.1 uncultured Selenomonas sp.
AGGGGGGCAGGCCTGACTATACGGCAAGGGATTATTTCGATGGGTTTGTGCTGCGCTATGGCGGGAAGTATGTGCCCGGCGGATTTGAGCAGCGCAGCTCCTCACGTCGCCTCAAAGAGGATATGCTTGCATGGAAGCAGAAGGTCGATGATTTCTTTGCAGGTAAGCTGCCTCTGCGTAATAATGTTATGATGCGCAGTCCTCTGGTATTTGATCTGATCGGTGCTGACAGTAGTATTCCCCTTGCGATTGACAGCAAGATTCTGCAAAAATTAGTCGATAAGCACCATTTTACGAGGAAGGAGCTGCTCCGATTGCCGGAGAAGCTCGCTGATCCTCTTTTTGTCCTGCGCGCATTGGGCAATAATGGTGTTGAGGATAAACAAAAGAGAATTGTTGTCATTGATATGCAGATCAATGGGGCGACGGTGATGGTGCCGTTTGTGATGAACACCGGTCAAGGGTTCAACAAGATTGCCAGTGCATACGGGCGCGAAAAGGCGTCAGGTGTTCCGAATGATCAATGGTATATGAACCGACTGGATCAGGCGAATCTGCTCTATATCAACAAAAAGAGGACTGATCGCTGGGTCGCAGCCCGAACGGGTGCGGCCGGGAGTCATAATGCTCCACTAGCGATACAGTCCTTGAATAACATTAGTGTACCAAATGAGACGGATTTAGGCAAGCTGAAAAAAGCTCGTCCGGGGTTCTATCAGGAGATGCATGACGCGGTGTCCTCTCAGATGGCGGGGATGTCTGCTGATCAGAAACTGGAAAAAGATGCAGCTGCATGGGAAAAACAGGTTGATGAATTTATGTCCGCTGCGGATAAAAATTCAATGCGTATTTATCGCGTTATGGATACGCCGTTGGTTTTCTCTCTGCTCAATCAGAACGGCTTTCACGTACAGCTTGGCAAGGAGCTTGGAATCTCGCATGCGATGCTCTGGAAGGTGCTGCGTGAAAAGGAGGTCAAGGGGGTGTCTCATGGGCACGCTTTGGAGCTGACGCCTGAGATGATGAAGGAGCTGCCGCGTGCCCTTGCAGACCCGATGATGATTCTGCGAAATCGCAGGGGGGATGATCCGAATGCTCCGATTCTTCCCGATGAGATCATTGCTGTGGTAGATACGAAGGATAAGGATGGAAGTACGATCATTGTTCCGATTGTCCTGAAGGAACAAAATGGAAGATATATGCTCAAGACGTTCTTCGGAAAGAGGGATGTGACGTGGTTTCAAAAGCGCATGATGCTCGGGGATGTGCTTTATGCGCATAAAAAAAGAGCCCTGTCTTGGGTGAAAGCTATCCAACGGCACCAATCGCCGGGACGATTCACTCTGCAGGACTCGTTTTTCCATAGTATACCAACAGATGAGGATCTCGTCAAGCTGCGTGAGGAGTATCCGGGGTTCTATCAGCGCGCATGGCACGGTAGTCCGTATGAGGACGCTGTGTCCTCTCAGATGGCGGCTGTCCGCAAGCGGTATGAGGGGGCGCCGCAGTGGATGATGGCGCCGAACGGAAAGCCGACGAATCTCACGGAGGAGGAGTGGCTTGCTGTGCGCACGCCGGCCTTTAAGGCGGCGTTCGGGGATTGGGAGGCACGGGCACGTCTTATCCTTCCGCATGATGTTGAAAATCTGGAGGAGGCTGCTGCGACGGCAAGGTCGGTTGTCGGCAAGTGTCTGACAAACGATGTGCTTGGTGTTACTGCTGTTTTGTCCAATAAGAATATCAGCAAGATGGTGAGCGCGTCTGCAACGAGGAAGTCGGTCAATGCACGTGTTCATGCGCTGGCGGTGGCGAATGTTGACCATCTGTTTCGTCATGCGGTTGCTGAATATACGCATAAGGATCGGAATGATGACAAGAATATCAGGCAGATTCATCGGATGTTTGCCCCTTTTGTTGTCGGCAATGATGTTTTTGTTGCGAAGCTGACGGTCAAGGAGCTTGCACAGGAAAAAGAGGGGAATCGTCTGTATTCGGTGGAGGCGCTGGAAATAAAAGAGGCTTCCAGGAACTGGAATGCCGCATACAACGCCACGGATGGCGTGCTGACTTCATTCCCACAGGAAGCCTTTGAGGATATTATAGCAAGTTTTCTGCATGATGGCAATGACCATGACCTGACCCGTGTGGAGGAAATAGAAAAAGATGCCGTTTCTGTCACAGAGCCTGATCTACAAACAGGTAGTGACAGAACGACATCTTCTGTTAATCACAGTATAACACAGTGGTGGAAGGGTGTCAACGAGATCACGCTTGCAGGCGATGTGGATGAAAACGGTGAGCCGCTTCCCTCTGTCCTGTCTTCCCGTCTCGCGCAGGAGCAGCAGAGGGCGATATACGGGGCGTTCTCAAAGGAGAACGGCAAGAAGATCATTACTCTCTTTGCGGGGGCGAATCCCTCGACGATGCTGCATGAGATGGGGCATATGTTCCTCGATGATCTGAATGATCTGGCGGCGTTCGATGAGGCATCGGCAAAGGATCTTGCCACGGTGAATGAATGGGCCGAGTGGCACGAGGGGGCGGCGAAGGAGTACGAAAATACGCCGTGGGCGGAAGAGTTCCGCGCACATGAGGCGGCGATTCGTGATGCGCTGAAATCGGGCGATGCGATCGCTCTGAGGGCGGCAAGGAATCGCTGGCGGCATGAGCGTTTTGCGCGCGGGTTCGAGCTGTATCTCTATGAGGGGAAGGCGCCGTCGAAGGCACTGCGCGGGGTGTTCCGCAGGTTCAAGCAGCTGCTCCGTAGGATCTATCAGTTCGTGAAGGATGTGGGCGGCAAACCTTCTCCTGAGGTGGAGGCGGTGATGGCGCGCATGATCGCCTCCGAGGAAGAGATCAAGGCGGCAGAGCTGGATGAACGCTGGCGTCCTGTGGAGAAGATGGGCGGCAAGGAGGCACTGGATGATCTCCTCGGGGACGATGTGGCGGATACGTATGCGAAGTGGCTGGAGGAGGCACGAAGGGATGCGGAGGATATTCTGCGCGCCCGTGTGATGAAGGATCTCAAAAAGGAGGCACGCAAGGAGTTCAAGGCGCGTGTGGAGGCGGAACGGGAGCGAAAGCGCGTGCAACTCGAGAATGAGCCGGTCTATCTTGCGGAGGCGGCGATCCGCGCGCAGGGGGATGAACGGGCGGCACTGCTGTTCTTCCCGTCGGTGGAGGCATACAAGGAGGAGCGCGCTAAGCGTAAGTCTCCGGAGGAGGAGCTGCAGGATGCAATGGAGGTGTTCGCGAAGGGGCTGGATGAGGAACTGATGGCCGCCGCGCTCTCGGATGAGAATGTGGCGCGTGCGATGCAGACGCCTGAGGCCTATCACAGGCGTGTGGCGATTGAGCGTGAGGCGCTGCGCGCGAAGGAGCGTCTGGCGCGCTATGTGGGCGGTGCGCCGAAGGAGGAGGATGCTGCGCCCGCACAGGAGGAAGGCACGGGCAAGGAGGCAGAGGGCACGCAGGAGTCACAAACGGGCAAGGAGGAGAAGGCACGCGCGGACAAGGAGGGGGCGCGGCGTGCCGAGGAGAAGGAGGAGCGCCGCAAGGAGCAGCGCCGCAAGGAGAAGGAGTCACGGCGCACGCAGGAGGAGCGGCGCAGAGCGTATGAGGAGGCGGCTTTTCAGAATGCGCGCTATCTGCGTGCCGAGGCGCGCCGCATGCTCGCTGAAAGCCCGATCTCGGAGTCGTGCAATCCGGAGTTCTTCCGCCGCAAGGAGCGTTCTCATGCACGCGCTGCGGCACGGGCTGCGGCGCGGGGGCGCTGGGATGAGGCTCTTTCGGCAAAGGATGCGCAGGCGCTTGCCGCTGCCTGTGCCTATGAGGCGGCAAAGAATGCGTCGAAGGTGGATGCGCTGAGGAAGGATGTGCAGAAAAAGCTCGGTGCGCGGACGGTGCGGCTTGCGCCGAATGAGCGGTACTGGCTGCATCATATTGCCTATCTCCTCGGGCTGAAGTCCTCGGATGCGGAAAAGCCTGTCGATGGTAAGTCGCTCTCGGCTCTCTTTGATGAGTACAGGGAGAATAATGATGTGGATGCGGCGGATCCGTCGGATCTTCTGGAACTCATTACGCAGAAAAAACGCAGCTACACGGCGATGCGCCTCGGGGATTTCGCCGATGTGGTGGATGCACTGCGGATTCTCTATACGGTGGGGCGCGACCGCAATCGGATGAAGTCGGTCGCGGGTAAGACGGTGGAGGAGGTGTGCGATGAGATGATGGCGGATCCTGCGGCGCTGCGCCCCGAGGGTGTTGTGGAGCATCCTGTGTCGGAGGATACGGGAGGTCTTGGCTACAGTGAGCTGCTGGCAAAGGTTCCGGGTATCGGTGAGGTGATTGCCCGCCTGACGCAGAAGGGCGCTCTGCCGCTCCTGAAGCCGGAGATTATGATCCGTCTGCTCGGTGAGAAGGCGCATGGCTATCTCTACGGCACATACGAGCGCGCGCAGATGAGGGAGTCGGAACTCATCGGCGAGAAGACAAAGGCGCTGGATGAGATTTTCTCGGTCTATTCGCGCAAGGAGCGGATGGGCTGGAAGGAGCGGAATATCGATGCGCACGGGGATATGCTGTCGAAGGAGAATGTGCTCTGTCTGGCTCTCAACTGGGGCACGGAGACGAACCGCAAACGCGTGATGGATGATATCGGGCAGCGGATGGATGTGCCCCGTACGCTGCGTGAGCATATGACGGAGCGCGATTGGAAGGTGGTGCAGGAGGTCTGGGATCTCATTGATACGTTCTGGGAGGAGTCTGCGCGTACGGAGGAGGAGCTGAATGGGGCGCATCTGGGGAAGGTGCCCGCTGCGGCCTTTACGATCGAAACGGCGGATGGCGCCGAGGTGAAGCTGCGCGGCGGGTATTATCCGATCCGCTACAATCCAAAGAAGTCGGCGCGCGTCAATGACAAGGACGTCGAAGCACAGGCAAAGAACCGCATGACGGGGGCGCAGGTGTTCGGCACGAAGCGCTCTCATACAAAGGCGCGTTCGGAGGGGGATGTGGTGCTGCCGGTAAGACTCGAGTTCGCTGTGCTGCAGGAGCATCTATACAATGCGGCGCACAATATTGCGTTCCGCATTGCGGCGCGGGATGTGTACCGCGTTATGAACAATAAGGCGTTCGAGCAGTATGTGTGTGCGCGTTACGGCCGTCCTGTCTATGACTATCTGAAGCAGTGGACGGTGGATGTGTGGGCGATTCCCGCAGACGGCAGCGATGCGGCGATGGATGCGCTCTCGCGGGCGATGGCGGCGTTCCGCAGAAACTCAACGATGGCGATTATGGGATGGCGGATGTGGCCTGTGCTGGAGAATGTGTCGAATATCGGGCCTGTGATGGACAGGCTTGGCGCACGGGAGGCGCTGCGCGCGGTGCTCGCGTTCGTACGGAGTCCTAGGGCGCTGATCCGCCGCGCGCGGAAGTCGATTTTTATGGCGGACCGTATGAATAATATGGAGCGCGATCTGCGCCGCGATCCGCATATTTTTGACCCGACGTTTTCGGTGCTGGAGTTCCTGCGGGATAATGCGTACCGTCCGCTGGTGTTTACGGATCTGGCGCTGTCGATTCCGACGTGGAACGCGGCGTATGAGCGTGCGTTCCCGGAGGTGATGGTCGAGATCCGGCGGGAGAATGAGGAGAACAGGCGGACGTTCCTGGCTGCGCAGGAGGATGTGAACCGGCTGCGCGCAGAGGTCTACGATCTGCGGCAGGAGTCGGCCGCTCTGCGCGATGAGATGGAGAAACGCAAGGCGCCGGTTCCTGCGGCGATGCAGGGATCCCGCTACGCGGGGCTCTCGGATGCGGAGCTCTCTGCCGAGGAGGAGCGTGTCAGGGAGGTGTTTGCCGCAAAGGAGAAGGAGTTCTATGAGGCGGGGCTGCGCCTGGAGCGTGCGGGGGAGCTGCCTATCCTCGATGAGAAGGAGCGGATCAGGGAGGCCGAGCTGCGCGCGGTGCAGGCGGGGGATGCGGCGGTGCGCGATACGTTCGGCTCGGGGCAGACGAAGGATCTGTCGGCGATCCAGCGTTCGCGCAGTGAGCTGAGGAAGATGCTTACGTCGTTTTATTCGTTCTTCAATACGCAGTTCAATGCGCTGGCAGAGTCGTATTTCAAGGGGAAGTATGCCGCAGACGGATGGGCGCATGTGCGTGTCTGGATGCCGCTGGCGCGCTCGGTGCTCTGCCGTATGGTTCTGGTGATGATCATCGGTGCAATCGGCAAGGCTGTGCTGGGGCTGGATGGTGATGGTGAGAGGGATCGCTATCGGATGGTGAAGGATCCAAAGTCCGGCAAGATGGTGCGCGAGGAGGTGCCTTGGGAGGAGCGGTTCATGAAGGTGCTCGGTCGGAATGTGCTGTCGACGGCAACGGGGTTGATTCCCGTGGTGCGCGATCTGAGCGGGTTTGTCTCTGCGCGGATTTTTGACGGGCAGACGTCCGGACGGAATTTCGAGCTCGGGTCTGTTGCCGCACGCGGTCTGAATCAGGTGGAGGCGACGGTTGATCTGATGATCAGGATGGGTAAGCAGGAGCTCGAGCGTGAGGAGAAGGAGGAGGCGGAACGTGCGCGTCTCCGGAAGATGTCGCCGAAAGAGCGCAGGAGATATGAGGAGGAGAAGAAGTACCGAAAGCCCAAGAAGGAGGTGGGTGTGCTCGATGTGATGCGGTCGGGGGCGCAGGCGGTGAGTACGTTCACGGCGGCGCGCACGGGTGTGACGAATACGCTCTCGGACGGGCTGTTCTCGCTGCTGCAATATGCTGAGGATATGATGGAGACGGATAACTACTATGATCCCGATGTGCGCAATGTGCTGCGCGCGGTGTTCTTTGACAAGAAGCTGCGCCCGAAAGAGGTGCCGCCGAAGCCGGAGAGGCCGAAGAGGGGGAAGGCGCGCCGGGGCGGGGCTGAAAGGAGCGGACGATGATTAACTATCTGGTGACGAAGGTGATCTATGAGGGGGACGGGGTGACGCAGCGGTTTCCGTTTGCGTTCCCGTTCGCGGATGTGGATGATGTGAAGGTGCTGGTCTATGATGGGGCGTCGCAGTCGGAGACGCTGCTGGCGGCGGATTATTTCGTGGATGCGCACGCGCATGTGGTGCTGTATCCGGGCTATGCGCCGGGGGAGGAGAAGCCGTTCGCGGAGCGTCCGCCGCTCCTGGCGAAGGGGCAGAAGCTGGTGATCTATCGCAGGACGCCGATGACGCAGATGGTGGATCTGGGGGAGAAGTATCCGCTGCCTACGGTGGAGCGGATGCCGGATAAGCTGACGATGATTGTGCAGGAGCTGCGTGAGGAGCTGGATCGCTGCGTGAAGGGCGGAATCAGCGGTACGAAGCCGCCGCATGTGATTGTGGAGCAGGTGCCGGGCGGTGGCAAGGGGCTGCTCTCGTTCCCGACGATGGCGGCGCTGGTCGCGAATGGAACAAAGGGGCTGTCGTTCGGGTCGGAGTTCAAGCTACTGGGCTACTACCGCAAGGGGGATGGCGGCGGGGCGCACTATGTGTGCCGCTATCTCTGGTCGGCGTCCGCCTGTCCCTGGGCGGTGGATCTGGGCGCGACAAAGGAGCAGGAGTACGAGCTGGTCTATCAGATGGATGGGTCGCCTGTGGTGGATGAAAATGGCGACTATGTGCTGAAGAAGGATGCCAAGGGGCAGCCGATTCCGTGCTATGAGAGTGACGGGAAGACACCGAAGAGGAAGCATCTCTATGCGGTGATTGACGAATCCGTGGTGAACTATCGGATGTTCGGCGCGAAGCTGGACGGGGCTGCGGATGATGGGGATGCGCTGCGGATGTGTCACCGCTATCAGAAGGAGTCGTTCTCGATCGAGCCGATGACGGGGCGCAGGCACTATGCTGTGCGGGTCGCCAATCATGAGGGTGTGATCCGAAAGGATGACAATGAGCCGATTATCTGCTGCGGCAATGTTGATCTCTCGGGGTCGAAGCTCCTCATTCGCGACGTAAATGCGACGTGGTACGGGTTCTATCTCTGGGGGGATAATGAGGAGGATTATCTGACGTTCGAGCCGCTGAAGGAGACGACGGATTCGTTCCGGCGGGATAATTTTGTCGTGAAGACCGGGGGCAATTTCAGTGAGCTGCATCCGAATGCGCTGCTCTCTCTGAAGGAGGAGCCGTATGCGGTGCGTGATGACGGGGGGTATCTGTACTCAGAACCCCGCTATGAGCTGCTGCTGCATACGATGGATGGGCTTTTGACTTCGCCGATTACGTATGACTGGACGTATCCCGGGGGGCTTGAGATCAGTTCTCTTGTGTCGTCGTATGACGGTCATGAGACGGCGACGCAGACGGTGAATTCGCATTTTACGTGCAGCTATACGATGCTGCCGGCGACACATTACTACTTTAAGGGCTGCGATGTGATGCTGGATACGACGGCGAATAAGTATTGCTCGGTGCTCTGGTGCAAGTGTCACAATGCGCATATCAGCGGGTTCAATTTTGTGCCGAATGCGGCGGAGCTGCACAATACGCGGTTCAAGAATACGATGATCTACATTTGGGGTGCGTACAATGTGGAGGTGTCGGATATTGTCGGGTTCAATGCAGCGGGCAAAAAGGCGGGGTCGTCGAATGGGACGAGCGGCTATGTGATCCGCGCGACGAACTGTCTGAATCTGAAGCTCCATGATATCTCGGTGCAGGGGTACTGGGGCGCGACGGCGATGAACTGTGTGAAGGATGTGCATATCGCGCGGGTGAGTATCAACCGTCTGGATATCCATAATTATTTTTACAATCTCTATATTGACGAGTGCAATCTCTTTAACCACGCGATTCAGATCGGGGAGGGGCGCGGGATTGTACGGGTGACGAACTCGAATTTCTACATCAACAAATTGGATGCGGACAGTTATCCGAATGCGCATTTGCTGGAGTTCAATCTGACGTATGGGCGGATTTTTGAGGGGACGGTGCTGATTGAGAACTGCAATGCGTATCTGAGGGATCCTGACGGCAAGGAGTTCGATGTGTGCAAGATTGATTTCTCGCCTGAGGCTGTGTCGACGCTGGATTCGTACCGTTTCCCGGATGTGACGGTGCGAAACTGTCGTTTCTACAGTTACAATCCGGATACGTATCTGGTGTATTTTATGGTGGCGGGGAAGCGTAACTGTACGACGAGTACGAAGGGGCCGTCGGTGCTGGCGGATGTGTCGCGGGATCTCGGGAATGATGCGACCGGCTCTCTCGCGTGGCGCTATGTGGGGCGCGGGATTGACTGGATGAGCGGGGAGCCTGTCTCGGGTGAGGAGTTGTCGGTGGTGCCGGGGCAGTTTGTGCGGCTGTATGAGAAGTTCCTCGATGCGGGGGGCAAGACGGTGTTCTATGATCTCCGCTATTTCCTTGTGACGAGGGCGGGGCGGCTGCCTGTGCCGTCTGCCGCAAATGCGCCGTCGGATGTGAGCGGGGCGGAGTTCTCTCTCGGGTCGGCGACGCTGCGCTATGTGGAGCGGCACCGCTGGGAGGCGGCGCGCCGCTATGCACCGGGGGATGCGTGTTTTACGGAGTCGTCGCCGTGGCTGCCTGTCTACTGCTATGTGTGCACGGCGGCGGGGGTGTCGAACGGTTGGCGGCCGCGTCATACGGCGGGGACGGTGATCGAGGGGGAGGATGTCTATCCGAAGAATTTGGATGCGTGTTACTGGCGGTATGTACGGCCTGCGGAGGCTTTTATCACGAGGCGTTTTACGCCACGGATGACGGTGGCGGCGGGGGATGTGCTGTATGCGGATCACCGTCTCTATCGCGTGGTGGAGGGCGGTACGCTGAATGAGGCGCCTCCTGTGAATACGCCGTGGCTGCAGTCGTTCACGGAGGGGACGGCAAGGCTCGCGTTCTATGGGAAGGATTGGCAGCCCGGTGCGTGGTGGGCGCAGGGGGCGTTCTGTCTGTCGTATGATGATGCGGGTGTGCTGCAGGTGTATGAGCTGGTGCGTCAGGATGGGACGACGGGCGGGCAGGTGCCTGTGCCGGGCAATGGCCGCTGCATCGATGGGGATATGATCTGGCAGCATACGACGCAGGCGGCGACGAAGGTGTGGGCGCCCAAGACGCAGTTCTATGAGGGGGATGTGGTGTCGCACGCGGGGAATAACTATGTGTGTGTGTTCGATGGGCGGTTGGAGCTGCCGGGGCAGATCAATCTGGAGGATATTACGACGAATATGAAGGGGCCGGGGGATGTGTTCGCGTTCTGGGAGAAGGGGACGGATGTGCCGACGAAGCTCGGATCTACGGGGGCGTGGAGGATCAAGGTGAACAATGTGGACTGCTATCGGTTCCGCACGTTCGCAAAGGGGTATTTTTGCCATGAGGGGAATCCCGCGCCGACGATTGTGGGGCGCGGGGCGGCGTCTGCTGCGCCTGCGGCTGTGAATGGGGATGGGGTGCGGTTCTGATGCAGGTACTTGTGACGACTACGCATTTGGCGGATATTGCCAATGCGATTCGGGCGAAGAATGGGGCGTCTGCCCGCTATACGCCGGGGGAGATGGCGGCGGCGATTCTCGCACTCAATGTGGGCGGCTCTGCGGGTGGTTTGTCGGGCGGCGGCTCCGGGGGGACCGGCGGAGGTTCGGGCGCTGCGGGGGAGGCACCTGCGGGCAAGGTGCGCGTGGGCGGTTTTTCGGCGGCGGCGAAGGCGGATGGGACGATTGCGGGGTATACGCTGGGCAAGGTGATGATGGCGCTGCCGAATCATCAGGTTGCGGCGTTCCGTGCAACGCTTTTCTGTCCTGCGGGTGTGGAGATGTTGTCGATGGAGGTGTCGGATTTTGCCGGCGGGCGCGGGTGGAAGTGTACGAATGCCCATTGTGCACAGGCGGTGCGGCAGGAGGCGGCGGACGGGGCGCGCTATGTGATGGCGTGGGAGGAGCTGGTCGATGTGACGCAGGAGGGTGACTATGTGTATGATGATGACCGCTCGAATGATAAGCTGACGTATTACTGCTGTGCGGAGGTGAAGCTGAAGGGGGCTGCGGCGGTGCTTGCGGGGGCGACCCTGACGGTGGATGTGTTTGTGTAGGCGGCGCGCGGCTGTGGGGGGCTGAGGGGTGCGGTTGTGTGAGGTTTGGGTGCTGTTGTGCGGGGGGGCGGACTGTGGGCGTTTTTTGAGCTGTGCTGTTGTTGAGAGGAGGATTTTTGTGGAGTCGTTTGTTCATGTGATGCAGAGGCTGCAGGAGGGCTGGGCGGTGAAGCTGGTGCTGTCCTGTGTGGTGTCGGTTGCCGCCGAGGAGCATGCGCAATTGTTTGCGGGGTTTGTGCTGCTGGTGTTTGCGGATCTTTTTACGAAGTGTCTGTCGCTCTCGCGTCGCTGTCTGCTGGATGGCGGGGTGGCTGCGCCGTCGCTTTGGCGGGCGTGCAAGGGTCTGCGGGCGGCGCATCGGGCGCGCTATATCAGCAGTAAGGAGATGCGCCGGGGGTTTGTGCATAAGATTCTGAGCTATATCGCGGTGGTGCTTTCGGCGGCGGTGCTGGATTTTATGCTGGGGCATGTGCAGTCTCCTGCGTTTGCGACGGGGCTTGTGATCGGGTATCTGGCGATGACGGAGTTTGTGTCGATTATGGAAAATTTGCAGGGGGCGGGTGTGGCGGAGGCGGGTGCGTTCGCTGCTTTGGTCCGTAAGAGGGGCGGTGTCGTGAAGGATGCGGGCGATAAGCCTGATGAGAAGGGAGAGAAGTGACATGGAGAGAGTACCTGTTGTTGATACATATCTGGACATCGATTACGGCAATCTGAGAACGCGTGGCGTGACCGATAAGATCGTCATCCATCACACGGGCAATGCCGTTGATGACGACCTCTCGGCGGCGGAGATCGATGCCTCGCACAAGGGGCAGGGATGGACGTGCATCGGGTATCACTATGTGATCCGTAAGGACGGCACGGTGGAGCAGGGGCGGCCGCATTGGACGGTGGGCGCGCATGCGTACAGACACAATTCCTATACCATCGGCATCCATGTCTGCGGCAACTTCGAGGAGGCAGAACCTACCGACGCGCAGGTGGAGAGTGCGGCGATGCTCCTTGCCAACCTCTGTACGGACTACGGTCTGCCGATTGACCGCGACCACGTTGTCGGGCACCGTGAGCTGATGTCGACGGCGTGCCCGGGGGAGTATCTCTATGAGATGCTGGATACGATTGTCGGGAAAGCGGCGTTTTATGCGGCGCGGTGAGGAGGTGCCTAGAAGATGAAAGAGGCAATGTGTGTAGCAACGTGTGTGGTCGTGCTTTTGGCTTTTGGATATATGCTGTTCATGGCGGCTCACAATGCTACACTTGGAGATAGTCCGGGTACATATGTGACGACTTATGGAGACTTGTTTGTTGTGGCGTATATGGGTCTCGCGTTAGTTGTATCTGGCTGGGCTCTCGGACGGTTGATTTCTTTGTAAGGAGGATATGATGCTTGAACGGATGAAAGGTCTCGTTACAGAGCATAAAACGGCCTGTCTGGCGATCCTGTGCATCCTGCTTGTTCTGCTTGTCGGCATCGCATACGCCATAGGCAGACACTCCGCAGCAGAGCAGACGGCGACTGAAAAGCCCGCCGTTATGACGCAAGAGCAGACGCAGGACACGGCGGCACTGCGTCAGCAGCTGGATATCTCCAAGAGTAACGCAGAGGCCTTGCAGCGGAGACTTGCGGAGGTGCAGGCGGGGCAGCGTGCTCCGGCGGCTACCTACTACGTGCAAGCACCGACTGTGGAGCGCGCGGCAACGATTGTCGAGCGGCAGATCAAAGAGGATGCGCCGACGCTGCCACGGGCGGCGCGGGAAAAGAGTGACCGCACCATCGTCACGCCGATCACGCAGGACAAGGATGGGAAAACGCTCCCGCCCGAGGAGCAGAAGGTGGATGTGTACAAGGTCAACCTCCGCAAAGATCATCGCATCAAGGCGGGCGCATCCGTGATTGACGGCAAGGCACTCATGAGTATCGGCTATGAGCAGGGACGGTTTGAGGCTCTTGCACATTTTGACGGGGCGCGTTATAAGGGCATGACGGTAATGTATAACGTGGCTGAGTGGTGACAAATAAACGAACAGAGGGGACGGCGCACGATACGCTGTCCCCTCTGTTTTTCTTGTCTACATTTGTCTACAATTTGCCTACAAAACACCATGATTCACCTTCTGTTTAGCTATTTCGTCTTTGCGTAAAATGATTGATGTTATTCCCGTGAAGCCTTGACACTATTGCTTCGGTGGATACATCATGCGATTTAACATATCACGCCTTTGCGCAAACGGATATTCAATGCTATAATGACAGCGTTTGTATTTTGAGCAAAAGAGGTGTGGCGATGCCGATGGATGAGTTTGCGTGGCGTGTGAGACTTGCGCGTCGCCGCAAGGCGCATGCGCGGAGATTTATGATGGCGGCAGGCTTGATTGTCCTGACGATAGGGATGCTCGCGTGGTATTTTGCCTACTACATCCAGCGCCCTGCGTACGCTCTCGCGCAGGCGGAAGAGGCACTCGCACAGCATGACCTCGCGGAGTTTCAGCGGCGCGCAGATATTGAGGCGATCACGGATGCGGGGTATGACGATCTCACATACGTTCTCTTTGCACATGATACGAGCCTCAAGGAGGATGAACGCAGCGCATCCGGAAAGTTCTATCAGAACGTCAAGGGGAGCATCACGGACGGGCTGGTGCACGCGATCCAATATGCCGTACAAAATGCTGACTGGACGGAGCCGGGGGGTGTGTCCGAGCTCAAGGGGCGTCAGCTCGGCGTTGACTTTGAGTATCTGATGGAGTGCAGTCATCTGCGCGATACGGAGCTGCTCGCGCTCGGCGAGGTTGTACGCGATGGGCGTGTTGCAACGGCGACGGTCACGGTGCGCGACGGCGGCACGGGGCTCGAGTTCCCCTTGCAGCTGCGCATGGAGCGGAGGGATGAGGGCTGGCAGATCGTGCGTGTGGCGAACTACCGCGCCTATCTCGAGGCAGTTCAGACGGCGGCAGCGCGTGATATATCGCGCTACATCGAGGAGACGCGCCCCATTGTCGACCGCTACAACGGCGTGTTTCGTTCGAATCAGAGCGAGTTTCGCAGCCTGACGGAAACACCATGGAGCACCTATACGACAGAGCAACGCAAGGCGTTGATTCGTCTCCTGCAGGAGGGGATGATCCCCGTGTTAAAAAAGTATCAGCGTGAGCTGGATGCGGTGGATATTCCGCGCGGCGCTGCTTACCTTGCTGCACAGCGCAAGGCAGCGACCGAGGCGTCCATCGCCTCGTACGAGAGTTTCGTTCGGGGGCTGGACACGGGCATGCCCGAGGACTTTGCGCGTGCGGAGACGCTGCACAAGCAGGCACTCACCTACGATCTGCGCGTCGGTGATATGATTCGCAGAGGAGCCGTGAGTGCGGAGACACCCGCGACGCCGTGAGGAATACAAAAGGTCTTATCGTACGCAAATGTGCGTGTGATAAGACCTTTTTCTATGCGCCGATTTGCTGCTCGCTGCGGCGCAGTGCGCGTTCACATCCAAAATAGAGCAGCACTGCCATGACGATAAAGCTCACGCTGTAGGCGCTGTAGACGATGTGCATGGAGTGGATGCCGATGAGGTCCCAGCCCCGGCACCATGCGATACGGAAGATGCAGTAGGCGGCGAGCGCGGTCATCATGGGATAGAGGGTATCGCCGAGTCCGCGAAGTGCGCCGATATAGATCTGGTTGATGCCGTAGAGCCAGTAGAATGGGAAGGTGTAGTAGACGGCATCCAGCGCATTCGCTATGACGGCGGGATCGTCGGTGAAGAGCGCGATGAGCGCGGGGGCGCAGAGCCCTGCGATGAGTGCCATGCCCGTTGCGCCGCCCGCCGCAATGCGAAGACTCGCGCGCAGCCCCGCGCGGACGCGCACGAGGTCGTGTGCGCCGACATTCTGCCCAATGAAACTTGTGAGGGCGATGCCGAACGCAAAGAGCGGATAGTAGAGAAAGCCCTCGATGCGGGCGTAGACGGTCATGCCCGCCATCGCCGCATAGCCGAACGTGTTGATGTAGGTCTGGATGACGAGCGAGGAGATGCTCATAAAGACCGCCTGCAAGCCCGCAGGAATGCTTGTGCCAAGGATGGGCATGAGGTGTTTCGGTACGAAGAAGGGGCGGGCGAGACGAAATTGCCATGCACCGTGGAGGTGGAGTAATTTGCGCAGGGCAAGCAGTGCCGAGGCGTACTGCGCGATGATGGTCGCTGCCGCAGCGCCCGCAATGCCGCAGGGAATGATGAAAAGGAGGAGGATATCGAGCGCGATGTTGAGTATGACGGCAGCAGCGAGGTAGTGTAGGGCGCTCGTCGTATTGCCGAGCGCGCGCAGAATCGCACTCGCGGTGTTGTAGAGAAGCTGCGCGAGCATCCCGCCGAGAGCAACGCGCAGGTAGAGCCCCGTCATTGGGATGAGTTCGGCGGGCGTAGCAATCGCGGTGAGGAGCGGCTCGGTCAGCACGATACCTGCTGCCGTAAAGAGGACGGCGAAGGCGATCACCGTGACGAAGATGCTCTGCACGAGTGCGCTCAGGCGTTCATACTTCTTTTCTCCATAGAGATGGGCGACAAGGACGGAGAGTCCCGCCGAAAAGCCGATGAAGAAGTTGATGCAGACGGAGAGGATAAGGCTTGCTGTGCCAACTGCAGCGAGTGCCTGTGCGCCGAGTGCCTGCCCGATGAGGGCTGTGTCCGTAATCGTGTAGAACTGTTGAAGCAGCTGCGAGAGTAAAATGGGCAGCATAAATACGAGAAGTTGGCGCATGATCGCACCGCGTGTAAAGTCCTGCTGATCGGCACTGTGGAAGAGCAGGACGTGCAGGTGGTGCATATTGTGATGGAGAAAATCATAGGTGAGCGGGTTGCGCATGCCGTAGATGCGCTCACGGCGTTTCAGGGTGCGGAGCGTGTTGAGCATTTTCTTCATAATGAGATATTTTATCATATAGCGATGTAATATGGAAACAAAAAAGCAGGAGAATCGTCTCTCCTGCTCCGTGGGGTGGGTTATCCCTCAGAATGCGGGGATGATTGCGCCCTTGTATTTCTCGTTGATGAAGTTCTTGACTGCCTCGGAGTGGAGCGCCTTCATGAGCGCCTGAATCTCGGGGCGGCTCTCATCGCCCTGACGGACGACGAGGATGTTGACGTACGGGGAGGTCTTGTCCTCCATGAAGAGGGCGTCGCGCGTCGGTACGAGGTCCGCCTGCATTGCCCAGTTCGTGTTGATGACGGAGATGTCGACATCATCGAGGGTACGCGGCAGCTGCGGCGCCTCGATTTCCTTGAAGTTCAGCTTCTTCGGGTTGTCTGTGACATCCTGCACGGTCGCGGCTGCACCGACGCCGTCCTTGAGCTTCAGCAGACCTGCGCGCTCGAGGAGGAGCAGGGCACGGCCGCCGTTCGTGGGATCGCTCGGGATGGAGACCTGTGCGCCGTCTTTGAGTTCGTTGATGTTCTTGATCTTGTGCGAGTAGATGCCCATCGGCTCGACGTGGACGCCGAGGACGTTCGCGAGCTTCAGCTCGGGATGCTCGGTGACGAAGTTCTTGAGGTACGGCTCATGCTGGAAGAAGTTCGCGTCGATTTCCTTGTCGTTCGTCGCGAGGTTCGGCTGCACGTAGTCGTTGAACTCGACGATCTCGAGTTTGATGCCATCCTTTGCGAGCTCGGGCTTAATGACCTCGAGGATTTCGGCGTGGGGGACGGGGGAGGCACCGACTTTGACGACCTTCTCCGCCTTGCTGTTATCCGCACCGCCGCCACAGCCGACGAGGGCGAGCGTACTGAGCGCGAGGACGAGGGAGAGTAATTTCTTCATAAAAACCTCCTTAAAATTCGGAAAGAATCTATCTCTTGTTCAGCCGTGCGGCGAGGCTGTTGCCCGCAAACTGCACGAGCTGGACGAGAACAATGAGGATGACGACGGTTGCAATCATGATGTCGGGGCGAAATCGCTGGTAGCCGTAGCGGATCGCGAGGTCGCCGAGGCCGCCGCCGCCGATTGCACCCGCCATTGCGGACTCGCCGACGAGGGCGATGATGACCGTCGTGAGCTGGCTGACGATGCCGGGCATGGACTCGGGCAGCAGGACGCGTGTGATGATCTGCATCGGCGTCGCGCCCATCGAGAGCGCAGCTTCGATGAGTCCGTGCGGCACCTCGCGCAGCGAGGTCTCCACCTGCCGCCCGATGAACGGAACGGAGGCAATGACGAGCGGCACCATCGCCGCCGTCGTACCGATGGCAGAGCCGACGATGAGCCGCGTCAGCGGGATGATCGCCACCATCAGGATGATAAATGGGATGGAGCGCACCGCGTTGACGACGGCGCCGACGGTGCGGTTCACCATCGGTGCATCGAGGATTTCGCCTTTGCTTGTGATGTGCAGAAGTACCCCGAGCGGAACACCGATGGCGGTTGAGATCGCCATGCTAAGGGCGACCATGTAGATGGTTTCGCCGAGTGCCTTACTGAGGAGCGGCAGCATTTCTGCGGACATAGCCGATCACCTCCTGTTTCAAATGTTGTGCGGAAAGATACGAAATCGCCGCCTCAATCTCCCTGCGCTCGCCGCGTATGCCGATGATCATGCGGCCGAACGGGAGATCCTTCATCTGGTCGAGCGTGCCGAAGAGCATTGTCACCTCGATGTCGGGGAAGAGGCGGATCATATCCGCGAGAACGGGATCGTCCGCGCTCTCCCCGAGGAAGGTGAGGCGCAGCAGCATATAGCTGTCGGGGCTCGGTTCTTTCGTAATGGGATTGCCGCGGAACGCCGTCGGCAGCTCGTTTGAGAGCAGAACGCTGATGAACTCCTTCGTGATTGGCTCGCGCGGCGCGGTGAACACATCCACCACGTCGCCCTCCTCTGCGATGACACCGCCGTCGATGACGGCGACGCGGTCGCAGATGTCCTTGATAACCTGCATCTCGTGCGTGATGACAACGACCGTCAGCCCCATGCGGCGGTTGATGTCGCGGATGAGCGTGAGAATGGACTTCGTCGTCTGCGGGTCGAGTGCGGAGGTCGCCTCATCGCAGAGCAGCACCTTCGGATCATTTGCGAGTGCGCGCGCAATGCCGACGCGCTGCTTCTGTCCGCCCGAGAGCTGCGAGGGGTAGGCATCCGCCTTGTCTGCGAGTCCGACGAGGGCAAGCAGCTCTGTGACCTTTGGCTTGATTTCGTCTGCGGACTTTCCCGCGAGTTTTAGCGGGAAGGCGACGTTGTCATAGACGGTCGCGGAGGACAGCAGGTTGAAATGCTGAAAGATCATGCCAATATGGCGGCGTTCCTCACGCAGCTCGCTTTCACTCATCTGCATGAGGTCGCGTCCGTCAATCAGCACCGCGCCGCTCGTCGGACGCTCGAGCATATTGATGCAGCGAATGAGCGTCGATTTGCCCGCACCTGACAGCCCGATGATGCCGTAGATCGTGCCGCGCTCGATACGAAGGTCAATGCCGCGCAGCGCGTGGACATCGCCCTCGTAAGTTTTGACAATATTTTTCAGATGTATCATATATATAGCCTTCCTTTGGCTGAAATTCCGATTAAACGTAGCACAAGCACGGCTTTTTGTCAATGTTTTCCCCAACACTGCTCTAAATTCTACCTATCGGTAAATAAAAAAGATTCGGTTGTCACTGAGGGCAATCTCGGCTATAATAGGTGCAG
>CAUVMF010000022.1:0-18551 GCA_963552975.1 uncultured Selenomonas sp.
GACCGCTTGCGTAACTAAGCGTTTGCGAGGGACGGCATCACAACCAATACGGCGGTAATGCAGGAGGTGAGATCATGCTCGGTACACTCTTACAGGGCACGGAGAACAAGAACGCCGCGCTGCGCCTGCGCGAGATGGTCACGGTTCTGCGCCGTCACGACATCGTGCATGGTCTGACCCCTACAAAGCTGCGCGCCATCTTTGAGGATCTCGGTCCCACCTTTGTCAAATTCGGACAGATCATGAGCATGCGCCCCGACTTCCTCCCGACCGAATACTGCGACGAGCTGATGAAGCTGCAGACAGGCGCGCGCCCCCTCCCCTTCCCCGTTATCCTCTCCATTGTCGAGCAGGAATATGAGCGTGAGTGGAACAAGGTCTTCCGCATGATCGACAGCACGCCGCTTGGCTCTGCGAGCATCGCACAGGCGCACCGCGCAACCCTCACCTCGGGCGAAGAGGTCGTCATCAAGGTGCAGCGCCCCGGCATTCACGAGGTCATGCGCATGGATCTCACGCTCATGAAACGTGCCGCCACAATCATTCGTCTTGTCAACCGAGACAACAATGTGGTAGACTTTCGCACCCTCATGGACGAAATGTGGAACATTGCCAAGCAGGAGATGGACTTCCTCATCGAGGCGGGGCACATCGAGGAGTTCGCCCATCTGAACCGCGATAATCCGTTCATCTCCTGCCCGCATGTCCTGCGTGACCTCTCCACCCAGCATATCCTCGTGATGGAGTACATCGACGGCATCCCGCTCGATCAGACAGACGCTCTCCATGCGGCGGGCATCAATGTCACCCAGATCGGGCGTCACCTCGGCGAGAACTATGCGAAGCAGATCATCGAGGATGGCTTCTTTCACGGCGATCCGCATCCCGGCAATATCCGCGTGCGCGGCGGTACCATCGTCTGGCTCGACCTCGGCATGATGGGGCGTCTCAGCAACCGCGACCGTACGGCTCTGCGCCGCGCAATCTTAGCGCTTGCGACCCATGATACCTTCGAGATGAAGGCTGCCGTCCTCGCCCTCGGCATCGCACGCGGACGCATCAACCACGCCCAGCTCTATCAAGACATCGACGTCATGATGGAGCAATACGGTTCCCTCGATTTCAGCGACGTCCACATGGGGGTGTTGACGAATCAGATCCTTGGCATCCTGCGCATGCACCATATCGGCTGTCCGAGCGGACTTGCCATGTTTGCACGTGGGGTCATGACCGTCGAGATTGTCATGCGCCGCTGCGCCCCCGAGGTCAGCTTCCTCGAGATCTTTGCACGCAGCCTCTCGCTCGGCATTGTGCAGGGCATGACATGGCGTGAGGGACTCTCAAAAGCACGGCAGGAAGGCATCATGCTCCTGCGTAAATCCGTCCAGATCCCCGAGCAGCTCGCCGACCTTCTCAAGATGACGATGAGCGGACAGGCAAAGCTCAACATTGACCTCACAGGCTCGGAGGAGCCCGTACAGCGGCTCGATAAGATGATCAACAAGCTCATCATTGCCCTCCTGTGCGCTGCGCTCCTCATTGCCTCGAGTACCATCTGCACGACGGATATGAATCCGCAGATCGGCGGCATCCCCGTGCTCGGCATCCTTGGCTACCTCATCGCATTCATTCTGAGCATCAGACTCATCTGGAACATTCATAAGGGGGTGTAGCGTATGCGCGGTATACGCGGTGCCATTACGGTCGAATGCAACGAAAAGGAAGAAATCTGGCAAGCAGCGCAGGAACTTATTACAGAACTGCTGCGCGCGAACGCCATCACTGCCGACGACATCGGTGCGGCGATCTTCAGTGCAACCGAAGATCTGACGGCGGCATTCCCGACGGCTGGGGTGCGCCGCATTACAGGCTTCGACCTCGTCCCCCTCTTTGATGCACGTCAATGTGCCATCGAGGACAGCCTCCCGCGTTGCATTCGCGTCCTCCTCCTCGTCAACACGGACGCACCGCAGGAGGGCATACATCACGTCTACCTGCGTGCGGCATCGAAGCTTCGCCCTGATCTTGAAGAATAAAAAGAGCCAACAAAAAACACCGCTGAGCGGTGTTTTTTGTTGGCTCTTTTTATCGGTGCTGACGCATCCATGCGGGGATATCGATAATGTCCGTACCACCCGCGCCCGTGTTCGGCTCGACAACATTCATACGGCGATTGTTTGCCACGCCTCCCATCCCCGGAGGGATAATCGGGGCAGCGGGGCGCGCCTGTGCCTGCGAGGCAGCGGGCTGTGCAGGCGTCGCCTTCGGCGCAGACATACCGCCCATGCCCGGCATGGAAATCCAGTCCGCCGTCAGATCCGTATCGGTATAGTTCGTGCCCATCGTGCCGCTCTCCGCCACCCCGCCGAAGCCGGTCGCAACAACGGTGACGCGCACACCATCGTCAAGGTTCTCATCCACACCGATACCCCAGATGATATTTGCCTGACGACCATTCGACGCATTCATAATGACGCTGTTCAGCCACTCGGATGCCTCGTTGACTTCATACATACTGAGTGCCTTGGAGCCCGTGAAGTTCATGATGACAGAGGTCGCGCCCTCAATGCTCGTCTCAAGCAGCGGCGACTCAATCGCCGCCTTTGCTGCCGCGACGGACGCACCCTCGCCGCGTGCCTCGCCGATGCCCATGATCGCGGCACCGCCGTTTGCCATTGTGGTCTGTACGTCCGCAAAGTCGAGGTTGACAACACCCTGATTCGTGATGAGGTCGGTGATGCCCTTGACGCCCTGCCAGAGCACATTGTCCACCTTGCTGAACGCCTCGGTGACAGGTGTGCTCTTGTCGATGATCTTCATAAGGCGGTCGTTCGGGATCGTGATGATCGTATCGACGTGCTGCTGCAAATTCGTGATGCCCGCGTCCGCATTGCGCGCACGCGTCATCCCCTCATAGGAGAAAGGTCGCGTGACAACGGCGACCGTGAGTGCACCAAGCTCACGCGCACACTCGGCAACGACCGGTGCTGCCCCCGTACCCGTACCTCCGCCCATGCCTGCGGTGATGAACACCATATCCGCGCCGCGCAGAGCCGCGACAATCTTCTCGCGACTCTCCATCGCCGCCGCCTCGCCGATCTCGGGACGTGCGCCTGCGCCGAGCCCCTTGTCACCAATCTGAATACGCACAGCCGCCTTGGACTGCAAGAGTGCCTGTGCATCCGTATTGATCGCAACGAACTCGACTCCCTGCAATCCGGAGTCGATCATATTATTCACGGCATTTCCGCCGCCGCCGCCCACACCGACAACGATGATCTTTGCGAGTTCTTCAAAGTTATCATCCAGTTCGAACACAGCTTCAGCCTCCGTATATTAAGTATATATATGCTTCTATCAACAAATAATAGTCATCCTTGCATATTTTACCATGGAAATCAATATATTTCCATAGCAAAGAAAATTTTTAACTGGCTCTGATACTACTGTGCCCCATCCCGATAGTCCTTGAGCAGATAGCGGCGCAAGATGGCGAGGTTCTTGAAGATGCGGAAACCGAACGCGAGCAAGGCGACATAGTAGAGGTCGATGCCGAGGCGGTCGCCGATGAAGACGAGCGCCGCTGCGAGCAGCGTGTTCGAGAAGAATCCCGTGACAAAGACATGCTTGTCAAAGTGCTCCGCAACTGCCGCGCGAAGTCCGCCAAATGCCGCATCCAATGCGGCGACAAGTGCAACGGAGAAAAGTTTCGAGTAGGCAAGCGGTATAACGATTGGACTCATGTAGCCGATGAGAAGCCCGATCAGAAGACTGACGATAACGATGTAGATCATTTGCTCCCCTCCTCGCGCTCCTCCGTTTCGTGCGCATAGTTCTGGCGTATGCTCCCACGATAGGGCGGGATATAGACATCATCGCTGACGGTGATGTCAAGCTGGATGCCCCAGACCCCCAGTGTCTCAGCAACGCCGCCGCGCATACGCAGCGAGTTCTCAAGCGATTTCTTGTCGCCGATGGCGCGAATCTCGAACGGTGCGGACGAGCGCACGTTATTCACCGAAAGCGTTGGTCCCGCACAGCGGATCTCAGAGGTGCCTGTGAGACGCTGCCCGTTGACAGAGATTGCCTCTGCGCCCGCCGCACGCAGCTCGTTGATGACGCGCAGGAGATCGTCGTCATGGATGACGTAGAGGTTCGGATTCTCGCCCGCCTTTACAGGTTTCGTACTGTCGTCCATGCGCACAATCACGCCCTCCCCCTCGAGCGCGACAAGCGCCGCGCGATAGCGCAGCATGTCCTGATCCTCCCGGTTGCCCACATCAATCGCTGCCGCCTGCATCTTACGCAGCTCCTCGCCGAGCTCGTCGCGCTCGTGCTCGGTCTGCAGCAGGCGGTCAGAGATCTCCTCGATGCGTTGCTGCGAGAGGCTCCCCTTGCCATCTTGTGCCGTGCGAAACTGCACGGCGACCATGAATCCGATCAATACGCAGACGAGCGCGATGAGCCACCCGCCCTGCCGAAATTGTTTCATTTATTTTCCCTCTGTGGTCTTATCTGCGAGTTTGATAAACGGCGCGTCATAGCTGAAATCGACAAACTCCACTGCATGGCGCGTGGTCTTTTGATCCTGCAAAAAATCTTGTGTAAGCCCCGCCTTTTCCGGAATGTGGTCGAGTTCTCCAAGGCGGATGGGCAGAGCCGTCTTTGTATAGGCGACGACGGCGGACGGCACGGTGATGTTGACCTCGGAGATCTGCCCAATGTCTGCGGGATCGATCTTGCTGAGGAAGGTAATCACCTTTGCGACCTGTGGGTTGTCGTTGTTATCCCCGATGTAGAGGTCGCGCAGCTTCACCCCTGTGATGATGGGAATGTCCGCCCCCTTAAGCGAACGATAGCTCGCGATGACCTTTCCCTGACGGTCAAAGTCCAGATAGCCGTAGTCACACGCCACGGTAGCAACGGGAACGCGCTCGACGATCTCCATCTCAATCTTGTTCGGCAGCTGACGGCGCACAACGGCAGACTCGATGCGCAGATCGTTGAGCAGATTCGTCGTCATGACATCCGTCTGAAGTTCAAAGAGGCGCGCGCCGTATTGGATGCGGGCAATCTCGCAGAGCTCCTCCTCATCCAGCTGAACATTGCCGCGCACGACAAGCTGCTGAAAGGTAAAGAGCGGCGAGTAGATGAGCGCAGCAATCATTCCGGCTGCGCCGAGGAGATAAAGTGCCCCCTTCAAAACACGGCGTGAGCTCATCGGTGATACCCTGCCATCGTGAGGATCTTCTCGCAGAGTTCGGGGAACTCGATGCCGACCGCGCGTGCTGCATCGGGTACGAGTGAGGTCGCCGTCATCCCCGGCACAGAATTGACCTCGATGGCATAGGGCTGCCCCGCCTCGCTCAGCATGACATCGAGACGCGCCACGCCCGCGCAGCCGCACGCCTTGAAGGCACGTACAGCAAGCGCCTGCACCGCATCCGTGGTCTCTTGCGGGAGCTCTGCGGGCACGATATGCGCCGATGCGCCCGGCGTGTACTTGCTCTCGTAGTCGTAGCGTCCCGAGGTGGTTGTGATCTCGATGATCGGGAACGCCTCCGCGTGAGAATGCGTCCCGCGCACCGCAACGGTCAGCTCACGTCCGTGGATGAACTCCTCGATGAGTACCTCGTTCCCATACGAGAACGCCTCATCGATGGCGGGCTGAAGATCCTCCTCCCGCGTCACAATGTAGACGCCGATGCTCGACCCCTGCTCGGGTGCCTTAACGACAATGGGCAGGTCGAACTCTGCGCGCACGCGCTCTGCCGTATAGATATCCCGCTCCCCTGCTGAAATGCAGAGGAAACGCGGGGTTGCGATGCCCTCCGCGCGGAAGATGCGCTTCGCCGTCAGCTTATCCATTGTGAGCGAAGCAGCACGAACACCCGAGCCCGTATAGGGAATGCCAAGCATGTCAAGCGTCCCCTGCAGGATGCCGTCCTCGCCGTATTTCCCGTGCAGCGCATTGAACACGATCGCGGGATGGAGTTTTTGAATCTCCTCGGCAAATGCGGGCGGATTCAGCTCCATGCCGACGGCGGGATAGCCCTTGGAGAGCAGCGCCTTTAGGATCGCCCCGCCCGAGCGGCGCGACACCTCCGCCTCCGTGGAGGGTCCGCCCATGACAACAACGATGGGCGGCTCGCCCGCCGTACCGTTTTTGAGCTGCTCTACGAGTGCCTCCCCGACCTCGAGAATATTGCCCGCCCCCATCGTGATGACGAGGTCGCCCGCGCGTACATGCTGCGCGAGATAGCTCTCCAGAGCCGCACGCTCCGGCAGATAGACTGTGTCCTGCCCCGTCTGCTTCGCGATCTCCTCCATCAGCGTCTCACCGCTGACACCCGGGATCGGTGCCTCGCCCGCCGCATAGACATCGGTGAGAAGAAGCAGGTCGGCGGCGGCAAAGCACGCACCAAATTCCGCGCGCAACAGCTGTGTCCGCGAGTAGCGGTGCGGCTGAAAGACGCAAATGAGCCGTGCGGGGTTTGTCTGACGCGCCGCCGCAAGCGTCACGGCGATCTCCGTCGGATGGTGCGCATAGTCGTCCACCACCCAGACGCCGCACTCCTTGCCCTTTGTCTGGAAACGCCGCTTCGCCCCGTGAAAGCCCGCAAGCGCATCGCGTATCTGCACAAAGTCGACCCCCGCAAGCCGCGCGACGGCGATGCAGGCGAGTGCATTCAGCACATTGTGCCGTCCGGGGATGTTCAGGGACACACGTCCCATTTGTACGCCGCGTTCAAAGACGGTAAAGGAGATCACCGAGCCCTGCGTCTCGATGTCGGCTGCACGGTAGTCCGCCTCACGATCGATGGCATAGGAAATAACCGTGCGCGGCGTCTCGGCAGCGATCTGCCGCAGAATCTCGTTTTCAAAGCAGAGGATGGCAGTCCCATCCTCATCCACCTGGTCGACGAACTGACGGAATGCCGCGATGATCTTCTCCATCGTGCCGTAGTGATCCATGTGATCGTCCTCGACGTTCGTCACCACAACAACGTGCGGGTGCAGCTTGAGGAAGGATCCGTCGCTCTCATCCGCTTCGGAGACGAGGTAGCGGCTCGTGCCGAGCTTCGCATTTGTACCGAGATCGGGCACCTCCCCGCCGACGATGATGGTCGGCGATACACCCACGCGGTCAAGCGTCACGCCGATCATGGAGGTGGTCGTTGTCTTGCCGTGCGAGCCCGCAACGGCGATGCCGTCGTACTCGTTCACGAGCGCCGCATTGATGTCCGAGCGGTGCAGCTTCGGGATGCGCAGATCCCACGCTGCAATGACCTCGGGGTTGTCATAGGGAATCGCCGTAGAGACGACGATCGCATCCGCACCACGCACATTCTCCGCGCGCTGTCCGTCCGTCCACACACGCGCGCCGAGACGCACCAGCTCCTCGATGATGGGCGATGTGCCCTGATCGGAGCCGGAGACGTTGTAGCCGAGCAGGAGGAGAATTTTTGCGAGTGGACTCATCCCTGCGCCGCCGATGCCGACAAAATGTATGTTGTGAATCCCCTTCAAGTCCTTGAGCAACGCTCTCACCCTTCTTTACAAATCCGCAGCGCAAGTGCTGCGATCTCCTGTGCCGCCTCGGGTTTGCCGAGCCGCTTCATCGCCGCCGCCATCGCCGCACGCCGCGTATCGTCCGCAAGCAGTGCACCGAGCGCACCCTCGAGCACCGCACCACTGACATCACGGTTGAGAATGACCTCAGCCGCACCTGCTGCCTCGACAGCGCGCGCATTCTTCTCCTGATGATTCTCCGCCGCATACGGGTACGGAATGAGAATCGCGGGCACCCCCCGTGCCGCGAGCTCCGCCAGCCCCGTTGCACCCGCACGAAAGACGGCGACATCCGCCATCGCCATCGCCTCTGGCATATTGTAGAGATACGGCAGGACGCGCAGGTTCGGATGCTCCTCGAGCCGTACCCCCGCATTCCGTATGCGCGCAAGCGTATCGCCGTGCTCATCTGCGCCCGTCACATGGAGGTACTGTACTGCGCTTTGCTCCGCCGCGTGCGCGATAACCTCAACCATCGCCCGATTGATCGAACGCGCCCCACGGCTGCCGCCCGAGACGAGCACGGTCTTTTTCGCGGGATCAAAGCCGAATGCCCGCGCCCCCTCCGCGCGCGTCGCCGTCAGCACCTCGGGGCGGATGGGATTGCCCGTCACATAGGTCTTTTCCTTCGGAAAAACGTTCTTTGCGTCCTCCATGCCGACGGCGATCGCCGTTGCAAATTTCGCGAGGATGCGATTCGTCACGCCCGCAAAGACGTTCTGCTCCTGCACGAGTGTCGGAACGCCCGCAAGGCTCGCCGCGAGGAGGATAGGACCCGCGACATAGCCGCCCGTCCCAATCGCCACATCGGGCTGAAATCCGTGCACAATGCCGCGTGCACGCGCAACGGCAAGCAGGGCACGCCACGCACGGAAGATGTTCTCCAACGAGATTTTTCGCTGAAAGCCCGCGAGGTCGATTGCGATGAAGTCGATCCCCTCGCGCGGTACAATATCTGCTTCCAGACCGTGCGGCGTTCCGACGTAGAGGATGCGCGCAGACGGCTCGCAGCGCTGAATCGCGCGGATGATCGTGAGCGCGGGGTAGATGTGCCCGCCCGTGCCGCCGCCCGATACGATGATATTCATAGCTCGTTCACAATCCTCTTGAAGTCCCGTCCGCGCTCCTCATAGCCGCCGTACATATCAAAGCTGGCACAGGCGGGCGAGAGGAGAACCGTCTGCGGCGCGGAGGCGAGCTCATGCGCAATCCGCACTGCCTCCTCCATATGGTAGCCCGCACGGTGAATCTGCTCCACCGTAAGCCCTGCGTCCAGTGCCGCTGCCGCAAAGCGCTCCGCCGCATCGCCGACGAGGATGAATTCATCCACGCGCGCCCGTACGAGCGCCATAAACTCCGTAAGGTCGGTCAATTTATCGTCGCCGCCTGCAATCAGGATGATGTGCCCGTTGAATGCCTCGAGTGCCTTGATCGCGGAATCCGTATTCGTCGCCTTCGAGTCGTTGAAGTAGCGGACACCATTTAGTGTGCGAACGAACTCAATGCGGTGCTCGACGCCCTGGAATGCGCGCAGCACGGGGCGCATCTCCGCGGGCGTTACACCTGCGAAAAACGCCATTGTCGCCGCCGCGAGTGCGTTCTCGACATTGTGTCCGCCCGGAATGCCGAGTTCATCCGTCCTAATCAGGACATGCTCCTCACCATCCCAACGGATGACGATCATGCCGTCCGCGCGCACGCATGCGCCCGCTGCGAGTTCCTCGCGTCGGCTAAAGAAGCATACCCGCCCCTTTGCGCGCTCCGCCATGCTGCGCGTATGCGGATCATCGTAGTTCAGCACGAGGACATCCTCCGCCGTCTGCGCGGCAAAGAGTTTCTCCTTCATCGCCTGATAGACCTCCATCGAGCCGTGGCGGACGATGTGGTCGGGGGTCACATTTAGCTCGGCGACAATTGCAGCGTGAAAATGCGCAGTCGCCTCCATCTGATAGCTCGAGATCTCCGCTGCAATCGCGCCGTCTGCGGGTGTCTCCTGTGCGACGTCGATGAGCGGTACGCCGATGTTGCCGCCGACGCCGACCGACGCAAAATGTGCGCGCAGGAGTTCACCGAGCAGGGTCGTCGTCGTGGTCTTGCCATTCGTCCCCGTGATGGCATAGATGGGCGCACGTGCAATCTCTCCCGCCAGCTCCACCTCCGTTGTGACGCGGATGCCGCGTTCCCGTGCGGCGCGAACGAGCGGAATGCGCTCGGGTACGGCGGGCGAGAGGACGATGAGATCCGTCCCCGCGAGCAGTTCTTCCCTTTGTGCGCCAAAGACGCAGGAGATTCCCTGCGCCCGCAAATCTTCAATATGTTTCTGCGTCAGTGCATCTTTTTCCGCATCCGCCTCGTCCTTCGCATCCGAGAGCGTCACGCGCGCGCCCGCCCCCGCAAGGTATTTTGCCGCCGCAAAGCCGCTGATCCCCGCCCCGATGACGAGCGCAGACTGATTGTGATAGGACAATTCCCTGTGTCCTCCTTAGTTGATGAAAGTATTATGATATGCGCACAACAATCCACGCGAGAAGGGCGCCCGCCGCGCCGACCGCCCAGAATGTATAGACCACGCGCGTCTCGCTCCATCCGCCAAGCTCGAAGTGATGATGAATCGGGCTCATGCGGAAAATGCGCTTGCCGCACGTCTGAAACGAAATGACCTGCAGGATCACGGACAGCGCCTCACAGAAGAAGACAACACCCACGATGGGCAGCAGCAGCTCCGTATGCGAGAGGATCGCAACGCCCGCGAGCGCGCCGCCGAGTGCAAGTGAGCCCGTATCACCCATGAAGATTCTCGCCGGATGATGATTATACCACAAAAAACCGACCGTTGCACCAATTATCGCTGCAGAGAACGTCATGAGCCCGCTGTCGACAGAATACAGGAGTGCCGCGTAGAAGAGCGCCGCCACAGCAACCGTCCCCGAAGCGAGTCCGTCGAGCCCGTCCGTCAGATTGACCGCGTTCGACGTACCGACGAGCACGAACACAACGAGGAGATAGTACAGCGCACCGATGTCAATCGTCTCGCCCGTAATTGGCATCCACACGCTCGTATCATGTCCAAGGAGCGCGCGCCCGATCAGGATTGTGACGAGCGATATGAGGAGCTGTCCGAGCAGCTTTTGATAGGCACGCAGCCCAAGGTTGCGTTTCTTCACGACCTTGATGTAGTCATCTGCAAAGCCGAGCAGAAAATGCCCGAGAAAGATGAAGAGGACGAGCAGCGTCGTCACCGTGAGCGGTGCAAAGAGCAGCGTCGCCGCCGTCACGGCGAGCACGATCATCACGCCGCCCATCGTCGGCGTTCCGCTCTTTTTCTGATGGCTCGCAGGTCCTTCCTCACGGATGCTCTGCCCGTATTTCAGACGGTGCAGAAACGGGAGGAAGTATACGCCGCTGAACAGCACGATGGCAAGCGATGTCACAAGGGTCAGAAGAAAGCGCAGCTGCGGGGAAAGAAAATCTACGAGATGTTCCATCAGTGCCCCGCTTTCTCGCCCGTAATCTGCGCGATGATGTTCTCCATTTTCATGCCACGCGACCCCTTGAAGAGAACCGTATCGCCGTCCGCAAGCAGCTTCCTCAGCAGCTCTGCAGCCTCTGTATGCGTCTCAGCGTGATGTGCGACGCAGCCTGCGGACTTCGCCTCCTCGTACATCCAGTGTGCCTGTGCGCCATAGGTCACGAGCACATCAAAGCCCAGCTCCGCAACTCTTTTTCCGACGTCCCGATGCGCCGTCTCAGCTGCCGCACCGAGTTCGAGCATATCACCGAGCACGGCGATTTTGCGCCCCGCATAGAGCGCCGCTGTGGTCTCAAGCGCCGCGCGCATGGACGAGGGGCTCGCGTTGTAGGCATCATTGATGAAGCGCCACGCGCCGACCTCATGCACCTCATAGCGCATTTTCGTCGCCGTGAGATGCGAAAGCCCTGCCTGCATCTGCTGCGGTGTGAGCCCGAGCACAAAACCCGCCGCAAGCGCCGCGAGTGCGTTGCTCACATTGTGCCTGCCCGCGAGCGGAATGCTGTAGTCGTGACGCTCATTTGCCCACGTCACCATGAACTGTGACCCTTCTGCACCACAGCGCAGTGCCTCGGCGCGAATATCCGCACCCGCGCGGATGCCGTAGGTCAGCACACGCACCCCCTCCGCCGTAAGAGCCCGCATCGCCGCAACGCGCGCATCATCCGCGTTGAGGATGACCGTCCCGCCCGCAGGAATCGCCTGCACGAGTTCCGCCTTTGCCTTTGCAATGTTCTCAATGGAGCCGAGGAGCTCCATATGCACCTCGCACACATTCGTTACAATACCGATCACGGGAGCCGCGACGGGCGCAAGTGCCGCAATCTGTCCGAGCCCGCGCATGCCGATCTCCACCACAGCGGCGGTATCCTCCTCCGTGATGCCGAGCAGCGTCAGCGGCAGACCGACCTCGTTGTTGTAGTTCGCCGCCGTGCGGCAGACCGCACCACGACTCGAGAGAACAGCGGCGGTCAAATCCTTCGTCGTCGTCTTGCCATTCGAGCCCGTGATGGCAACAACAGGGATGTTAAATTTCATGCGCCACGCATGCGCGATTGCCTGATATGCGGCGAGGGGGTCGGGCACCGTGAGGACGGCTCCCTTCGCCTTCCCGAGAGCCGTCTTGACAGATGACGAAAGAGGCGCACTGACGAGAACCGCCGCCGCGCCCTTGTGAAGTGCATCCGCCGCAAAATCCGCGCCGTCGAAGTTCTCCCCGCGCAGCGCGATAAAGAGATCACCTGCCGCAATCTTGCGTGTATCCGTTGTGATATGAGGGATCGTTTCATTTCCGCGCAGTTTCCCACTGTATACCTCGGCACCCGTCGCCGCAAGCATCTCGCCCCACGTCATCATATCACAGCCCCCTGATTGCTTCGCGCGCCGTCTCACGATCGTCGAAATGAATTGTTCCGTCCTTTAAGATCTGATAGTTCTCATGCCCCTTGCCGAGGATGACGACCGTATCGCCCGCCACTGCCGCGCCGACTGCGTGAAAAATCGCCGTACGGCGATCCACCAGCTTTTCATACGGCTTCGTGCCGATCGCAGTCAGAACGCCCGTCTCCACCTCGTCCAAGATCGCCGCAGGATCCTCCGTGCGCGGATTGTCCGAGGTCAGAATGGCGATGTCCGCCAGCTCTGCCCCGATCCGCCCCATGAGGGGACGCTTCGTCCGATCGCGGTCGCCGCCGCAGCCAAAGACGGCGATGATGCGCCCTGCCGTCACGGCGCGCGCCGTGCGCAGGACATTCTCCATCCCGTCCGGCGTGTGCGCGTAGTCCACAATGATGGAGAAATCCTGCCCCTCACGCACGAGTTCAAATCGACCCGGCACGCCCGTGAACGCGCGGAGTGCCGCCGCGATATCCGCTGCTGGCACCTTCTCCGCATACGCCGCCCCCGTCGCCGCAAGCACATTGTAGACGTTGAATAGCCCCGTGATGCCAATATGCAGTTTGACAGGCTCTGCCGCTCCGTGCACGAGGGTCAGATCCATGCCGTCCTGCGCAAGATGCACATCTCGTGCTGCGAGATCCGCCGTATTCTCCACACCATAGGAGATGATAGGGCAATGCGTATGCGCACGCATTGTCTCACTCGCCGCATCATCCGCATTGAGCACCGCAGTCTTGCCCGTCTTTGTCCCATGCGCGGACACGAGGTCAAAGAGACGTGCCTTTGCCCGCGCGTAGTTCTCCATCGTCCCATGATAGTCGAGGTGATCCTGCGTCAGATTCGTGAACACCGCCGTGTCGAACTCGATGCCCGCGACGCGCCCCTGATCGAGCGCATGGGAGGAGACCTCCATCACGACTGCATCCATGCCGCGCGCACGCATCTGGGCGAGCAGCTGCTGCAGGACGATGACATCCGGCGTCGTATTCGCCGTGGGGAAGACCTCATCCTCCATCATGACCTGTATCGTCCCGATGAGTCCGACGCGCCGCCCCGCATGGCGCAAAATCGCGCGCACGAGATAGCTCGTCGTCGTCTTGCCGTTCGTGCCCGTAATGCCGATGACGCGCATACTGCGCGCGGGGTAGTCGTAGAAATAGGGCACAATCGTATCGAGTGCTTCCTGCAAATCCTCCACATGGAGAACGCTCAGCCCATCGGGGACATCCACCGTTTCCCGCTCCGTCAAAATGGCGCGAGCCCCCGCCCGCGCCGCATTTGGTATGAAGCTGTGTGCATCCACATGAGCGCCTGCGATGCAGACAAAGAGCGCGCCCTCCTGCACGCGGCGTGAGTCCCGTTCAATGCTCGTAATCTCGGCATCGTCGCCCAAAACCCGTGCATTCTTTAGGAGCGCGGCAAGCTCTGACAATCGCTTCATCATGTGCCATCATTCCCCTTCATGCGAAAAATACATATTCTGCGGCACCTGCATATGCAGCTGCTCCACGGCGATCGATTCGATCCGCGCCGGTGATTTCAGCTGTGCAATCTCAATCTTGAGCCTCTCGTTCTCCTGCTCGAGCTGCTCCGCGTTCTGTTGCGTATCGAGCAGCGTGTAGCCGTTCTTTGCGCCGATGCCGCCGAGCAGCGTCACCACCATCGCGCCGCACGCGATGAGGAAGAAGATTGCGCGCAGGCAGTTTCTGAGATTCGTATTGACTTCGTGCCGCACGAGCGGCTCTTTTGGGGGCTCCAGTTCCGGTGTGGACGCTGCCGCCTCGTCATATTCGTAAGTATACAGTTTATGTGCCGGCATGCGCCCTCACCTCCTTTATCTCTGATCTATAATTTCTCTGCAACGCGCAGCTTGGCGCTCTTCGCCCGTGGATTTGCCGCGCATTCAGTCGCATTTGCCGCACGCGCCTTGCCGAGCAGCTGCAATTCAGGGGTATGTCCACAGACGCAGACGGGGGTCTGCGGCGGGCAGATACAGCCGCGTGCAAACTGCTTGAGCGTTTTCTTTACAATCCGATCCTCGAGCGAGTGGAACGTGATAACCGCGAGCCGTCCGCCCGTCCTGAGTGCGTGCACAGCATCGGTCAGGGCATCCGCGAGGATCGTCAGCTCGTCGTTGACCTCGATGCGGATCGCCTGAAAGACACGCTTCGCGGGATGCCCGCCCTTTGCGCGTACCGCCTTCGGCACGGCACGGTCGATGACGGCGACAAGCTCGCCCGTCGTCTCAATGGGACGGCGCTTTCGAGACGCTTCAACAAATGCGGCAATGCGCTTTGCCCATCGCTCCTCACCGTACGTGTAAAAAATCTCCGTAAGTTCCTCCGCGCTGTACTCATTGATAACGGTGTAGGCGCTGCGCACGGCACGTCTGTCCATACGCATATCGAGCGGCGCATCCTGCATATAGGAGAAGCCGCGCTCCGCCGTATCGATCTGCGGCGAGGAGATGCCGAGATCAAAGAGCACGCCGTCCACCGCATCCACACCTTCATGGGCAAGAATCGCCGCGAGGTTGCGAAAGTTATCGCGTACGAGCGTCACCTCGCATTTCGCCCCTGCAAGGCGCTCCCGCGCTGCCGCAATCGCCAGCTCGTCCTGATCGATGCCGATGAGACGACCATTCGCAGAAAGCTGCCGCGCAATCCGCCCCGCATGCCCCGCACCGCCGAGCGTGCAGTCCACATAGATGCCGTTGGGGCGCACCGCGAGTGCTTCCATCGTTTCCTCAGGCAGAACGCTCACATGATGAAAGTCCGTCATATTGTAATCCCGTAGCCCGCAAGCTGCGTCGAAATCTCCGTGATGTTCGGATCGACCTCACCCGCATAGCGCAGCCACTTCTCCTTGTCCCAGACCTCAATGCGTGCATCGGCACCCGTGAGGATGACATCCTGCTTGAGACCGATGTTCGCATAGGCGCGCAGATTTGCAGGGACGAGGAAACGCCCCTGCTTATCACATTCGAGCGTGCGCGCGCCCGCGATGAAGAAGCGCGCAAAGGCACGCGCATTTGGGTCGGCGATCGAGAGCGTGCGCAGCTTTGCCGCGAACTCGTCCCATGCCGCCTGTGGGAAAAGGAAGAGGCTGCCGTCCAGCCCCTTCGTGATGATGAACGATACCCCGAGCTCCTGCCGGAAATCGGCGGGCAGGATGACGCGACCCTTGGCATCAATGCTGTGGGTGTATTCCCCCATGAACATCCTGCCGCACCACCCTTCGCTTCTCTATCGCCACTATATGACACCAACCACCACAATTCACCACTTTTACCAACAGTTATAGCAAAATCCTCCTTTTTTTTCAAGAAAACAGGTATTCCCATTTCTTCTCATGACAGACTAAAAAAGTCTCTTTGCTCCATGAAATAAAAGGGCGGGCGCGTACTGCTCCATCGGTGTAAATACACGAAAAAAGGACTTATCTCCTAGATAGAGATAAGTCCCTAAAAAATTCCGCTCAGACGAGTTCGTGTGCGATCATGTACTCTGCAATCTGGAGTGCGTTGAGTGCCGCGCCCTTGCGGATCTGGTCGCCGCAGATCCAGAAGTTCAGTGCGTTGTCCGCCGACTCATCGCGGCGCAAGCGTCCGACCTCAACGTCCGTCTTGCCCGAGGTAAAAAGCGGCATCGGGTACTCCTGCGCGGCAGGATTGTCGCGCAAGACAACGCCGGGGAAGGCTGCAAGTGCCGCACGTGCCGCATCGAGCGAGACCTCACTCTCAAACTCGACGTTGACGGACTCCGCATGACTGCGGTAGACGGGCACGCGCACGGTGGTCGCTGTGATGCGCAGGCTGTCGTCCTCCATGATTTTCTTCGTCTCGTCGATCATCTTCATCTCCTCTTTCGTGTAGAGGTTGTCCATGAAGACATCGATCTGCGGGATCAGGTTGAACGCGATCTGATAGTGCTTCGGCAGCTTGCCGACGGGCAGGATGTGCGCCTCGGGCTCCTTCCCCGAGGACAGTGCCGCAACCTGCTCTTCGAGCTCCGCCATCCCCTCTTTGCCCGCACCCGAGACCGCCTGATAGGTGGAAACGACAATGCGGCGGATCTTCGCAAGATCATAGAGGGGCTTTAGTCCCATGACCATGATGATGGTCGAGCAGTTCGGATTCGCGATGATGCCCTTGTGCTTCCGAATCGCCTCGGGGTTGACCTCAGGCACGACGAGCGGAACATCGGGATCCATGCGGAACGCACTCGAATTGTCGATGACGACAGCACCCGCCTTGACTGCGTGGGGTGCGAACTCCTTGCTTGCCGCACCGCCCGCAAAAAGGGCAATGTCGATCCCCTCAAAGGAATCGGCAGTCGTCTCCTGTACGGTATACTCCTTGCCCATAAAGGCGATCTTCTTGCCCGCCGAGCGGCTGGACGCGAGCAGACGCAGCTCCGCGAACGGGAACTTGCGCTCCTCGATGAGATTCAGAAACTCCTGCCCGACGGCTCCCGTTGCGCCGAGGATGGCAACACGATATTTCTTCATGATGTACTCCCTTACTATCCCTTACAGCAGCTTGTCCAGTCCGACCGTGAGCGACGTGAGTCCGCGCACCTTCTTCGCCGCGAGTACGACCCCCGGCATAAAGGACTCACGGTTCAGCGAGTCGTGGCGGATCGTGAGCGTCTGTCCCAGCCCGCCGAAGATGACTTCCTGATGTGCGACATAGCCCGGCAGACGGACGCTGTGAATCCGCATGCCCTCATACTCTGCGCCGCGTGCCCCCGCGATCTTCTCCTCTTCGCCCAGATGCCCCTGTGCATGTGCCTCGCGCACCTCGGCGATCATCGCCGCCGTCTGTACCGCCGTTCCCGAGGGTGCGTCCAACTTGTTGTCGTGGTGCAGCTCGATGATCTCCACATCAGGCATATATTTTGCTGCCATGCGGCTCATCAGCATCATCAATACCGCACCGATGGCAAAGTTCGGCGCGATGAATGCAGGCGTATTGTTCTCGTCCGCCGCCGCCTTAATCGCCGCCTTCTGCTCCTCGGAGAGCCCCGTCGTGCCAACCACGGGTGAGACCTTGTGTTCGAGTGCCGTGAGGACATTTCCATAGACGACATCGGGACGCGTGAAGTCGATCATCACGTCGGGATGCAGCCGCTCGAGTGCCGCCGCAAGATCCGTCTCCACGAGAACGCCGATTACCGCTGCCCCTGCGAGTTCACCCGCATCCGCGCCGCCCACAATGTCGACCGCGCCAACCAGCTCCAGTTCGGCATCATCCATCACAGCTTTCAGCACTGCACGTCCCATGCGTCCCGCAGCGCCGTTCACCAAAACCTTTGTCAAGGCTATCTCCTCCATTATCTCAATATGCCGTTATTCTAGCCCAGAGAATCCCCACATGTCAAGGAATACAACCGAAGGAACGTCACTTTGCAAGTTCCAGTTTCTGCATAATCGCATTTTGCAGTGTCTGAGAGAAGTTCAGTCCGATCCTCTCCGCCTCAACGTTCATCCAGTAGGGCACAGACAGGGTTTTCTTGACAAAGCGCTTGCTCTGTTTCTCTCGAAACGCAGGCATAAACGCCTCCACCAACATAAACATCTCGTTCTTCTGCAAGTCCTCCTGCTCTGCCAAGGTCTTCATGGACGAGGGACTTGGAATCTCTTCCGCGTCCTGCTCCATTCCATAAAGATGAAGGGTAAGCGCCTCTCGAGCCATGCGTACAGCCTCTTCTTCGTCTTGCCCAAACGTAATACATCCGGGCAAGTCAGGAAACACAATATGCACACCATCTTTTTCATAACTGAAAATGGCAGGATAACGATAAAAATCCGGAAACATGCTGTCCTCCTTAAAAAGTTAATCCCGACTGTCTCTCAATGCTCTTCAAATCGCGAACCCCCATATCCTTGACTGGATGCCGGAGCGTCACCTTTCCAGGCTTCGTTGGGTGCTTGAACTGATGATGATCTCCAACACAGTTGACCTCAACCCATCCATCCGCCAGAAGCATTCTGAGGATATCTCTTGAAGAGTAACTTTTCATATCCATCCTCCGCCTCTATATTACCACGT
>CAUVMF010000023.1:0-17608 GCA_963552975.1 uncultured Selenomonas sp.
CCGAGCGCGGCTACCCCGCAGACATCCTGCCGTTCTGGGTCGCGGACATGGACTTCCGCGCCCCCGCACCTGTGATCGCCGCCATCAAGGAACGCGCCGATCACGGCATCTTCGGCTATACACAGGTAAAGGACGACTACTTCGCCGTCCTGGAGAACTGGTTCCGCACGCGACATAACTGGGCGATAGAGCGACGTGACCTCATCGTCACCCCCGGTGTCGTCTTTGCCGTTGCAGCCGCCATCCGCGCCTTTACGAATCCAAATGACAGCGTGCTCATTCAGCCGCCCGTCTACTATCCCTTTGCGAACATGATTCGCCAAAATGATCGTACCCTTATCGATAATCCCCTGCACCTCAGAAACGGACATTACGAGATCGACTTCGAGGACTTCGAGCAGAAAATCGTCGCGCACAAGATCAAGCTCTTCATCCTGTGCAGCCCGCACAATCCCATTGGACGCGTCTGGACACGCGCGGAGCTCGAGCAGATCGCCGCCATCTGTCTGCAGCACAACGTCATTGTCGTCGCGGACGAGATTCACGAGGAGTTCGTGCGTCCCGGCTTCCGCCATATCCCGTTTGCCTCCCTCTCGGAGGATGCGGCGGCAATCACCGTCACCTGTACCTCGCCGAGCAAGACCTTCAACCTCGCGGGACTTCAGATCTCGAACATTTTCATCCGCAGTGCCGACCTGCGCCGCAGGTTCAAGGAGGAGCTGAGCCGCACGGGCTACGACGAGCCGAACACGCTCGGGCTCACGGGCGCAAAGGCAGCGTACGAGCACGGTGCAGCGTGGCTCACGGAGCTCCTCGCCTATCTTGAGGAAAACATTGCGCGCACAAAGACATTCCTCGCACAACATCTGCCAAAGGTCACGCTCATCGAACCCGAGGGGACGTATCTCCTCTGGCTCGACTTCTCCGCCTATGGACTGAGCGACAAGGAGCTCAACGAGAAAATCATCCGTGACGCGCACCTCTGGCTCGACGACGGCCCGATCTTCGGCGCAGGCGGCAGCGGCTTCCAGCGCATCAACACCGCCTGCCCGTGGAAAACGCTCGAACAGGGACTGAAAAATCTCGCAGCGGCATTTGCCTGATGACAGCACAAAAAGAGGAGACACAGCGAAAATGCCGTGTCTCCTCTTTTTCGTCCTTATCCGATTTTTTCTAGGGAATCGCTGATAAAATGAAGTCCGTCGGATTGGTACAGATTTTTTGTCCTGTCAAGGAGACAAACCGGACGCATAGCCAAAGCTATGTGGAGGATTTGTCGACACAGACAGGGCGAAAAAGATGTGCTAAGACGGCGTGTCTGAATTTATCAGTGCTTCCCTAGCTCCTTACGCCTTTCTCGCAGAATTTCGAGCCCCTGCGGATACTCCTGAAGAAGCAGCAGCAGATTCGCCATCGTCCTGCTCGGCAGAATTTCGCCCGACTCATACTTCTGGAACGCACGCGCTCCGCCGCCGAGGATGGTGCCCGCCTGCTCCTGCGTCAGGCGGAATTTCTTGCGAATCGAGCGGATTTCTGTGGGGAGAGGAAGACCCTCGGCTCTTGCTTTGAGAATATTCAGTGCATGATCCGAATATTTCATATCCTCCTGCGAGTGTTCACTGGTCTCACCATCTGCCGAATACCATCCCGGCATATCAAAGGTAATGCTCTCCCCGCGATACGTCAGTGTCATCGGTCTGACAGCACGCCGCAGTTCTTCACCCGTCTCACAACTGGTGATGATTTCCTCAACCTCTTTTTTCTTCATCTTATCAGCGATTCCTTAAAGTACTGCCACGCATCCATGACATCGAGGAAAGCACCGTCGAAGCCTGCCGCCATGATCTGATCGAGGTAGGCATCGGGGCTGCCGTAGAGGAGGTCATGCCACTCCTGCGACCAATAGCGTGCCTTGTAGCTGCCCGGCCACTCGGGATTCGGCTCGGCAAGCCAGTGCGGGCGCTCATCCGTCCACGAGGGCTGCCAGTAAGTGCGGTAGTCCGCCGCCTCACCGACGCTCATGTAGGAGAGGAGGAGCCGCTGCCCGCCGTTTGCCTTGCGCTTCAGCCGTGCGGTCTCCTCGCGCGAGAGCGGGAAATCGTCATAGTAGAGATCGACGATGAGGAGGTCATAGTTCGTTGCAGCGAGCGCGTTGATATAAGACTCGCGCGTCTTGTAGTGCTCGGGGTTGAGCAGCACGAGGAAGTTTTTCACCTGACTCAGCTGCGTGACGTTGTTCGCGTTCTCGTTCATCGGGCGACGGTCGGGGATCACATTGAGGAGGCGGTCACCCCCGTCGGCGATATAGCCCTCTGCTGCGCCCCACTCCTGCACATGGCGGATCTTCTCGCCCTTCACATAGTCGAGGATAAAGACCTGTTTGCCTGCCATGAGCGGCTTGCGCAGCATGGCGGCAAGGAACTCATCCGTCTCCGCATTGTTGCGCTCCGCCTTCTCCCCGTTCTCCTCGTAGCCGTCATAGAAGCGGGATTCCATAAAAAAGCCATCCAGCGCACGGATGAGGCGCGTGACGTTCTCCTCCGAGTTATTCTCCGTCACTTCGAGGAGTCCCGTCGGTCCGTTGCCGATGAGCAGAAAGCCCGGCTGCTTCGCGCGTGCATAGTCACCCAGCTGCACTGCGAGATCGACCATCGCCGTCTCGGGTACGATGCGCGTCGATTGGGCAGCATCATGAACGTCGCTCCCGCAGGCTTGCGGCAGCTGATTCAGCCCGAACAGTCCTGCCGCACCAAATAAGAACGCAGCCAGCCCCTTTTGGATCTTTCCCATACATCCTCCTTACAACATCTCCTGATACCAGAATGTAACACCCCAGCCGTTGTAGCCGAATCCACCATCATCACTGCGGACGTACCGCTCCGCCTGGAAGGTGAAATTCTTGCGCTCGGCGATCTTCCACTCCACCCCCGCGACGAGAGACTTGCGCTTGAAGCCGCCGCCTGTGTTGAGTGCCGTGCGCAGCGGGTCGGAGGTGCTGCTGACATCCGAGTAATGCGCCATGAGCAGCCATGCAAGCTTGGGAGAGACGCGATGGCACAGCCCCAGACCGTAGTACTGGCGCGCAACACTTTGCGATGCGATGCCGCTCGCCGCCTCGGTCAGGGCATAGATGGTATAAAGCCGCAGCTCATTCTTCTTCGAGATCTGCTGATTGTGGAAGTAGCGCAGCTCCCAGTCGTCGCCGTCGCGGTAACGATTTTTTCCCGTGATCGTTCGGGCATCCGTATCCGCCGCATCCTGCTCCGAATGCTCCGTCATGTTATGGTAGAGCTGCACCATGTACTGCTTCTTCTCGCCCGCATAGAGGTACTCAATTTCCTGCGAAAAAATATTCCCGGGAGAAACGCGTGCACTTGGCACTTCCTTCGAGTAGTCGTAACTACTGCGCATGGTGTAGCTCAAGCGTCCCGTCAAACGATCACGCTCCGTGATGAGATGCACGACTTCGACACTCGGGATGTACTGCCAGCCCGCACCGAAGTCCGTAAAGCGAGCCAGCCCCTCGGGCACGACCGCATAGCGGGCAAACCTGCTCTGCCCCGTCGGAACATTGATTCCAAATCCATAATAAACACGATTGATCGGCTTCTCATTGCGTAGTGTAACACTGAGCTGCGTATCTGTCCAGCCCGAGACGCTGCCATTTTCATAGCCCGTATGCGATTTGACATAGCCCGTCGAAAGCCCATAGTCCAGCTTCGTCTTGCCCGCATGGGTTCGCTCGAAGTAAGAGAACGGCAGATAGAGCTGATGCCCCGCACGGTCGCCCTGCCATGCATAGTATTCGAGTCCGGCCTGGTAGCCCCTGCCCTCGCCGAGATACTTCAGTTCGTGCTCGCTGCGTGCCAGCTGATCCGTCGCCGTCACTTCATCGCGTGCCGCCTCCGCCGCCCATTTCTTCGCCTCGGCATCGTAGTTCTCCGCCTCGATGCGATCGCTGCGCAGCTGCGCGAGATCCGCCTCGCTCGCAGTCAGCTCCTGCTGATAGTCCGCGACGAGTTCGCGCGCGTCGCGCTCCGCCTCCTCCGCTATCTCGCGCGCTGTTGTCAGCGCATCCAAATGTGCCTCCACGGCATCGAGTGTCGCCTGTGCCTCTGTGATCTGCGCAGCGACCGCATCGAGCTGCGTTGCATCAGGATCCGCCCCCGCCCCAACGGATCCGCCCGCCAGTGCCGCCTCGACCATGACCTGCGCGTCCACGATCCGATTCTGCTCATAGCCGACCTCGTTCAGGACACGCGCCACCACGGCCGCGCGATCCGCCCATGCCGCGCTGCCGGGCGTGGACTCTCCCGCGAGTCGGCTTTCCTGCGCGTAGAGCGCGTTGACCTGTGAGCGCTGCGCATAGACCTCGGGCACATAGTCCGCCTCCGCCTGCTGCGCGGCAACTGCCTCCGCCGTGCGCTGCGCACTTGCCTCCTCGGCAGCCGCGAGAGCAATGCGGACGGCGGCGAGATGATCCTCGGCGGCCTTGAGATTCTGCCCGACAAGCACGAGATTGCGCGCCGCATCCGCCGTCGCCGCGCGCGCCTCCGTGAGGTTGTGCCGCGCATTCTCAAGATCCGCCTTTGCCTGTGCGAGGCCGTCCACCGCCGCATGATAGGAGCGGATCTCGCCCTCCACGTTCGACATATAGGAGAAGTAGCCGGGGACATCGTGCAGGATGTCATGACTTGCCGCCATCGCTCCCTGCGCCCCACCAAGAATGCAGAGCGCACACGTCGCTGCTGCCGCAGGGCGCACGAAGCCTCTGCGCCGCATCCGCCTTCGTACCATACTCATGCCTTTTCCATCCTTTCCAGATCCGGAAGCGCATCCCCATAGAGCCAATTTGCAATCGTGTAGAAAATCCCCGCATTTGCCTGATAAAAGACGGGCTGCGCGCAGAACACATAGTAGTTGATCCCACGTCCGAAGCGCATGAGCACCCACACACTGTAGGCGAGCGCGAGCGCCGTCGCGAGAAAGAATCCGAATCCATAGCTTTTCTCCCCGAGATACAAGCTGGCAATGCCAAAGACGAGGTTCGCCACGGCGGCAATCGCACCAATGCGCCACACACCGCTCTGGAAGTCGAAGTACTCAAGCATGATCATGAGCACCTGCAGTGCCCCCGCGAAGAACGCAGCAAAGAGCATGACATTGAACATATTCACCGAATTATAGTCCAGCCCCGCAAAAGAGAGTACATAGTTGCCGAACGCGAGAAAGACGAGGGTAAAGACGAACTGGAACTCGAACGCCTGCCGCAGCTCGAACCACATGACATAGAGCAGATCCTTGCGCGCGTCCTCGATCATATGGAAGTTGCCGCCATGCGTTATCGCTGTGAAATAGTGGGCGTAACGCTCATAGAAATGCGTCTCCACCTTCACCACGAACATCGTCGTGAGCGGCAGGATGGAGAGCAGCGCATAGAACACCACCACGTCATAGCGCGGTGCGTAGAGGAAGGTGTCCGCGATCAGAACGCCCCACGGCCCCTGCCAGATGAGGATGTTCGGCAGGAACAGACCGAGCGTATAGCCAAATGCTCCGACGAAGAGACGCCCGTGCCGCCCGAGATACGGAAGGAACGCAAAGAGCATCCCGTCCTTCGGCAGGCCGAATCGACTCGTCACATAGAGGAAGAAGAAGAGGACGAGCACCCCCATCCCGACATCCATCGCAAGAAGAGCACCGGCGGTGGGCGTGAGCCACGCTGTATAGAGAAAGAGCGCTGCAAGCGCAAGGCTGATGAGAACGCCCGCGACATAGCCGAGAATCAGATATTTGAACTTCTTCACCGCAGTGAGGTAGACACTGCCGACCCAAACCAAGATGAGCGCCGAAAAAAAGAGATGGGAGAGGAGTTTCAGCTCAAGCGCAAGCGGCTTCCCCCAGAAGAACAGAACCGATGCGATTGTCCCCAGTACGAGCAGGATCGCACTCATGCCGAACATGGACGACGTCACATCACGATAGTACTGAACCGTGATGCAGTCCGCGAGGTAACGCGTCAGGACGATGGTAAAGCCGCAGGAGAGGATCTGCGAGAAGACAAAGGAGTAAACCACCGCCCCCAAAAAGACCGCCGACTCATCCCACCCTACTCCATAGAGCTGAAAGAGCGTCTGGATCGCAAGCACCATGCTCGTGAGGAGGGCGAACGGCCCCGTCGTGACAATCGCAGAGTACGAATACGCCTTGATATGTCCCGCCGCCGTGCGTGCGCTGAAAAGTCGTTTGAGTTCAAATCCGACGCCTGCCATGCGCGCCCTCCTTTGCTGTCTGCTCGTAGGCATTCCGATATGCGTCAATAAACTGCTCGTAGGTGTAGTGTGCCTGCGTCCGTGCAAAGCCGACCGCCGCCATAGAGCGGCGCAGCTCATAGCTGCGCGCGAGCCGCAGGATCTCATACGCCATCGCCTCATAGTCCATCGGCGCGACCACTGCACCCGCCGTCCCGAGGTCGTCATCGACGTCCCCGTAAATCAGCTCACGGCAGCAGCCGACATCCGTCGTCACATAGGGGCGGTGCGCGGAGAAGCCCTCCAGCACGGCGAGCGGCTGTCCCTCGCTGATGCTTGAGAGCACGAGGATATCCATTTGGGGCAGATACTCCGCCACGGGAACGGATCCCGTGAACGTCACATCCTCGAGTCCCAGCATCCGTACCGTCCGATGACAGACGGCGACGTATTCGGGATCCTCCTCAAGACCTCCCATAACGACAAGCCGTGCATCCGGCATCTCGCGCTTGACAACGGCAAAGGCGCGCAGGAGGGTCAGGATGTCCTTGATCGGCACGACGCGCACGACCGCACCGATCGTGATCGGTCCGCCGTGATCCGTCAGCTCAGGAATGTTGGTAAAACGCTCCATGTGAACCCCGTTCGGCACGATATTGATTTTCTCGGGGGCACAGCCCAGATCCTCGGCGATCTTCCCATTGTGCCTGAACAGCGTATAGAGATGGTTCGCGCTGGTGTAGGAGAGCCGCGCAAGGTAGTAGAAGTAGCGAATCCAGATGCCCTTGAAGTCCGTCTTGACCCAGTTGCTCTTGATGATCTCCGCCTCGCGCTCGCGCGAGTAGATACCATGCTCCGTGATGATGTACGGCTTTTGGTATACCGTTGCCGCCATCGCACCGATCACGCCGCAATAGCCCGTCGCGACACTGTGATAGACATCCGCCTCGGGCAGTTTCTGCTGAAGCAGATAAAAGAGCGGCAGCAGCATCGAGCGCATCGTCCAGAAAAAGTCCGTAAACGGAAGATTGTTATACGCCTCACGGTAGATGCGTACGATGATATCAAAGAAGTCGCTCGACATAAATACCGCGAGCGGTGATTTCCAGCGCCCATGCTGAAAGATTTCCGCGAGGTGCTTGAGCGGGACATCCCGCTCGCCGCGCACGAACTCGTAGAGGATCTGTGTCTCCTCACCCGTGAGGATATTCTCAAGCATATCTGACGAGCGCAGTGAGAGGATCTCATCGAGGAATGCCTCCTCGACGCCGAGACAGTTCTCGGGCAGCGTGTACTTGAACTTGCCGCGGTCCTTCGCTTCCGCGCCAACGGAGTAGATGATGAACTCGTGCTCGGGCAGTCCTGTCATGAGCATCTGAACCCACGAAGACACGCCGCCCACGACATAGGGGTAGCAGCCCTCCGCCAAGAGACAGATCCGCATCAGCGCACCTCCTTCCAGTAGATCCGTGCCATGGATTCATGCGTGCGAATGAGGTAGACCCCCTCGTCCGCCGGCTCCGCCGTACACCCCTCCGTGCGTGCAATCTCATGCGCCGTACGCAGAATAAAGCGCAGCTCGCCACGGTATCCCCATGTATAGAGCTCCATGCCGTCCGTCATCCGCCGCACGCGATAGTCCATATCGAAGTAGTCGGAGAAGTACGGCAGACTCTCCGAGATCGTCGTCGCAGTCAGCCACGGATAGCGACGGTTGACATCGTGTATAAAGTTTTTCAGCCCGACTTCCATCTCGCCCCAGCTGCTGTCCTTGCTCTCCTCGTAGAAAATTTCATCGGGATGGACGAAATGCGCAAACGCACCGATGTAGTTCAGCACGCCGATCTCCTGCCAGTACATAAGCCCGCTTGCGGCATGCCCCGAGCTGATGCGCGGGATCTCATAGATACCGTTGGGCTTGCGCTCGAACTCTTGATAGTACGCCTTCTTGTCTGCAGGCCCGTCAAAGAGGGAGGCGAACACCTTCACCTCGGGGAAGACGTTCTCCACTGCCTGTTTTCCCTCTGGGCTCAGGATGTCCGACGGCGGCACATAGGAACGGAACACATAGTTCGGATAGACCGACTTGATATAGCTGCGCAGCTCCCGCAGCGACTCCTCCATGTCCGCCTGACTCTCCCACGGTACATAGTCGAGTTCGCCCTGCCCGTACCCCTCTGGTGCAAGGGACTGGTGGTTGTAGCCGTGCAGGCCGAGCTCACCGCCCATATTCAGCAGTTCACGCCCGTAGATGATGAGTCCGTCGCGTGCGGCTCTGCCGCCGAGCGAACGAAACGGGCCTTTGACCTGATTGCCATACGTCTCGATGATGACCCCCGTGTAGCGAATGTCCTCATCCTTTGCGAGCTTCTGCATGAATGGCCACCAGATCTTGCGATAAAACGTCTCCGTATCGACACCAAGCTCATCGTATATCTTGTAAAAATACCCCTCCGGAATCGGTGCGGGAAAATCATCGATAAAAAAGATCTTCGCGCCGACCAGCGGATAGATCGTATCCGTGCCGCAGTGTGCAATCATCGATGTCAAAATTCCGACATTCGTCTTGTCGTCGCGCTCCACGCCGTTGTAGGCGTAGATTTTTCCCGCACCGAGCGGCTGCTCCCAGAGAAGCGGCGTACTGTCCAAACTCTCAATATGTGTGGTTGCCGCCTTCGACAGTGTGAGTACATCCGCGTGCGTCGTGTAGACCGACCCCTCGCCAAAGCTGAAATCCTTGCCGCCGACGAGAAAATTGGTCAGCAGATGAATCCCCAAGACATCCGAGACGCCGCCGAGCTGCTCGACGCCGAGCGTCCGCAGCACATCGCCTGAAATGGGGAAATCCTCCTCCTGCTCGAATTTTTGCAAAAAGAGCACTGTACCGCCCGCGCGCGCATAGTCGAACACCGCCGGCAGCATCTTCACGGCACCAAGGCGCCCCGTCGCGAGGATCACGCCCTGTAAAGGCACATCCAAGACAAAGGAATCCGTGAGCGGTTGGCTCTCGAACGCCTTGCGCTTCTCCGTCAGGATCTTCTCCGTATTGTGCCGCGCATACATACTCGGTACATCCGTCGGGTCGTAGATGATGAGGAACTTCTCGCGCGGCAGCTGCGCCTCCGACGGTGCAGGACGCAGCTCGCCCTCTGCGGGCAACTCATTCGTCGTCGTCCCCAGATGGAGGAAACCGTCGAGACGGCTGTACTGGAAGAACAGCCCCAGCAGGAACGCAATGCCGAGCAGAATACACAGGCTGCGTTTATTCACGCGGTGCACCTCCATCCCAGTAACGAATTGCCTGCATCGCCTCATTACTGAGGCGGATCGGCAGTTTTTTCAATGCCTGAACAGTTTCCTGCAGACGCTCCATATCATGCGCTGCCTGAAAGAGGTTCATCATCAGGAGGAGCGGCAGCTCCTGTGTTGGGTGCTGTGCACGGAACGCAGCACACGCCGTCTCCGCCGCATGGAGCTGCCCATGATGAATCAACGCGCGAATCTCCTCTGCCCGATAGGCGGGGTGATCGGGATGACGCTCCGCGAGGATGCGCAGCATCTCCATATAACGCGTGCGCTGCTGCTCCCGCGTCACAGAGTCGCCGTATTGACGGAGCAGGAACTCGCGCACCTTGTCCACATATTCGTTGAGGAGATCATCACCATCCGCCCCGCGCTTGATTGCCTCCTCAAGCGCGTAGATCTCCTCACTGAGCTGCTCCATGTGCGCCGTCATCATCGACACGGCATAGTAGACAATCTCGCGGTCACTGTCGTGCACCGCTTCGTTCAGGATCGCCTGTCGCTCCACGACATTCTGCTTGATCGCATCGGTAAAGAACTTGCGCTTGAGCTTCGGATCATCGACGAGGAACACGTCGCGCAGGGGGACGATGTCTCCGCTGTAGGCGTGTTCGCCAAAGGACATACTGAGATCCTCGTCCTCCTCCTTCGGTCCCGTTCGTTTCATCAGCCCGAGCACCTGCCCAAAGAACTCGTACAGGATTAGGATGAGAAGCCCCATAACAGGCATCGCCAGGGCAAAGCAGCCCTTCGCCGCCGCTGAAATTCGGCCTCTACGCCGCGCCTCAACCACAGCGTAGAGGAGCGCGAACACAGCGTTCAGCGCAAAAATATACACCGCGTCTGCAAAGATACCCCCCATCATAGCGACTGACTCTCCCCGGTCTCCACGCCCGCCTTCGCGAGACGTTCGCGCACCATGTCGAGCGTCTTGCCCGCAACATCGGGCAGGAGGATGGAGACGCCCGTCTCTGTCGCGCCGATGAAATCCTCCCCACGAACGCTGTTCGCAATCTGATGATCCAGCTCCCTATAGCTGCGCCCGTTGACCTTGAGCGCGAGAAGCGTGACCGAATAATTCGGCTGCATACGGCGACGCTCACGGAACTCCTCGACGACCTTTTGGAACTCCTCCATGCGCAGGATGCGGGTCTCATCGAGATATTTTTGACCCGCCGTCTCCTTCTCCCACGCGTAGGCACGTCCGAGCGAGCTTGAGACGAGTCGCGCTGTGATCGAGAGGAGATTCTGCTGATAGAGACTCCACTGCTCAAAGTCGAGGTTATAGATTTGGAGCACGGCAATGACGCGCCCCTCATAGGAGATCGGCGCGGCAAGGTCGGGCAGTCCCTTGATGAGATCCCGATTGACAAATATTTTTTTCTCTTGGAGCATCTGCACGAGATAGGGATTATCCTCAACGCGTACCGAGCGCGGAAGCTCATGCGTATTGCTGCCAAGGCGCACCTTCTGGCGCAGATACCAGCCCCCCGCCCCCACGATGTAGACCACGACATCCTCGACGCTGAGGATATCCGCTGTAACCGATGCTGTCTGCGTATAGAGATTCTCCGTCTCGACCGAGTCCAGACGCGAGACGATGCGGTAGAGACGCCCGATGCTGTCGTCCGAGTTCACAATCTGACGATAGAGACGATCCTTCACCGCAAGATTTTCCTTGAAGATGTTCTCAAGAAAGGAATAACGGTATTGGAGACGACGTTTGACACGGCTGTCGGCGAGATTCCGATAGTTCGCGCGATCGGCAAAGTAGCCCGTCAGTACAGCGGCGAAAAAGTACGATACAAAGTGCAGAAACTCACTCGGATTATAAAGCATCGCAACGAGGTCGCCGCCCTGCGCGAGAAGGCTCCGGATGAGCAAGACAAGGGAGAACAGAGCCGCAATGAGCGCCTGCTGTTTCCCGTAGAGAAGCCCCATCGTACCAATGTAGATGAAGGCAAAGTCGAACGCCGTCATACTGTTCACCGGCGCACCGTTCTGCAAATAGATGATCCCCGCCGTCACCAGCGCCCCCGCCAGATTCTCCACATAAGGACCAACCTGCTGACGGATGCGTTCCAACCGTGCCTTCCGTGACAGAGCGCGAATATCGTTCATATAGGCATCCCGCGCCGCCTGCATCGCCTCATATGTCTCCTTGAGACCTTCCGCGAGCGGTCGCCGCGGACGCCAGCCCAGATCACGCTCGATGATCGCGCTGTGCAGGACTGCGTGCCCCTGCGGCGCGCGCGGCTTTGCCCCCATACGCATGGACGGGAAAAAATCCCCGCAGATCCGATAGAACTCCTCCATCGTCGTCCCATGCGGTGCGGCAACGTGCAGATATGCCCCCTCAAAATTGCGTACCGCAGCCTGATAGACGCCATAGACCGCATCGCGCGCATCCAAAAGGCCGTAGGAGACCCGTGCCGGGTCATCGTACTGCGGCAGGGCACGCCCCATCAGAGACGCGCCAAAAAGACGCCCGACGAATCCGTCATCGGACGTCTGTCCCGGCGCATAGAGCTCTGCCATACGCAGGATGGAGACAGGAAGCCCCTGTTCACGATAGACGTTTCCCACCGTCTCAAGGCGCGCGAGAAGCAGCCCTTCCTCCGTCTGCGGAGACGGCACATCCGTCTCCACGGGGGCAGTTCCGGGCGCAAACACATCAGACCCCGAGAGCAGAAAGACACGCCGCACCTTTGACTGCCGTGCCAGACGCAGCAGCACATCCAGACGCTCCATCGCATGGGCGGGATCGCGCTCCAACCGATGGACGAGGAGATCCAGATTTTGTACGGCAAAGACCGCTTCCGCTCCCTCACTCTCCGGCGCACAGTCATACGTCTGGATGCCCTGCGGCGGTTTTTCCTCCGCGGCACCGCGCAGGCGGCAGACCTCCCAGCCCTCCTTGCGGAAGCAGGCGGCAAGAAGCTGCTCGAAATAGCGCGGCAGACCCACAAACATTACTTTTTTTGTCCAACTACTCATACGATTGTCCTATACCCTCCATTCGCTTTGCAGATATAGCAACGATCCCTATGTCCGCACTCCCATTGTACACAGAAAAATACGGCTCGTGCAAATATTCTCACATAGCCATGTTTTCCTGTATGCAATAACATATATTTATTTAGTATATATTGATTCATCGTATGTAGCAAGACGAAGATAAGTTCATTTATTAAACTTTCATTTTTTAATATCTCCTTTATCTAGGGTTTTTGTCCTAGACAGCAAAAAGAGCTGTTGCACGAAGTCATTTTTGACGCATGCAGCAGCCCTCTCTTTGATGCCGTGATCGCTTCAACGGTCGAGGAAGAGCTCCGTGGAGAGGTAGCGGTCACCGCCATCGGGCAGGAGAACGATGATGTTCTTGTCCGCGAACTCCGGGCGGCGCGCCAGTTCTGCCGCCGCAGCAAGTGCTGCGCCCGAGGAGATGCCGACGAGCACACCCTCGCGACGTGCGAACTCCCTGCCGTACGCAAAGGCATCCGCATTCTTCACCTGAATGACCTCGTCATAGACCTTCGTATCGAGAGTCGCCGGGATGAAGCCCGCACCGATGCCCTGGATCTTGTGCGGACCGGGTTTACCGCCCGAAAGCACGGGTGAGTCGGTCGGCTCTACGGCAACAACGTGAATGGAGGGATTTTGCGACTTCAGATAGCGCCCGATGCCCGAGACAGTTCCGCCCGTGCCGACACCCGCAACGAACGCGTCAATGTTCCCGTCCGTATCCGCCCAGATCTCAGGTCCTGTCGTACGCTCATGCACGGCAGGGTTCGCGGGATTCTCGAACTGTGCCGGGATGAAGGAGTTCGGGATCTCCTTCTGCAGCTCGATCGCGCGTGCAATCGCCCCCTTCATCCCCTGCGTACCCTCCGTGAGCACAATCTCCGCACCGTACGCCTTGAGCAGATTGCGGCGCTCGACGCTCATCGTCTCCGGCATCGTAAGGATTGCATGGTAGCCGCGTGCCGCCGCGACCGCGGCAAGTCCGATGCCCGTGTTGCCGCTCGTCGGCTCGATCAGCGTCGCGCCCGGTGCGATCTTGCCGTCGCGCTCCGCCTGCTCGATCATCGCAATCGCAATGCGATCCTTCACGGATCCTGCAGGGTTGAAATACTCCAGCTTTACAACAATATTTGCCGGAAGATCATATGCCTTTGCAAAAGATTTTGCCGCGAGCAGCGGCGTATGCCCGATCAGCTCCGTCACCGATTGATAAATATTCGCCATGATTCTTGCTCCTTTAAGTATTTGTTTCGATGTAAACATATCGAAAAAGTATGTTTACATATTACTCCACTTTGATCTGTATGTCAAGACCGATAGATAAAAGTAAGATCACTGCACAAATCTACGTTTATGCAGCGACCTTTTTCAGAACCGACGGGATTATGTCGGCGCGAAATAAACCTTGATGCGCGTTCCCTGCTCCACAATATCGTTCACGCTGAGGCTCTGCGAGACGGCCGCACCCGTGCCCTCACTCTCGAAGAAGAGTCCGCGCAGCTCGGCGAGACGCGCCGCCTCACGTATGGAGAGTCCCGTGAAGTCCGGTACGATTGCCTTGCCATCGGGCGGTACGGCGGCTGCCTCCATGCGCTTTTCCTCAGCGGCATCGCGAACGGGCTTCTCCGTCTGCTCGGTCAGGGTAAACGGGTTGCTCGACGGCTCGACATGCGCATAGCGCAGAAGTTGGGCGAAAATCCGTGAGGCGACGGGCGCAGCGATCTGCCCGCCGTAGAAGTTTCCGCCGCTCGGGTCGTCGATCATGACGAGCACGGTGAAGATTGGATCCTCGACGGGTGCAAAACCACAGAACGAGGCGATGTAGCGCCCCTCCATATAGCCCGAGGCATCGAGACGAATTTTCTGCGCCGTACCGGTCTTGCCTGCGATACGGTAGCCCTTAACGGCTGCCTTCGCACCGCCGCCCGTTGCAACAACCTGCTCAAGCAGTCCGATGAGGGTGCGATTCACCGTGCGCTGCAGGGTTTCACGGATCTCCTGCGGCTTGCGCTCCTCGTAGATCGAGCCGTCGGGGTTCTTGATCTCGCGCACGATATGCGGGCGCATGAGCGTCCCACCGTTCGCAATCGCGGACATCGCTGTCACGAGCTGTAGTGGCGTTACGGCAATGCTCTGCCCGATGGCAGTGGTCGCAATATCCGAATCGCGCATATCCTCGGGCTTGAAGAGAATGCCCTCCTCCTCGCCCGGCAGGTCAATGCCCGTGAGAGCCCCAAAACCGAAGAGCCGCGTGTAGTGCATCAGTTTTTCCGCACCAAGCGACAGTCCGACCTGGGCGAAGCCCGTGTTGAGTGAGTTCTTCACAATGTCAGTAAAGGTGACGGCGCCGTAGCTCTCGTTGCTCCAGTTCTGGATGCGCCGACCCGAGACCATAACGTAGCCGGGGTCAAAAAATACCTGATTTGGCGTGACGATACCTTCCTGTAGCGCTGCGCCCGCAACGATCGCCTTGAACGTCGAGCCGGGTTCGTAGATAAAGGAGACGGCACGGTTCTTCCAGTTGTCCTGCGGATACTCCCAGAAACGATTCGGATTGTACGACGGGCGTGACGCCATCGCAAGGATCTCCCCTGTCTTCGGATCCATGACGATCGCCGTAATCGAGGAGGGATTATTCTCCGCCATCGCGCGATCCAGCTCCTGCTCCACCATAAACTGAATCGTGCTATCGATGGTCAGCACCGCTGTCTTGCAGTAATCGCTGGGATAGGTGCGCCGCCCGAAGAAGATGGAGTCGAGGATCGGGCGACGCTGTCCGTCAACGGTCAGCCGCTCCTCGCGCACCTCCCCCTTGAGTAGGGGGTCAAGCGCCTGCTCCACGCCGTCGAGACCCTCGTCATCCGTGCCGACAAAGCCGAGCACGTTCGCTGCGAGGGCATCGTTCGGATAGTAGCGCTTCGCCTCTTTCTGAAAACCGAGGCAGTCGCTGTACCCCTTCTCGCGGATCACTGCGAGCACCGCCTCGTACTCACTGTGTTCAAGCCGCCGCTTGACCCAGACGAAGCCGCCACCGACGGCGATGTCGTCGAGGATCTCCTGCTCGGTGAGGCCGAGAAGCGGCGCAATATCGGCAGCAATCTCTGCAGGGTCGTGCGATTCGTAGACATGATTCGGATCGATGAACAGCGATCTCGTCATACTGCTGACAGCGAGCTCCTTGCCGTTGCGATCGAGGATCGCGCCGCGCAGGGACTGGATGCGGAACTCGTAGCCGCTCTGGTCGCGCATGCGCTGCGCGAGGTCATCTCCCTGCACAACTTGCAGATAGGCATAGCGGAAGGTCAGCACGATGAGAAAGGCAAACATCAAGAGAGCAACTCTTGCAATACGCCCCTGCACCGTCGCCCGAATATTCTTCATCGTTTTGTACGCCCCCCTCATCAACATTCCTGTGCCATCATACCATAAACGAGCATGAAAAAAAAGCCGCCGCAATGCTCTGCATTGCAGCGACTGTTATCGTCAGAGCAGCGAATCAGTGATGATCGGCCTTCTCCGCCTGCTCGATCTCCTCGCGCGTCACAACGCCCTCGGCGACGAGTTCGTTCACCCATGCGCCGTGGTGATGTGCGGCATAGGACGCCTTGATCGTGCCGTCCACCATACCGTGGAGGGAGTCGGGATTGACGCCCGCGGCAAGGTAGATGTGCCCGAGCGCAGCGGCAAAGCAGACTGCCGCGCCGATGCTGTGCACGGGAATGGCATATGCCGTGATCGTCGCCGGCAACACGCTGTCGCCCATCCAGAGGATGAGCCCTGTGATGACGATGACAACCGAGAGCGCAAGCTGCAGGGCGATGTTCATCTTCTCACCGCCGTTGTAGAACCCCTGCGGAGGCATATGGGGATCCTTGCCCATCAGCTCAATCGGGAATTTCTGCATGAATTCCATATCCCTCGGGCCGAATCTGAAAATCTCCTTGATCATGATGATATAGCCCTTGCGCGCAATGATGAATCCGATGATTGGCGTCACGATGAACATAACGCCGAACACACGGTGTGCGTACATGAGGGTCTTATCACCAAAGATGTCGTACATAAAGCGGAAGGTGTCCGCATAGAGCGGCAGGGCCGTGAGAAACAGCATGAAGAACGCAAATGCGTTGAGCCAGTGACAAACGGCAAATGCCTTCTCATGGCGCGGAACATATTCTTTGTTGATCAGCATTGTGCTCACCCCTTCTCCTGTTCCTTCGACGCGCTCTTGGCGCTCGATTTCATCATCTTCGTGAGCACCATGGCACCGACGATGCCGGCGGCAGCGCCGCCGATCGCAAGTTTCGTAAAGGTGCGACCCGCCTTCCAGAGATCGATCGACAGAGGTGTCGAGGGGTTCGCCGGCAGACCGAACACCTCGGGCTTATCGGGCAGGACATAGATCATATGCGTGCCGCCCACGCCCTCGGGACAATAAATGTTTGCATCCGGATGCGCTTTCTTGATCATCGCAAGGCGCTCAGCTGCAAGCTGCTTCATCTCCTCAATCGTACCGAATTCCAGCGCATGTGCCGTGCAGGTCTTGGCACACGCGGGCTTCAGGATTTCTCCCGTCGTCTCGTAGCCGTGTGCGATGCGGTCGTAGCAGAGATCACATTTCGTGGACTTGTGACGAATCTCGTCAATCTTGGGGATGTGCCACGGGCAGTTGTGCTCGCAGTAGTGGCAGCCGACGCATTTCGACTCGTCAATGACGACGGTGCCGTTTTCGTTGCGGTTGATGGCGTTCTCGGGGCAGCCCTTCGCGCAGGCGGGGTCGCCGCAGTGGAAACAGTTCTTCTTGAAGAAGTCCCAGTGGAACTTCCCCTTGTCATCAACGCGCTCCTTCATCTGAATGAGCGTATAGACGCGTGAGCTGAGATCCTTGTGCGACTGATACTGCCCCTCAAACGGCGTATCCATATCGGGCGGCAGGTCGTGCCACTGTTTGCACGCCACCATGCAACCGCGACACGCAGTGCAGCGCGACATATCATGCAGCATTGCGATTTCCTGTGTCATGACGCTTA
>CAUVMF010000024.1:0-16876 GCA_963552975.1 uncultured Selenomonas sp.
CCCCGGCTTTGGGCTGCGGTATATTAGCTTCCCCCGTCGAAACGGGGGAAGTGGCACACCGAAGGTGTGTCGATAGGGGCGCCACTGGCTATTGCGCCTCTCTTACGATAGAAACCTCAATATCGCTCAAGGCGCCCCTACCGTCACGCTGCGCGTGCCACCTCCCCCGGCTTTGGGCTGCGGTATATTAGCTTCCCCCGTCGAAACGGGGGAAGTGGCGAGCTTGCGAGCCGATAGGGGCGCTCCGAGAGGTTCTACCACACTTTACCGACCATAAACCAGAGGCGGTTCTTTGCCTGTGCCTCCGTGCTCGCGTTCCGCGCAAGTCCGATGCGCCGCGCCCAGTCGAGCCGCACGAAGTAGTCGCCGGGGCGGCTGTAGCTGACGCCAATGCCCCATCCGCTGAGTGTCGTACCGCCGTCCGCGCCGTCGTGCGCGTATACCACATGACCTGTGTCGTAGTAGGTGCTGAGGTCGAGGTGCGGCACGCCCGTCCGATAGACGAGCTCCGCGCTCGCGAGATAGCCGCTGTCGCCCGAGCCCTCGCCCTGCGGGTAGGCGCGCACGCCGTTCGCCCCGCCGAGGTAGATCTCCTCGGAGCTGTCGAGGTTGTCCCCCGCCGCCTGCATCTGCGTCTTGAGATTCAAATGCCACCGAGCCCCAAGTTCCTGCCGCACGCCGAGATTCAGCACGCCCTTGGTGAAGCTGCCCTCCGTGCCGGCGCGCCGCATCTGCAATGCCGCCATCCGCGAGTCTGATGCAATCGTCCCGTGGTATGCCGTGAGGTCATAGGTGAGATGGGTGCGCGGGCGGTTCATCTCGCCGCGCACGCCGAGACGGGCGGTGTTGCTGTGCTTTTCGAGGGTCATGCCGACATTCTTGTATTCATCCTCGAGTTTGCGGTAGTCCCATCCGTAGGTGAGGCTCAGGCTGTCTCTGCTCGTGCGCAGGAGCGGTGTCGTGCCGAACAGGCTGACGGTGTCGGCTTGTCCCGTCGCACCGAGACGGCGAAATGCCCCCGCAAGCTCGTAGTTCATGCGGCTGACACCGAGTCCGAGCACGGTGCCGTCCACGCCGACGGGGCGGGTATAGGTGAGGCTGTAGTTCCTCAGATCCTCGTTCGAGATCATTGCGCCGAGGCTCAGACGGTCGCCGCTCTTCGTGAGGTTCGAGAGTCCAACCTGCGCGCCGTAGCGGTAGCGTCCCGAGGTCTTGTTTCCGTAGTTCTCGCTGTAGAGGACGAAGCTCTGCCGCTTTCCATCCTTCACACGAATGGTGAGGTCGCTCGTGCCGAACGCTGCGCCCGGCGAGAGCAGCCCCGCCGCCTCCACGCCGCTGAGGGCGGCGATGTTATAGAGAGCCTTCTCGAGGCGGCGTCCCTCGATGGGTGCGCCCGTGTGGAGCGCGTGCGCGAGGCGACGAATCTGTCCGTCGTCCACGGCGGCGCTGTTTTCGATGTTGATATTCCCGTAGCGTCCTGCAAGGATGCGAATCTCAAGCGCACCGTCCGCATTCGTCTGCGGCGGAAGGTAGGCGGCGGCTGCGGGATAGCCGTGGCTGCGTGCGTAGGCGGTGAGGTCACCGAGGAGCGTGTTCAGCTCCGCCTCGGAGATGGTGCGCTCCGTATAGGGCGCCGCTCTGCGGCTAAGCTCGTCCGCATTCAGCTGCGTGCCGTCCTGCGTGATGTCGATGCGCGCGAGGCGGAATGACGCGCTGCCCGCTGTGCCCTCCGTCACGGGCAGACTGTTCTCGAGCGCGTCCTTTGGCGTCGTCGCCCCGATCTGCCCCGCGTCGGACGGCGGCAGATTCGTCGCGGCGAACGCGGCGGACGGCAGAAGGAACGCGGCAGCGAGCGGCAGTGCGCAGCGCAGGCAGGCTCGATGAATACGACGTGCTTTTCTTTTCATGGTGAACACTCTCCCAGCAGGATATTACTTTTTTAGGGAATCGCTGATCAAGCGAAATCCGTCGGATTGGCGTAGATTTTTCGTCCGAACTAGGAGGCAAACCGGACGCAGAGTGGTGCTCTGTGGAGGATTTGCAGGCATTGAGCGGGCAAAAAAGATGCGCTAGGATGGCGCGGCTGAATGGATCAGCTTCTATGATAAATGTTACGGCGCATCGCACGGATGCGTTTCCATTTTTCCGTAATATTTGACAAAGAGTCCTTTATCAGAGCTTCCCTTATTCTGCATTATTACAGTTTTATGGGATTATCGCAAGAGAAATGCAGAAAGTGATTATATCTTACACGAAAGTGAAGAAATCGCCGATAAAACAGCCCCCAAACCGGACGCAGAGCGGTGCTCCGTGGAGGATCGAGGGCGAAGTGCGTCGGGGGCGAGTCGAACGCTGCTCTCCACTTGCTCCACTAGGGTTTGCTTAGGAGCATCGCACGGACGCGTTTCCATTTTTTCGTAACATTTGACAAAGAGCCATTTATCCGTGCTTCCCTAGCATGATGCTATTGCCACTGCTTCAGGAGTAGAACCATAATTTCCGATCGAACGAATACAAAAACGGAGCAGACAAGGCACCTGCTCCGTTTTTGCGCTTTTCTCCAGCGAAACCATGTGCTATAATGAGTACAAGTGGCTGGTAAAAGCTGGTTTTCTCTCTGCTTAGCAGGGGGGTGATGTGCATGAGCCTATACGAGAAACTCTCACTCATGCTAGCGGCGGCAACGCTCGCGGTCAACATCATATTTCTATTCAGTAAGCAGTAGATAGAAAAAAGAGCCGCTGTGCGGTTCACGTCGGCTCCTTCTTCACGAAAGATAAACTTTTAGGGAGAGACCGGCGGGACCAATCACCAGCCACCCTTTTGTATTCTCATTATATCCACCGATTAAAAAATTGTCAAGCAAGGAGGGCACGATGAAAGAGATTGCAAGACTCAAAGAAATCCTCACGGAAAGCCGCCGCGCAGTGTTCTTCGGCGGAGCGGGCATGTCGACGGAGTCGGGCATCCCCGACTTTCGCTCTGCGGGCGGGATCTACAGCGAGACGCTGCATCGGGAGTTCAGTCCCGAGCAGATGGCGTCGCACAGCTTCCTCATGGCGCATCCCGCCGAGTTCTTCGACTTCTATCGGCGGCGCTTCGTCTACCTCGCGGCAGAGCCGAATCCCGGACACTATGCACTCGCACAGCTCGAGCGGCAGGGACACCTCGCGGCAATCGTGACGCAGAACATCGACGGCCTCCATCAGGCAGCGGGGTCAAAGACCGTCTACGAGCTGCACGGCTCGATCCGCCGCGCACACTGCATGGACTGCGGCGCACACTACGAACTCGACTACATCCTGCACCATCGCCCCGTGCCGCACTGCACCTGCGGCGGCATTGTCCGTCCCGATGTGGTGCTCTATGAGGAGAGTCTTGACAATGACACCATCGCCGGTGCTGTCGCCGCCATCCGTGCGGCGGACACGCTCATCATCGGCGGCACCTCGCTCATCGTCTACCCTGCGGCGGGGCTGATCGACTACTTCCGTGGCGCACATCTCATCCTCATCAACAGGAGCGAGACGCGCGCCGATGCGCGCGCCGAGCTTGTCATCCGCGAGCCGATCGGGGATGTGCTGCACGAGGCGCTGCCAGAGGAATAAAGGCTTCATTTGGGGCGCCCCTATCGGCTTACTGACCTGTCCGAGAAGCAAGCCCGTAGGGCGAAGCTGAACGGGAAACAGGTCGTATGCGAAAACGTCCCAAGAACACGAGCGGCAGCGACGTGTGATTGGTTGACGTTGACCGCCTCCAAGGCTCGCCACTTCCCCCGCTTCGGCGGGGGAAGCTAATATACCGTAACCTCAGCCTCCCCCGTTGCTGACCTGTCCAAGAAGCAAGTCCGAAAGGACGCAGCTGATTGGGCAACAGGTCGTATGGGAAAACGTCCCAAGAACACAAGCGATAGCGAAGTGTGATTGGATGACGTTGACCGCTCACAACGGGGGAGGGGGACCGCGTAAGCGGTGGAAGGGGCGCTCCGAGAGCAGCCCTCCTTTTGTTTTTCAACGCACCTTCCCCCGCCTTACCCTGCACGTAGATAAAGAAAAGGCTTCCGAACATCTCGGAAGCCTTACATTTCATATGGAGCTGATTATAGGACTTGAACCTACGACCTGCTCATTACGAATGAGCTGCTCTACCAACTGAGCTAAATCAGCATTGCACCGCATAGGCGATAGTGGCATTATAACCGAGTGAGGCGTTCCTGTCAACCCTGCAGCAAAAATTTTTTCACGCGCAGGCATATGAAATCAACGTCCCTTTCATCTCACTATCACGACTTTTTAATCACATTTTGGAACAATACAGACAGGAGTGAATGCTATGTTACAACAGATCCTGCGCGCGGCTCTCTGCGCGCTCATCCTAACGGTCGCACCACCGGTCTTTGCCGCGCCCGAGATCATCGAGGCGGACGGCGTCTACATGATGGGTGACAACGATACGCCGAAGTCCGCACGCGATGCGGCGCGAAACGAGGCGATGCGCGCGGCGACGGAGCGTGCGGGTGTCTACATCGAGAGCGTGAGCGAGGTGCAGGACTATGCGCTGACGCGTGACGAGATCCGCACGGTTGCCGCCGCCGTGCTGCGCGTGCTCGACGAGCAGGTGACGCCCGAACTCGTTGGCGACGCGTGGCGCTACCGCGTGCATCTCGTCTGCTCGGTGGATACGGAGGGGATCGACCTTGCCGCGCTCGCAGGGGACAAGGCGGAGCTCGCGCGGCTGACACGGGAGCGCGACGCCCTGCAGCGCGAGAACGACGATCTGCGCAGCCGCCCCGCTATGCCGCGCGGCGCCGTCCTCATCCCGCCCGCGCCCGTCTACGGTAAGACGGGCGGGGTGCATGTGCCTGTCTATGGAGAGGCACCGCGCACCCATGAACCCACGCCCATCGAAAATATCTTTGCGGATGTGGAGGCGATGATGATGCGCGGCGAGCACGATCATGCCATCGCCGACCTCTCCCTGCTGCTCGAGGATCCCTCCGTCACGGGCGACGCACGCGCCTATGCCTACGTCCTGCGCGGACGCGCCTACTACGAGCAGCACAGTAGTCGGCTCGCGCGCGCGGACTTCGACGCGGCAGAACGCACGCCGCATACGAACAGCACATATCCCATCTGGCGCCTCTATGAGTACCGCGGGCTCATTGCGTACGATGCGGGGCGGTACGAGGATGCCGTCAGCGACCTCATGAGCGCGTGGGATGCCTCGGACAAGACGGACGACACGCTGTGGATGCGCCTGCGCCGCGCCGAGCGCCGTGCCGAGCAGGAGCGCCGCCATCGTCTGCGCGGAGACGGCGGCGCACGCAGCTGGGGCATGGTGATCGTGCCGTAGGCAGCAAAACGGCAAACACGTTGCGGAGCCTTTTGTCCCGGTTTGACAAGCGCCAACCCTTCCCGCTATACTTTTTCTATGTACGGAGCTACAGCGCCCCGTTTGTTTTTCTATATTATTAAAGGAGGATTTTCATGTTTCATCCCATGCGTCGTACCCTCTCCATCCTCGTCGTCGGCAGTCTCCTGTGCGCCCCCGCCGCACTGCTGACGGGCTGCTTCGGCAGTGACAAGGGCAAAGACCCCACCGCAGGCATGAGCGCACTGCTCGCAGGCAACACAACCGAGGACAAGATCGATGCGCTCTCGCCCTACCTCGAAGCAACGAACAACTACAACCGCCACATCGTCTCGTTCGACTACGCCATCACCCCCTCGCTCGAGGATATGCGCAGCGGCAAGCGCATGACCTACATCGCGCTGCCTCTTTTCGCCAATCTGAGGAAGAATCTCGAAGAAGCACGCGCGAATCCAAACACGGCGGGCGTCTATCAGGACATCGACACGGAGGCGGATGCCGTGCTTGCGATCCTCAAGGATCTCGTCCCGCTCGCAGAGAAGATGGAGTCCTACTACTCCTCCAAGGGCTACATGGCGGACGACTATGCCGCCGGCACGCAGATGATCGCGCAGTATCTCCCACTCTATGACGCATTCGTACCTGCGTATGACAAGTTCGACGCCGCTGTCACGACGCATTTCAAGGAAGTGCAGCTTGCCCGCCTCGAGGATATGCGCAAGGAGGGACGCGTAAATGCAGCCGCCTTCCTCGAGCTGAACATGAAGGTGCGCGAGCTCGCGGATATGCTCGAGCAGGAGCAGATCGACAGCGCCGCCGCCGAGGCAAAGATCGCCGAGATCAATGCGCTCGTCCCGAAGGTGCCGGACATCCCGAGCCTTGCCTCGTACAAGTCGAGCCTTAACCGCTTCATCGGCACGTTCCGCAGCTATGTCGCGGGCAAGGAGGATGGCAACGAGGTTGTAGAAGACTTCAACGATTTCGTGCGTTCCTCGCAGAACCTCGATCTCGCTGAGTTGGACGACAAGAAAAAGTAACGGAGATCCCGTTCCCCTGTGCCGCAGAGAACTCCTGCGGCACTTTTTGTGTCTCATTTGTTTTCTCTTCACGTTTACGTTTTTTTGTGGTATGATAAAAATGCAGAAAACACGTGCATTCCTTTGACCTTTAGAAAGGAGCATCCACACGTTATGAAAAAATTTCTCATCGCGCTCGCCCTCTGTATGGCAATGGTACAGACCGCATTCGCCCAGACCGTCACGGTCGACGGCGTTGGCGTTGACCGCGACTCCGCCATGCGCGACGCTGCACGCACCGCCGTGGAGCAGGTTGCGGGCATGTACATCAACTCCAACACCGTCGTCTCGAACACCGCCGTGGAGCTGGACGAGATCCTCTCCCACGCACAGGGCTACGTCCAGAACATCCAAGTCATCAGCGAGTCCGTCAATGGCGGCGAGTACCGCATCCGCGCAAACGTCGACGTAAACACCGACCCGAACTCGGCATTCATGAAGCGTATGGATGCCGTCATGCGCATGGGTGATCCGCGCATCGGCGTCGTCATCCTCTCGGATGATTCGGATCTCGACAACAACTACAGCGGACTCCCCGGTCATGACACGATCCTCGAGACCGCCCTCAACGAGCGCCTGCTCGAGGTCGGCTTCAAGCACGTCGTCGATGTAAACCTCGTCTCCTGGCTGCAGGACTCTGCCATGCTGAACGCCGTATACCGCGGCGACAGCAGCCTCCCGTACGGCGCGTCGAGTGCTGACCGACCGATCGACTACCTCGTCATCGGCCGCAGCCACGCGGAGGGCTACGATATCAAGCTCCCGAACAACCAGGGCGGCTACGTCACGTCGCCGATGTCCTCGGCACGCACCCATCTTGACCTGAAGATCATCTCCTTCGGCACGGGCACGATCATCGGCACCTACTCCGTCGATGGTCAGGGCGTCGAGAACAGCGAGAACCTCGCGCGCCGCAAGTCGCGTCAGGTGGCAGCCCGCAAGGCAGCAGAGAAACTCGAGCAGCAGTTCATGAAGGCAGCGGCGAGCGCCTTCTCCGGCATCCAGCTCACCGTCCGCGCGAGCGACTTCTCCCTCGTCGACCAGCTCGTCAAGGAGCTCAAGGGGCTGCGCGGCGTGCAGGATGTCTACGTGCGCGGCACGAACGCAGGCAAGACAACCATCGACATCGCCTCCTCGCAGAAGCCGTTCACCATCCTCCAGATGCTCCAGCGCGAAACCAGCCTCTCCATCTTCGTCGAGAGCACGAGTGACAGCGAACTGAAGATCACCCTCCGCTGAGGAGCGACTGCCTAGGGGTTGTTGTACGAGTCAAAGCGACTTCGTACAGCAACTCCTTATTTTTTCAAAAATATTTTTCACACGGCGCCGCAAGCGCCCGCGCAAAAATCCCGCCAAACCGCGTCATTCCTCTAAGATTTCAGAAAATAGGACGTTTAGACCTGTCCAATCATACAGTATCATTTCCCTTTCATTTATGCTAAAATAATAAGCGACATCGTGTATGTCGACATCCATGCACCCACGGTAGGCAGTTTCGTGTTTTCTGCCCATACCCATCATCCGCCCGTCCGCGTGGTGCACCCGGGGAGCAATAGGGAAGCACTGGTAAATCCGGCACCAATCGGAATGGCCCATTTCATCAGCGGTTCCCTCGGGTCTACACTTAAGGAGGAGTTCTATGTTTAAGAAAATGATGGGCGTACTTGTTCTTCTCGGAGGCTTGATGATGGGCTCCGTCTGTCAGGCGGGGCTCTATGACAACCCCACCGTTGCAGTCATGCCCTTCCAGAACAAAGTACCGGATCGATGGGGCGGCTTCGGCGACCATGCAGGCGTTGCAACCGAGGAATTGATCACCCTCATCAGCGATCGTCCCGACGTGTTCCAAGTCTATGAGCGTATCGAGTTCCAAGGTCTCGTGGATGAACAGAGCCTCGGTATGACCGGACTGATCGCAGAGGACAGCGCCGTCGAAGTCGGCAATATGAGCGGCGTCGAGTACAAGATCTTCGGCGCACTCACCAACCTCTCAGCGAAGGAAGACACATTGGGTCTCGGCGACCTTCTCGGCGGACTGGTCGGCAGTCAGGCGAGCGTCGTGGCAAACGTCTCCATCCGCGTCGTCGAAGTCTCGACGGGTCGCGTCGTCCTCGTCGGCCAGGGCAAGGGCAGCTCAAAGCGCGTATCCGGCGGCGTTGCATCGGAGGACGGTGTGTTCATGCTCGGCTCCGCGAACGTCACTGACGAGATGGCATTCAACGCCGTTTCCAAGGCGATCAAGGATGCCGTGAACGGCAAAGAGGGCATCTTTACGAAGATGGGTGTCAACACCAAGGGAAAGAAGCGGTAAGGGATATACGAATGGACGCTCGGCGTCCGTCTCCGTTTTCTGTTGACTCAATGTAAAGGAGCGACGATAATGAAGAACCTGAAGAAAAAAGCACTTGCCGGAGCTATTGCAGGCGTATTTGCATTCGGTGCAGGCTTCTATATGGCACCGGACGCCACGCTGCCCACGCTCACCATGATGCAGGCCGCAGAGGCCGCCGCACAGTGGGAGCAGGGTACCATCACGGCGGAGGGCTTCGGCACGCCGCCGATGGGAACGTACGGCTCCAAGGCGGGCATCATGGCGCGCCGTGCGGCCATCGTTGACGCACAGCGCAATCTTGCCGAGCAGGTGAGTGGTGTGCAGGTCGACGCTGAGACCACCGTCGAGAACTTCGTCATCAAAAGCGATCTCGTCAAGACCAAGGTCAGCGCACTCATCAAGGGCGCGGTCATCGTCGAGGAGCAGCAGATGCCGGACGGCAGCTACCGCGTCGTCATGTCCATGCCAATGTACGGCATGCAGGGACTTTCATCCGCGATCATGCCCGCGATCCGTGACAACACGCCGCCCACCCCACCTCCGCCGGTCATCTCTGCCACCATTACGGCTGAGATTACGACACACGTTCAGACGCGCGGCGGCTACACGGGCGTCATCGTGGATGCGGGCGGCTTGGGACTCAAGCCCAGCTTCTCCCCCGTCATCTATGACACGAACGGACGCGCCATCTACGGCGTCAGCAACATCAACTACGATCAGGCGATCTCGCAGGGCATGGTCGGCTACTCGACCAGCGTCTCCTCCGCCCAGACCCTCCCGCGCGCCGGCGGCAGCCCGCTCGTCATAAGGGCGGTGCAGGTGCGCGGCGGCAACAACTCCACGAACCCAGTCAACGTTGTCGTCTCCGTCGACGACGGCGACCGCATCCTCGCAGCAAATGCACAGAGCCAGATGCTCATGAACGGCAACGTGGTATTTGTGCGCTGAGACATTTGCAGAGATATATAAAAACCCGAGGTCGACACCTCGGGTTTTTTGATGGGAAATTTTCACCGCATCCTACGAATACGCGCGCAGCATATCATCGAGTTCATCAAATCTTCTTGTTGCGTAAGGATGTGTTTTTGTTATAATAACAGTAAGCCATACAGAAAGGAGCACACTGCCATGACGACACTAGCCATTCAGATCAACGATACAAATGCGCGCATTCTTGAAAACTATACGAAGCTGCGGAATATCACCGTCACGGACTGTATTAACGAGCTCATAGCCGGACTTCATCAAAAAGAACAAAATGAATATCTTGCCATCTTGGAACAGAGCAACTGTGATCTTCGTGAGGGACGGACGGTTACCAAAACCTTTGCCGAGCTAGAGGCGATGGAAAATGCGTAAGATCACGTTCACAGAAACGGCTTTTGCGCAATATCTATACTGGCAGACACAGGATAGACGCACGCTGAAGAAGATCAACCAGCTGCTGCAAAGCATTGATCGTGACGGTGCATTAAACGGGATTGGAAAGCCGGAGCTGCTAAAACACCTTGGCGGTGATTACAGCCGACGCATCGATGAACAGAACCGACTTGTCTACGCGATGACAGAGGACGCCATCATTGTCAAAGCCTGTAGAGGGCATTACGCAGAATGAGCGTGTCCGGACAATCCCAACAAAGAGGTGCTCTCCAAGTCAAAACGACTTCGGAGAGCACCTCTTTGTTGAGAAATTTTCACCGCATCCTACGAATACGCGCGGAGCATATCATCGAGTTCATCAAATGTCGGGCTTTTACGCTCATATTTTTCTCGTGTATAGTCACCCCACCCGTTTTCAAACTGCTGAATGAATCGTGCGAATCCAACCGCACCCAGAGATTCCGCCAAAACCTGCATCCCCGCCGCCCGTACATCACTCGGGCTATTGACGTTAATATCCATCATGTTCAATCACCTCCGCCAAATACGATACGGGATTCATCACGCGTACATGAAGCCCTGCATTACGGCAGGACTTGAGCAATTTCATATCCGTTGTCAAAAAAACATCGGCGTTACCAAACTCCGCGCTCGCAAGATGCAGACTGTCCATCTCGTGAATTGCAGTCATCTGCCGAATCTCCTCAGCGCGACGACGAATCTCAGGTGCATAGGTGATGACCTCCGAGGCAATCCGATGCAGCTGCTGTACCTTCGCCTTTTTCACAGGCTCACTGATGCGCTCAATTTCGAGCCGCAAAATACTGCTGTCAAGAATGGTGTCCCCACACGCAGCAACACGATTTATCAACGAGAGGATCGCCTCACTCTCGTCATGAATGCGTTGTTGTGACTGATCATCAAACGGACGATTGTAGCAACAGCAGTCAAAATATAGACGCATAATCCCTCCAAACGCCATTGTGAGCAGTTTCACTTAAAAACTCGGATACAATCCATCCCACACCACGCGTCGATAGTTCGTGCGGTCGGTGTCGCCCTCGGTGGAGATGCAGAGGATGCGGGCGTCCTTGCCGAGGCCGATGCGGTCGCGCAGGTAGTCAAGACTGCGGTTCTGCATGAGCTCTGCGACGAGTCCCGTCGTGACCGCGCCGCTCTCGCCCGAGACGACGCGCGGATCATCATCGAGCGGATTGCCGAGGATGCGCATCCCCTTCGCCGCGACCCACTCGGGCACGGAGATGAAGTGATCGGCGTGATCGCGCAGGATCTCCCACGCGATCGGGTTCGGCTCGCCGCACGAGAGCCCCGCCATGATGGAGCTGATCTCCCCCGTCACGATATGCCGCTCGCCGTCGCTGGCCGCCGCCGTGCGGTAGATGCAGTCCGCGCGTGCGCCGTCCGTATGTGCAAGATGCACCGCCTTGATGGATTCGTTCATCTTGTATTCCGCCCTACCAAATTTCCGCGTAAATTTTCTTCATTATAGCACATAGGTAAGCCTTTGGTAAGAAGATATTTCGTCATATATTTATGCTTTTTCTGAAACTTCTGCTTGACAATTTTTCTCACCACTCCGTATAATAGGATTTAATCTCAATAGTGAGATGGGCAGGACGAACGGCTGCAGACACAATGCACGCATTGGAAACATAGGCACGCCGTCCTCCCGCAGATTCAAAAGGAGGAGTTCTCATGAAGAAATCTCTGGTATCCGCGCTCAGCGCGGCGCTCGTCATCGGCGCAGCATCGACGACGTTCGCGGCAGCGAACCCGTTCAGCGATGTGCCGCGCGACCACTGGGCGTACGATGCGGTGACGCAGCTCGCGGCGGACGGCGTAGTCGAGGGCTACGGCGACGGCACGTATCGCGGCGACCGCAATATCACGCGCTACGAGATGGCGCAGATGGTTGCAAAGGCGATGGCAAAGGACGATATGCCCGTCTCGGATCGCGCGCTCGTCGATCGTCTGGCTGCGGAGTTCGCGGATGAGCTCAACAATCTCGGCGTACGTGTGTCGAACCTCGAGAAGCACGCGGATATGGTGAAGTGGAACGGTGTGCTCGAGTATACGTACACGAGCGAGCGCGTTGAGACCTTGCGTGACAGCGGCAAAAAGCGGACGAATGACGACAATCTCCTCTTCCGCCTTGAGCCATCTGCAGAGGTAAATAGCCACTGGCACGTCAATGCACGCCTCGATGCGGAGACCAAGATGAATAAGGATGCCGGTGAGGCTGGCAGCGACAAAGTCGGGCTGAAGTACGCATGGGCACAGGGCGACTACGGCGACTTCCAGGTCAAGCTCGGCAAAATGGAGCTGCTCTCGGCGGAGGCGTATGCGAAGCCGGGTGCACTCATCTTCGATCACCACTTTTCGGGCGCAGAGGTCTCGTTTGGTAAGGATTTGCGTGTAAAACTCCAGGCAGGCCGCATCAGTAACGAGGAGCTTACAGATCCGGCGAACTATCAGGCTGCAGAGCTCATGTATAACGGGCGTCTTACGGCCGGTGTCGGCTATTACCGCCTCAGCTCAAAAAACTATATCGGCTATACCGGCGGCAAGGAACGGATAGGCATCTGGGGCGTGAACGCCGGATACAGTTTCGATAAGAACAACTTCCTCTCTGCGGCCTATGCATGCAACAACAGCCTTGCCATGGACAAAAAATACAAGAAGTCCTATCAGATCAGCTACGACTACAAGGGCGCAAAGCCCGAAGATCGCGGCTCATGGGGTGCATACGTCTCCTACCGCTACATTGCGGGAGCGGCGCTTGGAGCCACAACGGACGGTGCAATGGAATTCACAAAGGGCGTTGAGGTTGGAACAGACTACACGCTGTTCCCGAACGTCGTCCTCACAGCAAAATATTTCCGCGGCAAGGATCTTAATCCACGTGTTGTAGACGGCCAAGACAAGGTCTCGAAACTCTTCGGCCGCGTCCAGTTCTTCTTCTGATTTCCCACTCCTACGAACAGTATACCGCAGATCTCGGTCTGCGGTATTTTTATGGAATCGCTGATAAATAGCGGATAATCACAGTCAACTAATCCGCAGGCGCAAAATTCACAAACTGTACCGTAAAAGAGCATTCAATACTGCTCCCGTTGCCCCTTTCTCTTCCCCGAATCACCCGTTTCAGCGGGAAATTCGGGAAAATGGGCGCACTTATCCCATTGTCATGCCGTATGAGATTGCAGTCGATTTATCATGATGATTTGACTTCTGTGGTCATTTTCCCTCTTTCGTCCTGCTAAGCAGAGGACATACTCCCTCGCAAAACATCCAAATATGCCGCATACGAATATAGCCGTGTCTTTCCGACCTTCTCGTGCTGCGCCAACATTCCTTTCTCCAGCAGGACACTGACAGCGCGCGCCGCTGCGTTGTAGGAGACGCCGAGGGCCTCGGCGGTCTTTTTCACCTCGATGATCGGATGTGCCTCGATGTAGGAAAAGAGTTTCGTCAGAGTGGTAAGCTGCTTTTTATTCGTCCCATCCGCGAGCAGTGCAGCATTTTTTTCATGGAGCTCATGCAGCCGGTCAATGGTATCCACAGCGTCCTCTGCCGACTCCGCAATGGCACGCAGGAAGAACAGGATCCATTGCTCGTAGTTCCCCGTGCGGCGCACCTCACTCATGCGGTCATAGTATTCGATACGGTTTTGCTTCAGGAAATAGGAGATGTAGAGTGCGGGCGTGCTCAGGAGATTCTGCTCCATCAGGAAAAGCGTAATCAGCAGCCGTCCGATGCGTCCATTGCCATCAAGGAATGGATGAATCGTCTCGAACTGATAATGAATGAGTGCGGTACGAATGAGGGGATCGAGTGTGTCCTCTGCGTTCATATACGTCTCAAGCGCGGACATCGCTGCATTCATATCCTCCACATTCGGCGGAATGTAGCGCGCATTTTTGAGCGTGCTGCCCGCCCCGCCAATCCAGTTCTGCGTGCGCCGAAACTCGCCGGGATATTTCTCCTGCCCGCGCACGCCCTCCATCAGAACACCATGAATCTCCCGAATCAAGCGATTGCAAAGAGGAAGCTCTGCGCGGCGACGCAGCGCAAACTCCGTCGCACGGATGTAGTTCACAACGTCTGCCACATCCCGATTGGCATTGACATCCAGAAGAGGATCCAGCACATCGTCCAGCGTCGCCTGTGTCCCCTCGATCTGAGCGGATAGAAGTGCCTCTTTGCGTACATACATGGAGACAAACAGCTCCATATTCGGAATACGCACCGCAAGCCCCTCAAGCAATGCGAGCTGACGATGCGCCGCAACGAGGAGTTCCACTCCCTCCGCATCAAGCACGACGGGCGGGTTAGGCGGCAAGGAGCTTGGAACAAAGGAAGAATAGGCAAGCTCTCCTGTCAGATTCTGGCGAAAATATCCTGCACGCGTGTTCATACCGCTCCCCTCCCATACAAACGGAAATTTCTATGCCCATTATACCTTTTATATTTCCGTTGTTCAACAGAAACGGAAATACAGCTCTGATAAACTCTGCATTTCGGCAGCCGGTAGGTTGTTTTCTATAGAACTCACTTCATAAATATGCTATCATAAAAGAAACGAACAAAAGGAGGTGGTTCAAATGGCAACCGTCACGGTGCCGATTCATGCGCCCGTGATCGACTGGATTATGCAGAATGTCCATGAAGATCAGGTCGCTCCCGATGTACTCGACCAGCTGAACGCATGGAAGACCGGGGAAAAGCAGCCAACACTGAAACAGCTGGAAGCGATGAGCAGGAAGACGCGTATTCCATTCGGCTATTTTCTTCTACAGACACCGCCTGACGAGGATATCGCACTTGCCGAATACCGCACCGTAGGAAGTAAAAAAAACCAAAAGCCGAGCCGTGAGCTCATCGATATTCTGGATCAAATGACAGCAATTCAGGACTGGATGAGGAATGACCTCAAACGCGAACAAGTGGATGTTCTTCCCTTTGTCGGGAGTTGTAGCCTCCACGATTCCGCGACCGAGATTGCACAACGGATACGAGATGATCTTGGTCTCAAAACAAACTGGTACAGAGAAGGAAAAAATGCGGAAGATAATTTCAATCGCCTACGCAACACACTCGTACAGCATGGACTCCTCATCTTTACGGGGGGGAAGGTCGGAACAAATACACATCGTCCACTCGATGTGAAGGAATTCCGTGCGTTTACCCTGATTGATACCCATGCGCCGCTCATCTTTATAAACACTACAGACACAGCAAACGGACGCCTCTTCTCTCTCCTTCACGAAACGGTTCATGTATGGCTCGGCGAAAACAGCCTGTTCAACAATCCCGAATGGTCGGATGAGCGCGTGAGTCTGCTCGAACAGAAGTGCAATGCCGTTGCAGCAGAACTGCTCGTCCCTGCAGCAGATTTTTCCGAAGTATGGGATTCGTCCATTCCTGTTGAAGATATGATAGGACAAGCCGCGCGTCATTTCCGATGCAGTGAAGCGGTGATTCTGCGACGCGCCTATACAACCAAAAAGATACCACGAACTCTCTATACACGTATGCTTGCATTACAAAAAGAGCGATGGGAGCAAACAAAAGCTCATAAAAAGAAAAGCGGTGGCGATTTTTACAAAACCTTGCTCTCGAACCTTGATCACCGTTTTCTTACCGCCCTTGAACGGAGCGTAATTCAAGGGAACACACAGGATACAGATGCCTACCGACTGACAGCAACGAATCGCAGAACCTACAGAGGTGCACTTGAGCGGATGGGAGGCGGTTGAGTTGAGCAAAAAATACCTCATCGACGCCAATAGTCTGATACGCCCTGCCCGTGCATACTATCCGTTTGATTTTGCCCCATCTTTTTGGCAGCAGCTGCATCCTAAAATCTCATTGGATAAAATAGCCGTTCTGGATAAGGTGCGCGATGAGATTCTAAAGGGAACAGACGAACTTTCCGCATGGATAAGCGATCTTCCGAACGAATGTATTCTGTCGACGCAGGATATACAAATTATCCAGACGTATAGAGATGTTCTGAGCTTTATTCAGCAAAGCGATCAATACACCGAATCCGCGCTTCGTCTCTGGTCGCGAGAAAATGTTGCTGACCCATGGCTGATCGCCGCCGCCAAAGTATATGGCTATACGCTCCTGAGCTTCGAGCAGTCGGCAGGTCGCATAACGACGCGCTCAAACAATCCGAAACTTCCCGATGTCGCGTGCCATTTCCAAGTACCATACACAGCCCTATTTGATATGATGCGACAAGAAGACTTTCGCCTATGACAATGCCCCCGCACCGTTTCGGCGCAGGGACATTTTGTACGTATTTCGTGTCAATAGCTCGGGTACAGCCCGTCCCAGACAACGCGGCGGTAGTTCGTGCGGTCGGTGTCGCCCTCGGTGGAGATGCAGAGGATGCGCGCGTCCTTGCCGAGGCCGATACGGTCGCGCAGGTAGTCGAGGCTGCGGTTCTGCATGAGCTCTGCGACGAGTCCCGTCGTGACCGCGCCGCTCTCGCCCGAGACGACGCGCGGATCGTCGTCAAGCGGATTGCCGAGGATGCGCATGCCCTTTGCCGCGACCCACTCGGGCACGGAGACGAAGTGATCGGCGTAGTCTTTCAGAATCTCCCACGCGATCGGATTCGGCTCGCCGCAAGAGAGCCCCGCCATGATGGAGTTGATCTCGCCCGTGACGATATGCCGCTCACCGT
>CAUVMF010000025.1:0-16796 GCA_963552975.1 uncultured Selenomonas sp.
GTGCCATTGACGAGACAGAACGCCGCCGCACGATCCAGAACGAATACAACGAGGCGCACGGCATCACGCCGAAGACCATCGAAAAGCCCATCGTCCCGCTCATTGAGATGACACTCGTCGCTGCCGAGGACAGAGCACCTTACGGCAAAAAGGACGGCAAGGCGAAGAAGAAACTCGGCAAGAAGGAGCGCGAGAACCTCGTCAAGAGTCTCCTGCGCGAAATGCAGCAGGCGTCACGCGCCCTCGAATTCGAGCGTGCGGCAGAGCTGCGTGATATGATTGTCGAACTCGAAGGCGAACTGCCGAAGAAGAAAAAATAAGAGGTGGGCGATTGTTCTACGATTTGATACAGCGCAAATGCGATGCCTTCTATGCGGCGGCGGACTGCCCCATGCGCTCCATGATTGCCTACATGGAGCAGCGCGGCGAGCTGCGTGACGCGCAGATTACGGCGATCAAGACATATCTTTTTCTCAAGGTCGCGGGCGGCAATCGCCCTCTCTGCGACCTCTTTTGTGATGGCTTTTTTAACTCGCTTGACTTGGACTGCCTACCGCTGCCCGTCCCCGTGCGCACCTACCTGCGCGAGAACCCCGCCGCCGCCGCACTCTACGAGTTCGCGGCGATGGAGGAGGAGGGCAGAGTACGCGCTCCGGGGATCGTCGCCGCTCTGACCGCACAGCCGGAGCAGATCGACGCGCCCGCCGTGCTGCGTGCGATCTTTGGCGGACGCAGCTACGCGGAGTATCTGTTTGGACTGCCAATGGGCGCGGGCAAGACCTTCCTCATGGCGGCGTTCATCTACCTCGACCTCTACTTCGCCATGACCGAGCCGAAGAACCCCGCCTTTGCGCGCAACTTCGTCATCCTCGTCCCCTCGGGGCTGAAATCCTCTGTCGTGCCAAGTCTGCGCACAATCCAGCGATTTGACCCGACGTGGGTGCTCGCCGAACCCGCCGCATCGCAGGTGCACCGCCTGCTCAAATTTGAGATGCTGGACGCGGGCAAAAGCCAAAAGAACTCGACGCGGGCAAAGAACCCGAACGTGCAGAAAATCGCCCTCCATCAGGCAGATCCCGACCTCATCGGGCTTGTCGCCGTCACGAATGCAGAGAAGGTTATCCTCGACCGCGTGACAGTGGCGGACGGGCGCATCGCCCTCTTTGCGGACACACCCGATGAGCGTGAACGCCTTGCGAACGAGCTGCGCAGCCGCATCGGCCGACTGCCGGGGCTTGCCGTATTCATCGACGAGGCGCACCATGCGGCGGACGACGACATCAAGCTGCGCGCCGTTGTGACCGGGTGGAGCACGCGTGCGGGCAGCTCTGTGCGCGGCGTCGTCGGCTTCTCGGGCACACCGTACCTCGCAAAGCCGCAGAAAATCGAGCTGACGGAGAATCTCACGTTCAAAGTGGAGGAGATCCCGACCATCGCCTGCTCCTATCGCCTCGTTGACGGCATCGGCAACTTCCTCAAGTGTCCGACCGTACTCTGTGCAGAGCAGGGCATGGAGAGCCGCACCATCATGCAGACGGGGCTGCGCGAGTTCCTCACGCGCTATCGTGACACGAGATACGCCGATGGAACGTGTGCGAAGCTGGCGATCTTCTTCAGCAACATAGAAAATCTGGAGGAATCCTACGCCGAGGTCGCCGCCATCGTCGAGGAGGCGGGGCTGTCCGCAGCGGAGAGCATTCTGAAATTCCATCGGGGAAACAAGGCATACAAGACCGCCGAGGGGGCGCAGCTCGCCTTTGACACACTGGATCTGCCCATCTCGCGTGTGCGCATCGTCATGCTCGCCGAAATCGGCAAGGAGGGCTGGGATTGCCGCTCGCTCACGGGTGTGATCCTCGCGCAGAAGGGCGCGTGCCCGCTGAACAAGGTACTCCAGACCTCCTGCCGCTGTCTGCGTCAAATCACAAAGGGAACACCCGAGACAGCACTCATCTATCTGAACGAGTCCAACGCAAAACTGCTCGAAAAACAGCTCGCCAAGGAACACCGCACAACCGTCGCAGAGTTCGAGCACGGCGGCGGCGTCCCCATAGAGAAGCGGGAGCGCGTCAGCCGCATCGAGCATCTGGGACTGCCGCCCGTCTCCTTCGTACAGATGCGCGTCGAACTCACACAGGAGTACAGCTGTGTGAAAAAGGACATCGGCGCCGAGATTCGGCGTGCGCTCACGCCCGACACCGTACGCATGGAGACGTTCACGGAGCGCGACCTATTCGGCATGGTGCAGGAGACGCGGCTCTTTGAGAGCGGCGTTGACCTGCGTGCAGGGGCGGTCTTTTCACTCTGGCTGCAGCAGATCGCCAAGGAGAGCTTCGGGACGCTTGTACTGCGTGACCTGCGCGTGTACGAAGAGCCGCTGCGTGAGATTTTTGCGAAAATCACCGAGGAGCACGAGGGGCTGCATTTCTATCGGCGCGGCGTCATCCAGAGCCGCGTGCGTACGAACATCCGCCGTGCCTTTGCCGAGGAATGGCATACCAAGGTAGAGATCGAGGAGATCCCCGCCGAGGCAAAGCTGCTGGTCGCGGACTTCCCGCGTACGATTCTTACGCGTGAGCCGGAGAAATACTATCCGAGCGTACAGGCGCAGGAGAACATTCTCGCCGATGATCGCGGAGAATTTGAAGTACCGCAGGATGTTAAGGCGGCGATTCAGACCATGGAGCGCGTCGGCATGGCGGCGGAGGCAGAGAAACTGCGCCGGCAGTCGGGGCTGCCCGTGGGCAAGGAGCGCAGCTTTCACTACCTGCCGTATCACATGGACAGCACGTTTGAACGACGCTTTCTCCAATCCCTCCTGCCCGAGCGACTGCTCGCGGAGAGGAAGATCGAAGCCTACTACAACGGCGACCGCAGTCTCACGGAGTTCCGCATCCGCTGCTATGAGCAGCGCGGCGCAGCGGACTGGCGGTATGTCGGACGCTATACGCCGGACTTCCTGCTCATCGAGCGCACAGAGGGCAGGATTGCGCGCGCCCTCATCATCGAGACGAAGGGCGAAATCTACGCGCACGACCCGCGCTTTCAAAAGCGCAGGAAATTTATGGAGACGAAGTTCAGAGAGCTGAACCCGAACTTTGACTATCTCTATCTGGAGGACACAATGAGCGATGCGGAGCGGATGCAGCAGACACGCGCACGCATCATGGCATTTTTCACATAAGGAATCGCTGATAAAATGAAGTCTGTCAGGTTGGTGCAGAATTTTTGTCCTGCCAAGGAAACAAACCGGACGCATAGCCAAAGCTATGTGGAGGATTTGTTGACACAGGCAGGGCGAAAAGGATGCGCCAAGATGGCAGTGCTGAATTTATCAGTGCTTCCATAAGCTGTGGATTGTGGTGCATTATGCCCCTCGCGAACACGGCGTTCCGCTTAGGGGCGATACAAAAAATCCGTTTTCAGATGATATACAGACGAGGAGTGCACAATGGCGGTACGATATATCCCGTTTTACCCCGACCCGATCGAGGGGCAGGCGGTACTCAGCAACTTTCGACGCACCCTGCGCTATCATGGGCAGGACGTACTCGCGGACGATCTGCGGCGCGGGATGCCCGTCTACGAGCTGACGGAGGAGGAGCGCGTCGGCGAGAATATGGCGGAGAACCTCGTCATTCGCGGCGAGTGCATCTCTGCGTGCGCCTATTTGCGTGAGCAGGGGCGGCAGGTTGACCTCGTCTACATCGATCCGCCGTTTGCGAGCGGTGCGGACTACGCAAAGCAGATCTATCTGCGGCGGAATCCGCGCGTCGCGGAGGAACTGCGTGCGGCGGAGGCGGAGCTGACGGACGATGCTCTGCGTGTGTTCGAGGAAAAGATGTACGGCGATGTCTGGGACAAGGAAAAATATCTGAACTGGATGTATGAAAATCTCGTCGCCATCAAGAGCGTGATGAGTGACCGTGCAAGCATTTATGTGCATCTGGACTGGCATATCGGGCATTATGTGAAAGTGTTGATGGATGAAATCTTCGGGGAAGATAATTTTCGGAATGAGATAACGTGGATTAGGACGGCATCTCACAATGATAGCAGGAGCAATTATAGCCGTATAAAGGACAGCATATTCTACTATACGAAAAGTGACGAATATCCATTTAACTTGCAGTATAAACCTTATACACAGGAGTATATCGACGCAGAATGGAGACAACTGCCATCTGGACGCTATTACAAATTTGAAAATATGCTTGATCCGCAAAACAAGATGCCTGCGTATGATTTTCATGGAACAGTGGCAAGATGGAGAACATCGCCAGAGAAGTTTGAAGCATTGTGGGATGCGCCACAAACAGATGTCCCGAACAGTCATGGAAGAGTTCGCCTAGGGAAAAACGGTAAGCCCATAAAGCGTTGTAGAATTGTTTTTATGGATGAATTGCCAGGTGTTCCTATAGGAGATAATTGGGATGATATTTCCTATGTTGCAGGGAGAGCAAAGGAATCCGTCGACTACGCCACGCAAAAACCCGAGGCCCTGCTTGAGCGTATTATCAAGGCGAGTTCGGACGAGGGGATGCTCGTCGCGGACTTCTTCGGCGGCTCGGGCGTGACCGCTGCGGTCGCCGCACGGCTCGGACGGCGATTCATCCATGCGGATGTGGGACTGAACTCCGTGCAGACCGCACGCGACCGCCTCGCCGCCGGAGGAGCGGAGTTCTCCGTGCTTGAGGTAAAGGACGGCGTACAGCTCTATCGCAATCCCGTTCAGACGATGGAGAAGATCAAGGAGATCATTCCGGGGCTGCGCAACGAGGATGCCGTCGATGAGTTCTGGGAGGGCGTGATCGAGGACAGCCACTATGGCATTGTTCCCGTCTACGTACCGAACCTCATGGACTCCACGACGAAGCTGCTCACCGAGGAACTGATGAACCGCATTCTGCGTGAGGCGGTGCCTGACCTGCCGTCCGAGGTGAAGCAGGTGATTGTCTACTACATCGACATCGAGGATGAGGCCGCCATTCGCCGCTTCATCAAGGAGGACGATACCACGCTCGTCGAGATCGTCCTGCGTGACCTAAAGCCACTCCTCGACGATGCCGTCGTGGAGGACGCAGCAGAGTTTACCGTGGAGCGCGGTGCGGGCGATCTGCTCTATACCGTGCGCATCCACTCCTTTGCGAGTGACCGCGTGGCACAGAAGATTGCCGCCTACAATGACAAGGCGTATGTCAACAGCTCGGCAAAGAAGCCGTTCCGCCCGATTCTCCTCAGTGAGGAGGGCTTGGAGGCGATCGAGTACATCGCCATCGACGCGACCCATGCGGCGCAGACTGCTCCGTGGCACAGCGATGAGGAATTGCGCATCGACAAGGCGGGCTATGTCATACAGAACGGGAGCAAGACGAACGAATTTTGGAATGGGACAATTACATCGGTGCAGCGACCTCTGCGCCTAAAGATACGAAATATCTGCGGGGATGAGACGATTTACACCATTTCCGACGATGGGGAGAACAGCGAAAGCGAATGAACGAAAGCATCAAAATCGAGGGCGCACGCGCCCACAATCTAAAGAATATCACGGTGGAGATTCCGCGTGACAAGCTGGTCGTGGTGACGGGGCTGTCCGGCTCGGGCAAGTCCTCGCTCGCGTTTGACACGATCTATGCCGAGGGGCAGCGTCGCTATGTCGAGTCGCTGTCGGCGTATGCGCGGCAGTTCCTCGGGCAGATGGACAAGCCCGACGTGGACAATATCGAGGGGCTGTCGCCCGCGATCTCGATTGACCAGAAGACGACGAGTCACAACCCGCGCTCGACGGTGGGCACGGTGACGGAGGTCTATGACTATTTGCGCCTCTTGTATGCGCGGGCGGGGCGTCCGCACTGTCCGAACTGCGGCAAGCCCATCGCACAGCAGAGCGTCGATCAGATGGTGGATGCCATCATGACGCAGCCCGAGGGGACGAAGCTGCTCATCATGGCGCAGCTCGTGCGCGGGAAAAAGGGCGAGCACCGCAAGATCCTCGACCAGATCCGCCGCGACGGCTATGTGCGCGTCCGCATCGACGGGGAACTGCGCGACCTCGGCGAGGAAATCATCCTCGAAAAACAGAAGAAGCACACGATCGAGATCGTCGTTGACCGCCTTGTCGTGCGTGCGGGTATGGAGAGCCGTCTGACAGACTCGCTTGAGACGGCTCTGCGTGCGGGCGGCGGCGTGGTCTACGTGCAGGTGGTGGATGGGGAGATCCTCATGTTCAGCGAGAATTTTGCCTGCGTGGACTGCGGCATCTCGCTCCCCGAGATTGCGCCGCGCATGTTCTCGTTCAACAGCCCGTTCGGTGCGTGTCCCGTCTGTACGGGACTCGGCAGTCACAAGGAGTTCGATGAGGAGCTTGTGATCCCCGATCCGACACTCAGCGTGGCGGACGGCGTCTTTGCGCCGCTCTCGAAAAATCCGAACTCGTATGGGATGCGTGCGATCACGGCGCTGCTCCGCGCGCATGACTACGACGAGCATACGCAGTGGAACCGCATGGATAAGAAGATGCAGAAGCTGCTGCTCTACGGCTCGGAGGAGTATGTTTCCTTCCAATATACGAATATGTTCGGCGAGGAGAAGGAATACAACGTCCCGTACGAGGGAGTTATGCCCGCGCTTGCGCGCCGCTACCGCGAGACGGACTCGGAGGAGATGCGCGAGAGCTACGAGGACTATATGACGGAGACCCCGTGTACGGCGTGTCATGGCGCACGACTCAAGCCCGAGACGCTTGCCGTGACGATCGGCGGCAAGAGCATCGCCGAACTCACGGCGCTCACGATCCGCGAGGCGGACACGTTCCTTACGGAGGCGGAGAAGGACTTTTCCCCGCGTGAGGCGAAGATCGCCGTAGAGATTCTAAAGGAAATCCACGCGCGTCTGAATTTCCTCCTTGATGTGGGACTCGACTACCTCACGCTCTCGCGTGCAGCGGGGACGCTCTCGGGTGGTGAGGCACAGCGCATCCGTCTTGCGACGCAGATTGGCTCGGGGCTGATGGGCGTGCTCTACATCCTCGACGAGCCGAGCATCGGACTGCATCAGCGCGACAACAACCGCCTGCTCGCGACCCTGCGCCATCTGCGCGACCTCGGCAACACGCTCATCGTTGTAGAGCATGACGAGGACACAATGTATGCCGCCGACCACATCATCGACATTGGTCCCGGTGCGGGCGAGCATGGCGGCGAGGTGGTTGCGGAGGGAACGGCAGAGGAGATTATGAAGAATCCTGCCTCCATCACGGGGCAGTATCTCGCACGCAAGAAATTCATCCCCGTACCCGAGACGCGCCGCAAGGGGAACGGCAACGTCCTCGAAATCGTCGGCGCTGCGGAGAACAATCTCAAAAATATCAATGTGAAATTCCCGCTCGGGACGCTGACGCTCGTCACGGGTGTCTCCGGCTCGGGGAAATCCACGCTCGTCAACGAGATTCTCTATCGTGGGGTCGCCTCGCGGCTTTACCGCGCGAAGGGCAAGCCCGGCAAGCACAAGAAGATCAAGGGACTCGAACACATCGACAAGGTCATCAATATCGACCAGCAGCCGATCGGGCGCACGCCGCGCTCGAATCCCGCGACCTATACGGGCGTGTTCGATGCGATCCGTGACCTGTTCAGTCAGGTCTCCGAGTCGCGTATGCGCGGGTATAAGGCGGGGCGATTCAGCTTTAACGTGAAGGGCGGACGCTGTGAGGCGTGCCGCGGGGATGGCATCCTCAAGATCGAGATGCAGTTCCTCCCCGATGTCTATGTCCCCTGTGAGGTATGCAAGGGCGCACGGTACAACCGTGAGACGCTTGAGGTACACTATAAGGGCAAGACCATCGCCGAGGTGCTCGACATGACGATCGACGAGGCGGTGGACTTCTTTCAGAATGTGCCGCGCATCGCACGCAAGCTCGAGATCATCCGCGATGTGGGACTGGGCTACATCCGTCTCGGTCAGCCCGCGACGACGCTCTCGGGCGGTGAGGCGCAGCGTGTGAAGCTCGCGACGGAGCTGTCGAAGCGCAGCACGGGCAAGACGCTCTACATCCTCGATGAGCCGACGACGGGGCTGCATGCGGCGGACATTCACAAGCTGCTCGTGATATTGCAGCGTCTTGTGGATGGCGGCGACACGGTCGTCGTCATTGAGCACAACCTCGATGTCATCAAGGCGGCGGACTATGTCATCGACCTCGGCCCCGAGGGCGGCGTGCGCGGCGGGACGATTGTCGCGCAAGGAACACCGGAGCAGATTGTAGAGGTCGCGGAGTCCTATACGGGAAAGTTCCTGAAGCCGCTGTTGGAAGAGAAACACAACTGATTTTATGAACTGAAAAGAAGGTAATGTCATGCTGATTTTAGGGCAGATGATCGTATTCTTTCTGATGATCTTTGCAGGGGCGCTCGCGCGTCGCTACAAGATCATCATTCCGAACAATCAGGAGCAGTTTTCCTCCCTGATTGTCAACATCGCGTGCCCGTGCCTCATCATCTCGGCGGCAATGCATGCCGAGGAGCACATGGGACTCGCACAGGTCATCGAGACCTACACCGCCTATGCGGCGCTGCTCGTGATGATGTGTCTTGTCGGTTTCCTGCTGCCGATCATCCTGCGCTATCGTGGGCGGCTGCGAGGTGCGGTCAATCTCTCATTCTGGTTCAACAACTCGCTCTTTATGGGGCTGCCGCTCGTACAGGGCGTATACGGCGATCAGGCGGTCGTCTACATGACGCTCTTCTTCATCCCCGTGAATTTGCTCTTTTTCGTCTACGGCGTTTCCTCCATCAGCATCCACAAGCGGCGTGGGCGTGAGATGTTCCGTATGCTGCTCAATCCCGGCATCATCGCCTCGCTGATTGCGTGCGTGATCTACTTCGGCGAGATTCCGACGCAGCCGCTCCTCATGCAGGCGTTTACGATGATCGGTGCCATGACGGCACCGCTGGCGATGATGATGATCGGTGCGTCGCTGAAGGACATCCGCCTGCGCCATATGCTGACGGATCGCAAACTCCTGATCTATGCCTTGCTCAAGGCTGTGATTCTGCCGATCCCGATTCTCTTCGCGATGAAGTCGTTTGTCACGAATCCCTACATCCTCGGGTGCAGTCTCGTCATCGTCGCCGCGCCGACGGGCGGCATGGTCGCAATGGTGGCATTGCTCTACAACAAGGTCGCCTATCCGCTCATGACGGAGATCATTGCGCTCTCGACGCTGATCTCGGTGGCGACGATTCCGCTTGTTTCCATGATTACGGGGCTTTGACAGCTTAGGAGGTAAAATTGCCCGGCTTTTTTGTGATTTTCCTGCTCGTCGTGCTCGCCTGTCTCGGATTGTGTCTGTACGCGCTGCGCTATCTGGCATCGGGGCGGCGGCTGCGTATCCTGCGCTTCGCATTGGTTGCTGCTGAACTCGGGGGCGTGGGGCTGCTCTACTATCTGTTCCGCACCCATCAAACGGACGGGTGGGCGGGGATGCTTGCGCTGCCCATCATCCTCTTTCTCGTGGGGCAGCTGATTACCCTTGGCTTCGTCGTTATTGCCGTTCTCCTGCGGTTCCTCTGGTGCAGCACACGCGGTGTTCCGTATTCCGCAGAGCGGCGACGTGTGCTCAAAAATGCCGTGCTCTATCCTGCGGCGGGCTTTCTCCTCAGCAGCTACGGTGCATTCATTGAACGGCATCAAACGGTACGGCGTGACTATGTAATCCCTGTAAGTAATCTGCCGCCCGAGGCGGACGGCATGGTGATCGCGCAGATCAGCGACGTGCATCTCGGGACGTACTTCTCCGTGGAGGAGTTCGACGCGCTGCTTGCGGAGGCTGCGCGCGGCGGCGCCGATCTCCTCGCTGTGACGGGGGATCTGTTCGACGACGAGCCGCTGAACGAGCGTGCCGCCGAGGTGCTTGCGGCGCACACAGGAGACTGGCACGACGGCATCTGGTACTGCATCGGCAATCACGAATACTATCGGAACGCGCGTCCGCTCGTCGATCGTATGCAGCGCGAAGGGCGTGTGCACGTTGTTCGGAACAATGCGGAGCGTGTCGCGGGGCGCGGTACACTCTACATCGCAGGTGTGGACTATCCGTTTGCACGCGGCGACGGATTTTACACGCAGAAAGAGGCGTATTTCAGAGAGGCGATGGTGGATGTGCCGGCAGATGCGGTGACGGTACTGCTCGCGCATCATCCCGAGTTTATCGACGATGCGGCGGCGCGCGGCGGCGTACCGCTGACCCTCACGGGGCATACGCACGGCAGCCAGTTCGGCATCCTCGGTCAGCCCCTCTTCCCCGTGTTCAAGTACACGCGCGGCATGGTGCGCATCGGTGAGAATTACGGCTATGTGCACACGGGCAACGGCAGTTGGTTTCCGCTGCGGATCGGCTGTCCGCCCGAGGTGGCATATTTTAGATTGGAGAGAACAGTACAATGAGTTGGATGGACGACTATACCGCCCTCCGCGAGGACATTCATCAGGGCTATATCTATGAGGCGATCGAGGCGATCCTCTACATGCGCGCCCACGAGGAGATACCCGCCGATGAGCAGTGGCGCTTCTCCGAGATGATGGGAGCGTGCTGCGGCGCGCTCGCGGACACAGAGGGGGCGATTGCCGCGTATTTCGAGGCGGCGACCGAGGATAAATATTTGCGGAGCCAACGCTCGCATTTCTCCAACTATCTCTATCTCTGTCACGCCGTCCCGAACCTCACGCCGAAGGAGCTTAAGGCGCAGTTCGATATGTACGCAACGCTCTATCGCCATGAGGAGCCGTTGCCGTCGCGTGCGGACGTTCATCATGCACGCCTGCGGATCGGCTTCATTGCGCAGCACTTCCTCAGTTCCTCGTCCTCTCTCTTCTACGAAGGGCTCATGCGCGGGCTGACGGAGGACTACGATGTCTACGCATATGCGCTTGACGATCGTGCGGATGGATTTACGGAGAGCCTGCGCGGCGCGGTGAACTACCATGCACTCGCGAACATCTCCATCGAGGAGCAGGCGGAACGGATTCGTGCGGACGAGATCGACGTGCTCGTTGACCTCGGCGGACACACGGATGGTGGTATGACGCTCATGGTACTCGCACGCCGTCCCGCACCCGTGCAGATCAGCGGGATCGGCTGGTTCGCGACGACGGGCGTGCCATTCGTCGACGGCTTCCTGACGGATGAGGTGCTGTCCCCTGCGGGCTCGGAGGCGTTCTACAGCGAGGAGCTGCTGCGTCTGCCGCACGCCTTCTGCTTCACGCCCGACAGCGCGATGCGGGCGAGCACAGTCGCGGAGCGTCCTGCCAACGCGCCCGTGACCTTCGGCGTCATGCAGAACTTCATGAAGATCAACGAGGAGTCGCTGAAGCTCTGGGGACGGATTCTGAAAAAGCTGCCGCAGGCGCAGCTGATCCTGCAGGATGCAGCCGTGGACAGCCCGCTGCGCGTGACGACGATCCTAGAGATGATCGAGGGGCTGAAACTGCCCGCGAAGCGCATCTTTGTGCGGACGGGAAAACGGGACTACCTCGGGGTCTACGGGGACATCGACATTGCGCTCGACACCTTCCCGTATGCGGGCGGCGCATCGACGGCGACGGCGCTCTATATGGGCGTGCCTGTTGTGAGCCTGCGCGGGGAGACGCACCACGCATCGCGCCTCGGTGCGGCGATGCTCACGGCGGCGGGAAAGACGGAGTGGATCGCGGACGAGGTGCGCTCGTATGAGAATCTTGCCGTACGGATGGCGGAGGATATTGCCGCCGTGCGTGCAAGTCGTGCAGCACTGCGTGAAGCGGTGGAACAGTCCGCGCTGATGGATGTGGACGCCTATCTTGCCGCATTCACAGCGGAGATTGAGCGGCTGTGGGCGGAGCGCGGGGACTTTTCGCGGTGAGGACGGAGCTTCTTGAACTGCTCGCGCCGAGTCCCGAGCGTCTGCGGATTCTCGTCGTCGATGGCTCGGCGCATCTCGCACGTCTGCGGGAACTCTATCCGAATGCCGAGATCCATGCCGTCACGCCATACGAGGAGATTGCGGAGAATGAGATTGTTGCCGCGCTCGGCGTGCACTGGCACATCCTCGACTGGCGGTGCGACACGTTACCGTTTGCGGAGGAGACGTTTGACCGTATCATCTCGGCGTTTGCGATTGAGTGTGCCTATGAACCGTACGATACGCTTATGGTTCTGAACCGTGCGCTTAAGGAGACGGGGACGCTCTACACCTGCTATACGAATGTTCGTTATCACCGTATACTTGCGGGGTTGCGTGACGGCGAGTTCCGCGTGCGCGGTGACCGTCACCTGTATGCCAAGCCCGAGATCGTGCGGCTCCTCAATGATACGCTCTACAAGGAAATCCACTTCTTTGCGGGGGAGCGCGACGACGATCCGTCGGCGGGGGAAGCATGGGAAGAAGAGGGCTTTGCAAACTTCAGCGATGACCTCATAACGCGCACATGGCTCATACAGGCATCGCGCAGTACGGCGGCAGCAGCGAACCTCAAGCTCTTCTTCTCACAGGAGACACGGCGGCGGATTGCGCGCCTGCTGCATCGCATTGAGTACGATATTGCAGCAGAGGAGAGTGCGGAAGAACTGCGCGAACTCTGCACGCATGAGGGCGTTTTCCGTGACTATCTCGCGGATTTCATCACGGAGGTCTGTGTGCATGACGGTCGTGTGCGACGTGTGCTGAACGATTTACTCGCAGAGTAAACCGAAACTAAATATTTAGTTGACGAAAACACATCCCTGACTTATAATAGATCCGATAAATACAATCTATTGCGAGGTAGGGATTTTTTTATGCGCGAACATCGTATTGCAGAACTCACGAAGAAGATCATCGCGGGCTATCGCATCAGCCGTGAGGACGATCGCTCCGTCTTTATGGATACGCCGGTCGAGGAGCTGGGCGAGGGGGCCTATCGCCTTCAGAAACATTTCTGCGGCAATCACATCGATCTGTGCACGATCGTCAACGGGCGCAGCGGGCGATGCGGCGAGGACTGCAAATACTGTGCGCAGGCAGGCCGTCATAAGACGGGCGTCGATACTTACAGCTTCATGGCGCAGGAGGATCTGATCGCGCACGCAAAGGCGAATCAGGACGCGGGTGCCAACCGCTTCTCCATCGTCACCTCGGGCGGCGCACTCTCGGGGGTGGAGTTTGAAAAGGCGCTCGAGGCGTATCAGGAGATGAAACGCACCCTCTCAATAGACCTCTGCGCCTCGCACGGACTCCTCACGCGCAGCCAGTTCCACCGTTTGCGCGAGGCCGGCGTGACGAGCTATCATCACAACATCGAGACCTCGGAGCGTTATTTCCCCGAGATCTGCACGACGCACAGCTACGCCGACCGCATCCGCACGATCAAGGCGGCACAGGCGGAGGGGCTGTCTGTCTGTTCGGGCGGCATCATTGGTATGGGCGAGACGTGGGAGGATCGCTTTGACATGGCATTCGCGCTGCAGGAGCTCGGCATCGAGTCCATCCCGCTCAACTCGCTCATGGCAATCCCAGGGACGCCGCTCGAACACCTCCCGCCGATTTCGGGCGAGGACATCCTGCGTATGGTTGCAATCTTCCGTTTCATCAATCCGACCGCGAACATCCGCCTCGGTGCGGGGCGCAAACTCCTCCCCGAGAACGGCGCAACGGCATTCCGCGCGGGTGCGTCTGCATCCATCACGGGCAATATGCTCACGACATCGGGCACGACCATTGCCGAGGATGTGGAGCTCATCAAGGAGCTTGGCTTTACGAACCGCAGAGAGGACTGCAGCGTGTCAACAGGCACTTGCGGCGCACATTGATTTCTCCAACATTTACATAGATGGGTCTGCTGAGCGAGTTTATCGGACTTCGCGCAGCAGACCCGTTTTGTCTTGCGAAACATCGAGAAAAACAGTAAAATAAAAGGGAGGAGTATACTGTACCCAAGGATGTGGACACGGAGCAAGAAGGGATGGGGAAAAACCGGGAAAACACTGTTCAGATGAAAATACTCTCGGGGACGAAGAAAACTTTTTCATGAACAGGTTCCGCTGCAAGAAATTGTTGTTGCGTCTGACGGAGAAGCCCATATCCATGGACAGCCCTAAGAAGGTGAAATTCCTTGCACATGGACAAAGCAAAAAGGTCTGGAATCCTTGCAACAGGACATTGGTTCAAGGGAGCGAATCCTTCCGAATGGACAAAGCTGCCATGGTTCATGCAAGCTGAATCCCAGCCCCCCGCCTCAACCTGCTCTGGCTCGTCAATGGAAGCACCCAAAGGAGCCGCCTATGAGAGAATACAGCACCAGAGAAATGAAACTGCTGCGAGCGAACCCCTACACCCTCCGCGTGACGAAGCACAAACTGTACTTCACCATCCGCTTCAAAGAAGCCTTTCAGACAAGCTATGAAGCGGGGAACAGCCCGAGGAAAGTACTCGAAGACCTTGGATATGACCCCAAGATGTTCGGGCAGAAGCAGATCGACAGCATTGTTCAACGCATCAAGAAAGAAGCGGCCTCACCGCAAGGGTTTACAGAAGGGCAAAACAGAGAACGCCGCGTATTGAAGCCGGCAGAAGAAAACGACATGTCCGTAGAACGGATGTGGCATGAGTTGAAATACCTGAGGCAGGAGGTAGAATTTCTAAAAAAAATTGTCAAGCACGTCAACATGAAAGAAAAACGCGGATCATGACGACGTGTGAGAAATTCTCCGTCATCGAAGAAACGCTGCGGAGCGAAGACAATCTCCTGCAAGTCGGCATGCTTTGTGAGATTGCAGGAGTATCCCGCTCAGGATACTATCGCTGGAAACAAGCCGCTGCAGCGCGTGCGGCGAGAGAGCGCCAAGATGAAGAAGACTTCCAACACATCCTGAGAGCCTATGGGCAAAGAGGTTACGCCAAAGGAGCACGGAGCATCTACATGTGCATGTTGCACTGGAATCCGCCGATCATCATGAACCTCAAGAAAATCCGGCGACTGATGAACAAATACGGACTGTTGTGCCCGATCCGGAAAGCGAATCCATACCGGCGGATGGCCAAAGCCATGCAGACGAACCGCGTGGCGGATAACCTCTTGAACCGGGAATTCACGACACACGGGCGACGCAAAGTCCTGTTGACGGACATCACCTACATACCCTATCCGGAAGGAACATGCTATCTCTCGACGATATTGGATGCCTATACGCGTCAGATACTCGCGTATGTAGTGAGTGATAGCCTAGAACTGGACTTCGTCTTAGAAACGGTGCAACGTTTGGTTCGCGTACACGGGATAGACTTGCAGATGGAAACACTGATTCACAGCGACCAAGGCTGCCACTACACAAGCATTCGTTTCAGCGAGCTTGTAAAGAACAAGAAACTGAGGCAGTCGATGTCGCGTAAGGCGAACTGTTGGGACAATGCCCCCCAGGAAAGCTTTTTTGGTCACATGAAAGATGAGATTGATGTCAGCAACTGCAAGAGTTACCATGAGGTCAAGGAGGTGATAGATGACTGGATGGACTATTACAACAAAGACCGATACCAATGGCAGCTACAGAAGCTGTCGCCGAATGAATATGATGAGTTCTTAAAAACAGGAAATTATCCATTGACACTAGGAAAGAAAAAGTAGCAGATGAAACAAATCCCTTCTTTCAAAATGTCCTTGACAAAGGGGACAGTTCAGTCGTCCTTCGCGCCGTAATGGGCAATGACCGCCTACGCGTAACGGATGTGTTCACGCAGCAGAATGCGCCGAACCTTCTATGTGAATGGCGAATGTCAGAGCGACAATCCATTAGGTCGATTGATGCACGATTTTTTCTGCACCAATCCGAACGATATGTATAGCACGGTGCTCGCGGAGCGTGCACGTTTTTTCAAAGAAAATGAAAAGGGGGTTACAGCGATGTGCAGAGTAATGGAAGAACTTTATAACGAGGGCGTTGCGGAAGGACACAAAGAAGGTATCGAAAAAGGACGTGCCGAAGGTCGCATTGAGTCTGCCCGTCGGACGGCTGCAGCATTGCTCGCCTTGGGAAAACTCACGCTCTCCCAGATCGCCGAAGCAACACAGCTGCCGCAGGAAGAGGTCGAACGCCTCGCGGGTACGAGCGGCGTATGAGAAGTGCTCTGTCCTAAGGAATTAAGGAAGCACTGATAAATTCAGCACTACCATCTTGAGGCATCTTTTTTTGCCCGCACTTCGATGGAAAATCCTCCACAGAGCACTACTCTGCGTCCGATTTTCCGCCTTGGTCGGACGAAAAAATCTACGCCAATCCGAGAGACTATTTTATCAGGGATCCCTTTATAATTGACAATGCGCGCCGCAGAGCATACTATGATAGTAGAACAGCATGAGGAGGTGCAGGCGTAGTGCGTATAATCAAAAAGGACATTCCTGAGGAATACGGTGTACTGATTCAAAAGTTCCGCCTGATTGATGATACCTTTTTCAACGTGTGCTTTGACAACTACACCGAAGGAATGCAGCTTCTCCTTCGCCTCTTCTTTGAACGTGATGACCTTGTCGTCAAACACGTGGTCACGCAGCAGAGTGCGGACAATCTCTATGGGCGCGGTGTGCGCTTTGATGTACTGGCAGAGGACAGCGCGGGGAAACTCTACGATTGTGAAGTCCAACGTGCAAATGAGGGTGCTGTTCCGCGTCGGGCGCGGTATAACAGCAGCATGATGGATGCGCGGGAACTGGCAAAGGGGGCGGAGTTCTCCGAACTTCCGGAAACATGGGTGATCTTCATCACGGAGAACGACATCTATGGAGCAGGT
>CAUVMF010000026.1:0-15472 GCA_963552975.1 uncultured Selenomonas sp.
CGTTGCCACCGAGGGCGGCAAGAGGACACCGTGGCGCATCTACGACGGCAAGACCGTGCCGCTCCTCACGGCATTCCTCCGGACGAAGCACCTTGCAAACCGCGAGAGTGTCTACGACGGCACGGCGCCGACGATTGCGGGTATCGCCCCCGGTATCACATGGACGGCAGGGAAGGATGCCGGCACATATCATGCCTACAGCGAGCAGTATGACATCACCGGCGGCGCGTACACAGTCAAGCCGAAGGAGCTGACGCTCGGCTTTACGAACGGCACGCGCTTTGACAAGACCTATGACGGGGGGCTAGATACCGCCGCGCGGACGCTCACAAAGGGGCAGCACTATCGTCTCGCGGGCTTTGTCGGCAGCGATGGCTCGGATGTCGAACTGGCGGGTGCTGTCACGGGCAAGTATGCGGACAAGAACGCAGGCAGGGATAAGGAAGTGACGTTCCAAAATCTCGCGCTCACGGGCACGGGGTCGAAGAACTATACCATCAAAAAGGCGCAGGGCGTGGGGACAATCACGCCGAAGCAGCTGACGCTCGACCTCGTGGGCGGCACGCGCTTTGACAAGACCTACGACGGCAATGCAAACGTCACGCGGGCACTCGCGAAGGGGACAGACTATACCCTTGACGGCTTTGTCGGCAGCGAGGGCACGGGCATCACGGTCACGGGCACAGGCACATACACGGACAAGAATGCCGCCGCAGACAAAACCGTCACGTTTAACGGGCTGACGCTCACAGGCACGGGCGCGGGCAACTACACGCTGAACAAGACCACGCTCACGGGCATCGGCACGATCATGCGGCGTGCGCTGACGCTCGGCGCTGTCGCGGCGCAGACAAAGACCTACGACGGGAATACATTGGCAGACGCATCGAAGTTCGGCGCGGTGCTGAACAATGCCATCGCGGGTGACGATGTAACGGCGACCGCCACGGGTGCGGCGTATAACGACAAGAACGTCGCCGGGGCAAGCAGGATCGACTACACGGGTGTCGGTCTCGCGGGTTCGGATGCCGGGAACTACACGCTTGCCGCCACCACGGCGCAGGGCGCGGGCACGATCACAAAGCGTGCGCTGACGCTCGACGTCGCGGCGCAGACAAAGACCTACGACGGCACGACCGCCGCAGACACGTCGAAGTTCCGTGCGACGCTCGGTAATGTCGTCGCGGGCGAGGAGAACAGCGTGACGGCGACCGCCAGCGGCGCGACGTATAACGACAAGAACGTCGCCGGGGCAAATAAAGTGAGCTATACGGGCGTTGCGCTTACAGGCACGGGCGCGGCGAACTACAGTATCGCGAACACCGCGCAGGGAGCGGGCAGGATTACGCCGAAGCAGCTGAATCTCGCACTGACGAGCGGCGCACGCTTTGACAAGACCTACGACGGCAATGCAAACGTCACGCGGGCACTCGCGAAGGGGACAGACTATACCCTTGACGGCTTTGTCTCGGGCGAGGGCAATGGCATTTCGCTCGCTTCCTCCACAGGCACATACACGGACAAGAATGCCGCCGCAGACAAAGCCGTGACCTTTGGCGGACTGACCCTCACGGGCACGGGCGCGGGGAACTATGTGCTGAACAAGACCACGCTCACGGGCATAGGCACGATCGCGCAGCGTACACTGACGCTTGCTGCTGTGGCGGGGCAGACCTTTGACAAGGTATACGACGGCACAACGAATGCAGGCGACGCGCTGAAAAAGGGCGAGAACTATACCCTCTCGAACTTTGCGGACGGTGAGGGCGCGGGCATCACGGTCACGAGCACGGGCACGGGCAGCTATGCGGGCAAGAACGTCGGCACGCACGCGGTGAACTACACGGGGCTGACCCTCACGGGCGCGGGCGCGGGCAACTATCGTCTGAATACAGCGACGCTCACGGGCACAGGAAAAATCACGCCGCGCACGCTGACGCTGACCGCCGACGCGCAGAACATCGTGCAGGGCGCGCCGCTGCCCTCCTTCACGGGACGCGCGGACGGCTTCGCAGACGGTGAGGACGAGCGCGTATTCGGTGCAGACGGACTCAGCTTTGAGAGCAGTACGACGAATACCGAAACGCCGGGCAGCTATGGCGTTACGGGACGCGTTGGCGGCGTCAGTGACGGCGTTCTCGGCAACTATCGGATTCGGCAGGCGGCGGGCAACGCGACTGCCTTCACCGTCAATGCCGCAGCACTGCCGGGCGGACTTCTCGCCGCGCTCGTGCAGGATGCCGCGCCGCGCTTTGATATGGGCTTCGGGCAGGAGGTCTATGTATTCGGCTTGCCGCGCCCCATCCCGACGGCAACGCTCGGCATCTATCGCTTCGCTCCTGCGCGTGACCTCCTCATCGAGGGACTGCGGCTTGATTGAGGGGCTGCTCTCGGAGCGCCCCTTCCACCATGCTTCGCATGGTCCCCCTCCCCCGTAGCGACGGGGGAGGCTAATATGGCGTAATGCGGAAGCCTTCCGTTTCGACGGGGGAGGCTAATATGCCGTAATCCAAAGCCTCCCCCATTCGCAATGGGGGAGGTGGCACGCGCAGCGTGACGGTAGGGGCGCTTTGGACGTTCAGGCAATACTGACAAAGGGCTGTTGCACGAAGTCATTTTGACTCATGCAGCAGCCCTTTTTTCTTTGGGAAGCACTGATAAATTCAGCCACGCCATCTTGACGTATCTTTTTTGCCCGCTTTTTGTCGGCAAATCCTCCACATAGCCCTTGCTATGCGTCCGGTTTGCCTCCTTGTTCGGACGAAAAATCTACGCCAATCTGGCAGACTTCATTTTATCAGCGATTCCCTAGTTTCCACTACGTTGGGCGTAGAGGCCCTTTTTGGCATATGGGGCTGAGTAACGTTCAAAAGATACTGTATTTTTCCGCGAAAAAAGATTATAATGGGAAAAGAAAGGGAGGGGATGCGCATGGTACCGCGTCTGGGTCATATTGCGTTTTTGAATGTGCTGCCGCTGACGTATGCGCTCGTGCACGGGGCGACACAGGGGCTGGACATCCTGCGTGCGACGCCCGCACAGCTGAACGGGCGGCTTGAGGCGAAGAATCTGGATGTGTCGGGGGTGTCCTCGATCACGTATGCGCGGCACGCGGAGGATCTGCTCATCCTGCCGGATGTGTGTATTGCGTCCGACGGCGATGTGCGGAGTGTGCTGCTCGTCTCGTGCATCCCTGCCGAGGAGATCAAGGACGGGCGCATCCTGCTCTCGGATAAATCGGCGTCCTCGCACGCCCTGCTGAAGATTATCCTGCGCCGCGCGTACGATGCTGCGCCAATCTACGAAACACGAGCGCTCACGCCGCACGATCCTGTGCCGGATGGTGCAGCGGGCGCGCTCTTCATCGGGGATGATGCGCTCGAACTCTATCATCACCCGCCCGATGGGATCTACATCTACGATCTCGCGCGCGCGTGGAAGCGGCTGACGGGCATGCGCATGGTGTTCGGCATCTGGGCGGCGGCACGCGCGTTTGCGGCGGCGCATCCCGAGGAGCTGTGCATGGTGCACGGGCGGATTGCGGCGGCGTTCCGCGACTGGGATCGGGTAAAGGATGCGGCAATCGGCGAGGTGCTCGCAGACGGACGGTTCACGCGCGATGAGCTGCGGGCATATCTCGGCAGTGCTGTCGTCTGGCAGCTGGACGCGGAGACGCTTGCGGGGCTGCGGCTGTTCTATCAGTATGCGGCGGAGGACGGGCTGATTGCCCATGCGCCCGAGATCGAGCTTGCCCGTGTTTGACGTGACTTCTACTTTATAGTAAAATATTCCCATCCATAACAACGAAATGAATGTGATTTGCGTGCGTCACGCATCGTTGACGCAGGATAGAAAGTGAGATGGATGAAGGGAGCGCGATGGAATGAAGATACGGAAACTCCTTTTGGCAGCAAAAAAAATCATGCAGGGGGCGCGGCGGCACAGGGAGCTGCGGCGCTTCAAGGGGGCGTTGTCGCTCGGGACAGCGCTCGCCGTAACGGTACCGCTTGCCCTCCATGCGCCCGCTGAGGCGGCGCATATCCGCGTGGAGGAGGGGATGCGCGGTGCGGTCGTGGCGCATGTGCAGGAACTCCTCATCGAGGGAGGCTTCCTTGAGGGCGCGGCGGACGGCGTTGCAGGCCCCAAGACGCGCGCGGCAATCGAGCGATGTCAGGAGAAGCATGGGCTCACGGTGGACGGCATCTGCGGTCAGGCTACCTATCTCGCGCTCTCGGGCGGCGAGCCCTATGACCCCGTGGCGCTCGGGATTCACGAGGAGCGCACGCATGAGGAGCGCGCACATGAGGTCAGCCGAGGCAGCGGGCGCGCGGTCTATGTCTCGGCGACGGGATACAGCGCGTTCGACCCCGGCAACGGCAGTCACACGGCGACGGGGACGATGGTGCGGCGCGGCGTGATTGCGGTCGATCCGTCGGTGATCCCGCTCGGCACACGCGTCTTCATCCCGGGCTATGGCGAGGCGGTGGCGGAGGACATTGGCAGCTCGATTCATGGCTATCGTATTGATGTTGCATTCGATAGTCACGCCGAGGCGCTGATGTTTGGCAGGCAGGATCTCGAAATCTTTATCATGGAGTAGTTTGACGTTATTATGAAGGTATCGACGGAGCGGATGAATGAGTGGATCCGCTATGCGGCGGCGGCGGGGACGTATTTTCTGACGCTCGTCGCGTGCTATATCAATATGGGGCAGGATATGGGCGCGGAGTATTTTCTCCCTGCGCTGATCCCCGTCCTCGCCGTGCTCATGCTCATGCAGTACGGGACGGGGGTGCCGCTCTTCTCGCGCGGCATGCTCGGGGCGATGGTGCCGGGGCTGCTCTGGTGTCTGACGTTCCCGCTCCTCTATACGTGGACGTATGGGCGGGATTGGTATCGTTCGCTCATCTTCTTTGACTTCCTCATCGGAACGGCGCATATCCTCGTGCTCGCCGCGCTCGGCGGCGTGCTCTTTCATCTGGGACACCGACGCCTGACGGCGGCCTTTCTTGCCGTCCTGGGTTTTTTGCTGTCGCTCATCCCGCTGACGCAGATCGCCTACTATATGACGGTCTGGCACGCGCTCAGCCCCGCGTCCCTCATGGCGCTGTACCTGACGAACTGGCATGAGGCGGGGGACTACATCGAGTCGACGGTGGGGGTTCTGCCCGCGGTTCTCGTGGTGCTCCTGCTGCTGTCTGCCGTCTATCTGTCATACCGCAGCTATCTCGTGTTTGCACGGCGCGTCTATCCAAGCGCAGAGGGCTCGCGCATGGGCAGTCTTCTCCTCGTCATGATCGTCGCGGCGGGCGTGCATATCACGCTCGTGCCGGAGTGCTCGATTGCAGGGCTGTATAAGGATGTGACGACCTATGTCGAGGAAACGCAGTTGTATAGCCTGAACCATGACGAAAGATATGCGTCACTCATCGTTGATATGGAAAATACGCTCGCCGCGCGTGCGCCGGGCACGGTGATCTTCGTCATCGGTGAGTCGGCGTCACGCAACTATATGCACTACTACACGCCGTCCTTCCCGTACGAGAATACGCCGTGGATGGAGCAGATGGCGGCGGAGCGTGAGGGCTTCCTCGTCTACCCCAATACCTACTCCTCGTGGACGCAGACCGTGCCCGTTCTCGAGCGCGCCCTGACGGAGAAGAGCCAGTACAACGACAAGGAGTTCTTCGCGTCGGCATCCCTGCTCGATGTGGCGAAGAAGGTCGGCTACCATACGTACTGGTTCAGCAATCAGGGACGCTACGGGCAGTTCGACAGTGCGATCACGATGGTCGCAAAGACGGCGGATGTGGCGGAGTGGACGGACGACTCCTATACATTTACGACAAAGTATGACGAGGAGCTGCTGCCGTATCTCACGCGTATTGACCCGAATGAGAACAACTTCATTGTGCTGCATCTGATGGGCAGTCATATCTACTACAACAACCGCTATCCCGATGCATGGGCGAAGTTCGCCGCCACAGACGGGGAGTCGGCGATGACGAGTGCGCCGTCCTACGCGAACAGTATTCTCTATACGGATCACATTTTGTCGGAGGTCTTCAATTATGCGGAGAAGAATCTGAACCTGCGTGCGATGGTCTACTTCTCCGATCACGGGGAGAATCTGAAGATCTCGCACAATCCCGATGTGTTCAGCTTCGATATGGTACGCATTCCGTTCTTCATCTATCTCTCGCCCGCGTACCGCGCCGCGCTGCCGCAGCGGGCGGCGACCCTCGCATCGCGGCGGGATGCGTATTTTACGAACGATATGATGTACGATACGGTGTGCGGCCTGCTCAATGCGCCCTCGAACCGCTATGATCCGCGGCAGGATTTCTCAAGCCCCGCCTACGCCTTCACGCGCGAGAATCTCGTGACGATGTTCGGCAACCATGCGCTGACGGAGGACACGACGGATGAGGGGGCGGATGGTAATTCAGCTTCCCCTGTCGGGACGGGGGAAGTGGCGAACGCAGTGAGCCGATAGGGGCGCCCCTTCCACCGCAAGCGGTCTACACGTTCCGCGCACAGGCCCCTCCCCCGCATTGGCGGGGGAGTCTTATCTGCTCATATACTGTTACAATCTCATACGTTCCGAAGGAGGTTCATCATGCACTTCTACTGTGAGCGCTGCAAAAAGGAATACCCCGTCGCAACGCACGCCTATGCGTGCGAATGCGGGGGGCTTTTTCGTCTGTATCAGAGCGCGATGGACGCAGGCGACCGTCACGAGTCAGTGACACTCGGCGAGGTGGAGACACCCCTTCTGCCACTTGAGATCGATGGCTGCTGCTTCTACTTCAAAATGGAGGATCGCCAGCCGACCGGTTCGTTCAAGGATCGCGGGGCGAAGCGCCTCATCGGCGAGCTTGCACATCTCGGCATCGACCGCGTTGCAGTCGACTCGGCGGGCAATGCGGGCGCGGCGGTTGCGGCATATGCGGCGGCGGCGGACATTGCGTGCAGGGTCTACGTGCCCGATGACATCTCCGCCGAGCGCGCAAAGCAGATCACGGCGTACGGCGCGGAGGTGGTGCGCGTGCCGAACGGGCGCATGAACGCGAGCAGCGTGGCGCGTGCGGAGCTCGGCGGCGACTACTACGCCTCGCACGTCTACAACCCGCTCTTTGCCGACGGGATCAAGAGCATGGCGCATGAGATCTATCACCAGCTGGGCGATGTGATACCGGACTATATCTTTGTCCCCATCGGCAACGGCTCGCTCCTCCTCGGACTCTATCCGGGGTTTGCCGAAATCGGGCGGCTCCCGCGTTTCATCGGCGTGCAGAGTACGAAATGCGCACCCGTCGTCGAACGTTTTCACGGGCTGCCCGAGACGCCGCACAAAAACACCATCGCCGAGACGATCCGCGTGAGTGCGCCGCCGCGCATGGACGACATCCTCAAGGCGCTGCGCAACAGCGGCGGCGATGCGATTGCCGTTGAGGACAGCGAGATTCTGAAGGCGGCAAAGACGCTGAACCGGCGCGGCATCTACGCCGAGCTCACGGCAGCGGCGGGGCTTGCGGGCGCGCGTTCCTTCTTCGCCGGCCACATGCCCGACAACTACCGCGTCGTTATCCCCGTGCCCGGCAGCGGGCTGAAGCGGTAGCCTATGCTGCACGCAATCATCGACATCGGCTCGAATACGATCCGCATGGCGGTCTATCGGATCGAGGGGCGTTCGTTCACCCTCCTACTCAAGCGCAAGCATACGGTCGGGCTTGCGGGCTATCTCACGCACGGGCGGCTCGTACGCGAGGGGATCGAAAAGACGGTCAAGATCCTGCGCGGCTTCATGGACTTCGTCGAGACGTTCGGCATCACGCACGTTCACGCCTTTGCGACGGCGGCGCTGCGCTCCGCCACGAACAGCCGCACCGCGACGGAAGAGATCACGCGGCGCACGGGCGTTCAGATCCGCATCATCAGCGGGGAGGAGGAGGCGGCGTACGACTTCATCGGTGCGACCGCGAGCATTGCGCATGCGGACGGCATCATGGTCGACATCGGCGGCGGCAGCACGGAGATCATTTCGTATACGCGTCATGAAATGACGGGGCGTTGGAGCGCCCTGCTCGGCTCGCTCGCCCTGAGCAAGGCGCACGTCGCAGGACTCCTCCCGCGTGCTGAGGAGTGCGCTGCGATCCGTGCGGCGGTGCAGGAGATCCTCGCGGGGACTCCCGAGGTGCGTGCCCTGCGTGCGGCTCACATCGTCGGCATGGGCGGGGTGCTCAGCAGTGCGAGCCGTATGCACGCACTCCTCTATCCCGAGGAGCAGAACCGCCTCATCGACGTGTGTCATCTGCCCGCGATGATTGAACGCTTCGGCACGGGGCGGCCTCTCAGCGAGCACGATACCGCCGTCCTCCTGCGCGCTGCGCCCGACCGCCTCCACACCATCGTCCCCGGCATGATCATCGCAAACGTCCTTGTCGATACCTTTGCCGCCGAGGACATCCTCTACAGCGACTCGGGTGTCCGTGAGGGATATATATGGAAGGAAATCATCGGGGTGGAGCAGGGCTTTCAAAAAGAGAAAGGGGCGAACCTGAGATGAATTGCCTAATTTGCAGGGATGGAACGATGAAGGAAGGGGCGGGAACGTATTTTGCCACACGCGCGCATTGCTACGTCATCATCGAGAACGTCCCCTGCCACATCTGCGCACAGTGCGGTGAAGTCGTGTATGCGGCCTCTGTTATGGAGAAAATTGATGAAATTCTGGAACGGATCGAGAAGGTTGCGAGCAAAATCTTCATCATGGATTATCGAAATGCGGCATAGTGATTCCTGAAGATTCTTTGATGTGGTAAATTTCGTGTCAACCACACGCCCATGGTACGGACAGGGGAAACCCGAGAGATGCCGGCAGCGGCACGCCTGCCAAAGAATCTCTTTGCGAGAGAGGACGCCCTTCGGGGCGTCTTTTTCTATGTGCGCGCGGGCTGATTCTGAGCAATAAGGCATAAACGCAAACACGCGCCCCGCCGAGAATTTTCGGTGGGGCGCATGTTTTCTTTAGGAATCGCTGATAAAATGAAGTCCGTCAGATTGGCGCAGATTTTTTCGTCCGAACTAGGAGGCAAACCGGACGCAGAGTGGTGCTCTGTGGAGGATTTGCCGACGAAGTGCGGGCAAAAAAGATGCGTTAAGATGGCGGTGCTGAATTTATCAGTGCTTCCTTTAATCTATTTTTATCTGTGCGAGCGTACGCAGTTGATCGCGTTTGGTATAGATGATATTTAGAACGTAGACGCGGCGTCAGGCGTCACGATGATTTTGTAGGCATCCATCTAGCGGTCACTCCGCTCGAGCGCATCAAATACCTCGTCATATGGTCTGCCCTCTGCGGCGAGGCTCTGCATATAGCTGTGTTCGAGCTTTGCGTTCAGTTCGGCGGCGGTCATATCGTCGCGTGTCCTTGGCATGCTGTGTTTTGTGCGCTCTGTATGAATTTCATCCGTGCGAAATTGTACCAAGGCGTTTGCCATAGGGAGCACCTCCTTTGCGCTCCAGTATAGCATCAAATGCGTTCGTCTGCAACGAAATGCGCCCCGCCGAGAATTTTCGGTGGGGCGCTGTCTGCTAAATCAGTCGGTTGAGCATTTCGCGCGGTGTCAGGATATATTCTTCTGACGGGAAATGCTTGATATTTCCTGTGATGAGGACGGTGTCATTGTATTTTCGGCTTTCCATAAGCACTTCGTAGAAAACGCGATCCTTCGGATCGGGTAGTTCGATGGACAGCATCGGTGCGTTGATCCAGATGGCATGCGTCTGCATTGCCGTCAGCAGATCATCTGTCAGAGATGGTGTCAGATGGAACTTTGGGCGGAGCAAAACTTCCCGATACTCGCGAAAAACAGTCTCATTCAGGAGCGGGCAAATACGTCCTTGAAAGGCGCATAGGATGATTCGACCCGGTACGGAGTCCCATTTGAGTGCAGCAGAAATCAGGACGTTTGTATCAATGACCGCATAATGCATTATAGACTTTCCCTTGCCGCGGCGATCTCCGCATTGATCTCATCAAGGCTCATGTCCGCAATGCCTTGCTCGTGTGCGATCATCGAGGATTGCTGCATCGCTCGAATGCCGCGGGCCAACGATGTATCATCCAAGTGCATATGAAATGGGATGCCGCGCTCGCGGACGAGGCGGGATACGCACATACGAAGGTAGGTTGGGAGATCCATGCCGAGCGCAGCACAGATCGCAGTAGCTTTTGCCCGCTCCGTCTCATCCGTGCGAAATTGTACCAAGGCGTTTGCCATAGGGAGCACCTCCTTTGCGCTCCAGTATAGCATCAAATGTGTTCATCTGCAACGAAATGCGCCCCGCCGATCCATATCGGCGAGGCGCTTTCCTATGCAAATATGTATCCGGCAAGCTCAGTCCTCGGAATCGCCCATCCACTCGTCGTCGAAGATGGGGGCGTCCTTGACGAGGGCGAGGATTTCCTGCCGCGTCTTTTCGATTTCCTCGTGGGAGAGGATGGTGGTGAGCGGCTTTGCGAGCAGGGAGCCGATGTAGGCGATGTCCTCCTCGCGCATGCCGCGTGTGGTCGGACTCGAGGTCGACAGGCGCAGGGCGTGGAGGAAGAGGCCGGAGTTCATGGTGGGTACGTTGTCGAGCTTGACGCGGATGCCCATCTGCCCGATTGCCTTGACGGCTGTTACGATGTCGATGCCGGCGGCGGCGGAGACGAGTGCGAGGTGGGTGTCCGTACCGCCGCAGAGGACGGACGCGCCGTGGTCGGCGAGCGTGCGTGCGAGCACCTTGGCGTTCTGTACGACCTGCGCGGCGTAGCTGCGGTAGCGGTCGCTGCCCGCCTCGCGCAGGACGACGCCGAGTGCGGCGAGGTGGTTCATGTGGAGCGCCTCATGCCCTGTGTTGATGACGGCGGCATCCATGCGCGCGGCAAAGTCGCGCTTGGTGAGGACGATCGCGCCGTCGGGCCCTCTGAGGGAGTCGCGCGTGGAGAAGGTGACGACGTCGGCGAGCGGCACGGGCGAGGGGACGAGCTTCGAGGCGACAAGCCCGACGCTCTGGCTGATGTCGACCCAGAAGTAGGCGTCGACGGTCTGTGCGATCTCGTAGAGGATCTGGTAGTCGATCGTGCGCGGGTAGCTGACGGGTGAGAAGATGATGAGGCGCGGGCGCACGCGCTCCGCCTGCGCCCGCACGGCGCCCCAGTCGATCTCCTGCGACCCGGGCTCGATGCCGTAGTTCTCGAATTTGTATGAGAGTCCCGCGACGTGATCCTTTTTCCTGAGGTTGAAGGAGAGGACGGTGTCGCCCGGGTCGAGGAGCGCCTGAAAGACGACGCGCGAGGCGGCGACGATGTTGCCGAGCCGGACGATCGCGTGGTCGCTGTGAAAGAGCTCCGTCGCACGCTGACGGACGATGGACTCGAGGTGCAGGCCGCCGCTCGTGGTCTCGTCGCGGCGGTCAAAGATGCTGTTCGTGAGCACGCTGCCCTCAAGGTACTTCGCGAACGGCGACATGGCGTTCATGTTCGGCATGAGGGAGAGGGTGTAGCGCTGGCGCTGGCGTTCCTCCTGCAGCAGCGCATAAATCTCGGGGTCAAACGTCTTCAGATGGTTGACGACTTCTTCACGTTTCATGGGCAATTCTCCTCTTCCGTAAAATCGGGGTCGTTCAGTCTTGTCCCTTTAGTATAGCACAATACGGCGCATAAAGCACCCGTTTGTTGATGTTTCAGAATATTTTATGCTGTTTTGGAAAAAAATCCCGCATGGGCCAGAAAAGCACACGTGCGGGATTTGTAGAAGACCTAGGGAAGGATGGCTAAACCGAGGATTCCTTACTGAAACAGGTTCTTGAGGATGTTCCGTCGCTCGCTTGCCGCGTGCGTATGGACGGCGATTCCTTCGCCCGTCACAGGTGCAGCGGCATGCGCCATTGCATTGAGGTTCATCCAGCGGTCGGAGAAGAGCGGCTTGTCCATGATGAGCTTGCCGATGTTCATGCGCAGTACGTCCTGCTGCATCTCGCTGACCGCACCGGAGAGTGCGTGTGCGAGTGCGTCAGCGATGATCTCCATGTCCCCCTCCGTGAGTCCGCGCGTCGTCGGGCTCAGTGTCGAGAGGCGCAGCGCCGAGAGGATGAGCTCCGCACGCATGGTCGGGATCCGATCCGGCTTTACGTAGAGCCCGATCTGCGCGAGCGTGCGGACGACGTCTGTGAGATCGACGCCCGGCGCGGGGGCGGCAAGCACGAGATGTGTTTCGGTACCGCCGCAGAGCAGGGAAACCCCACGCTTTTCGAGTGCTGCAGCGAGTGCTTTGCTGTTGGCGAGTACCTGCTCCCCGTAGGCGCGGAATTTCGGCTGCGCGGCGGCGTGCAGGGCAAAGGCGAGCGCAGCGAGGCGGCTCATATGCAGGGCAATGTGTCCCGTATTCGCGACGGAGGCATCCAGCTGTGGCGCGATTTCCTTTGTGCAGAGGAGGATTGCGCCGTCGGGGCCGCGGAGGGAATCATTCGTCGGAAAGCTCACGATGTCGGCGAGCGCCACGGGCGAGGGGATGAGTCCCGCCGCAACAAGTCCGACGCATTGGCCGATGTCGATCCAGAGATAGGCTCCTGCGGCGCGCGCTATTGCGGCGAGGCGCTCATAGTTCGGGATGCATGGATAGCTGACGGGGGAGAATACGATGAGGCGCGGCTTTATGCGCTCCGCGATCTGTGCGACCGCGTCCCAGTCCACCCGTTGGAGGGTGGGATCGATGCCGTAGTTCTCAAAGTGGAAATCCAGCCCGGCACAGTGCTCCTGCTTGCGCAGGTTGAACGAGAGCACGGTGTCGCCCGGCCGCAGGAGGGCGAGCAGCGCAACGCGTGAGGCGGCGGCGATGTTGCCGAGCCGCACGACGGCATGCGCGCTGCCGAAGAGTTCCTGCGCACGTGTGCGCACGAGTTTCTCGATGTAGTGTTCGTGCTGTGCGGCGCAGGCCTCTGCACCGCCGTTTGCGAGGGGGCTGCCCTCGAGGAAGGCGGCGAGCGGGGACATGGTGCTCTCGGTGGGTACGAGCGAGAGCGTGTATCGCTGGCGGTGGATCTCGTCCTGCAGGAAGGTGTAGACTGCAGGATCGAACGCTTTCAGATGGTTGAGCAGATCTTCTTTTTTCATGGTGTTTCTCTCCTCATAGATGCAGGAAAAGGACGATGTCTCGTCTTTTTTGTGAAATGACAGGTATACCCGAAGGTACACCTGTCATTGATGAACAGTCGTGCTTTTCAGTTCGTGTTGTTCACGGTCATGCATCATGCGGAGTGATACTCCTGCCGCCGTTTATGTCTTATGCGGGAGCGTGCCCGCAGGAGAGAATGTCAGTGCCTCCTTAGAACGGCCATACGAGCGGGATGACGACAAGGCAGACGAGCAGCGAGATGATGACGAGCGGAATGCCGACTTTGACGTAGTCCATGAATTTGAATTGACCGGGGCCGAGAACGAGGGTGTTCGGCGGGGTTGCGACGGGCGTGGTAAACGCGCAGGATGCTGCAATGCCGATTGCCATGACGACGGGGTACGGCGAGACACCGATGGACTGGGCGATGGAGATGGCGATCGGCGCGAGGAGCGCGGATGCCGCCGTGTTCGACATGAACTGCGTCAGGCCGCACGAGAGAACGAACATCGCCGCAACGATGAGCATCGGAGAGGGCGCATTGCCGATCAGACCGACGACGAAGTCCGCGATGAGTTTGCCCGCGCCGCTGTGATCCATCGCGCTCGCGAGAGGAAGCATGCCGGCGAAGAGGAAGATGGTCGTCCAGTCGACGCCCTGATACGCCTGTTTCTCCGTGAGACAGCCCGTGAGGACGCAGAGCAGGCCGCCGATGATTGCTGAGGTCTGCATGGGGACGTTGATCTGCTTTTCGAGCACCATTGCGACGACGACGCCGATGAGGATGGCGGCGCAGATCATCATCTTGCGCGGATCCTTTGCCTCCTCCTCTTCCTCGCCTGCGACGACGACGCTGTCCACGAGGCGGCGCGGGCAGAGTTTGCGCCCGACCGTGAGCATGTAGATCATGCCGACGATCGAGAGTGGGACACCGATCCATGCGAACTCGAAGAAGCCGAACGGCGTGAGCCCCGAGGCGCCGAGCGTTGCGCTCATGAGGATGTTCGGCGGGGTGCCGATCATCGTGATCGTACCGCCGACGTTTGCCGCGACCGCGAGCGCCATGAGCTGCGGCGAGACGGGCAGTTTTGCCGCAGCGCAGATCTGGATGACGACGGGCATGAGGCAGGCGACGGTCGCCGTGTTTGAGGACACGGACGAGAGGACGATCGTTATGAGCATCAGTGCCGCCATCAATGCGCGCTCGTTATCGCCCGATTTTTTGACGACGGCGATGCCGATTTTTTGCGCGAGTCCGGTCTGGAACATCGCCGCGCCGATGATGAACATACCGGCGAAGAGGACAACGGTGGAGTTGGACAGTCCCGAGAACACCTGTGCGGGGGTGAGCACCCCCAAGAGTCCGAGCGCGATCGCCGCGCCCATTGCAGTGACGGCGAGCGGGATAATCTCTGTGGCGAAGAGGAAGGCCGCCACCCCGAGAACCCCCAGTGTCAGCATTGCTGCATCCATGAATACATCTCCTATTCATACAGTTCATTCGGAATCGCTGCGGGTATCAACGACCCCAATAGTTTCCGTAATATATTTCGGAAACTTTCTTTCGACGAATTCTTAATTCTCTCTCTATTCCCCTTTTCCTGCTAAAAACAGGGCATCTGACCTATGAAACTTTAACATTAAAACGATAAATGGCAGTTATTTTTACGTGTGCTTATATATTGTGCGGAATATTTTTCAAGCAGTGATCATGCGGAGGTCAATGGATAAAATGAAATAAGGGTTGACAAGGTTATATTCTTTAATTATACTGTCATACAACTTCATAAGCAGATTCGGTGCCCATTGGGGATAACAGGGAAATCGGGGAGCGCGGCCATGCCGTGACTCCATAAGCCGATGCGGTCCCGCCGCCGTAATGCAGAGAAAGCCTCAGGAAGCCGTGTGCAGAACCAGCAGAGCACGTGCTTCGACCACTGGGAAACCGGGAAGGTGGGGCGGACGATGATGCAGAGCCGGAAGACCTACCGAGTCTCGTGCGCCGGAGTGCTGCGCCCGTGGGGGCGTCGCCTCCTCTGCATCCTGCGATGGACAGGACGGCAGGCTTTTTTCGTGTGGAAAACGTAAAGCCCCGTCTGCCGTGGACGGGGTTTTTGCGGGAGAGGGCGCATGATGAAGGCGGGGAAATGGGTATTTTGGGAAGTGTGGACAGATTTGTCTGCTCGAATCAAGGAGGAAATGGAAATGACGAAGAAACAGCTGGCACTCGCCGTCACTCTGGCGACGGCAGGCACGGTCTGGATGGGGGCGGCGAGCGCTGCAGAACGGGCGGAGGCGATGGACTCCTA
>CAUVMF010000027.1:0-15362 GCA_963552975.1 uncultured Selenomonas sp.
AGGCACGCGCGGAGATTCTCACGGCACGGCAGGAGGATGTGCGTGCGCTCGCGCCGCTCGTGGAGGCGGCAATGCGTGCCGATGTGCGCTGCGTGCTCGGCGGCGAGGAGAAGATTCGCGCGAATGAGGCGCTCTTCGGCGAGATCCGCCCTGCGCTGCGGACGTGAGGAAAATTTTTGACTTTTCATGCCGCGCGTGGGATAATAGCGGCAGATGAACTTGAAGGGGGAACTGCCATGAAAAAGACAATTTTCCGTGGTGCCGGCGTTGCCATCATTACGCCGTTTACAGAGACGGGCGTGAATTATCCCGAGCTTGGACGCATCATCGAGGATCAGATTGCGGGCGGGACGGATGCAATCGTCATCACGGGCACGACGGGCGAGGCGTCAACAATGCCGGATGAAGAGCACCGCGAGGCAATCCGGTTTGCGGTGGAGAAGGTGGGAGGGCGCATCCCCGTTGTGGCGGGGACAGGCTCAAATGACACCTCGTATGCGGTCGATCTCTCGAAGTATTCGGAGCAGGTCGGCGCCGACGCATTGCTCCTCGTGACGCCATACTACAATAAGTGCACGCAGAACGGTCTCATCGCGCACTATACGAAGATCGCGGACAGCGTCAACATCCCCGCGATTCTCTACAATGTGCCCTCGCGTACGGGTGTGAATATCAAGACGGAGACGTATGCCGCGCTCGCAAAGCATCCGCGCATTGTCGGCGTCAAGGAGGCGAGCGGCGATCTCTCGGCGATTCTGCGTCTGCGTGCAGCGACGGGAGATGATTTTGCGGTCTACTCGGGCAATGACGATCAGATTGTGCCCATCCTCTCGCTCGGAGGCTCGGGCGTTATCTCCGTGCTCTCGAATATCGCGCCGCGTGCCACGCACGATATCTGCCAGCAGTATTTTGACGGCAATGCGGCGGAGGCGGGGCGCATGCAGGTCGCCTATGCAGACCTCATCGACGCGCTCTTCTGCGAGGTCAACCCCATCCCCGTCAAGACGGCGATGCGCCGCATGGGCTACGATGCGGGCCCCCTGCGTATGCCGCTCTCGGAGATGGAGCCTGCAAATGCAGCGAAACTCGACGCTGCGCTGCGGGCACATGGGCTGATCAAGTGATTGTAACGCTCTCCTCTCGTGCGGGGCTGCCATGCGCGGAGGGGAGCCTTTTTCGTAGTGCGGGGCGGAGGGATCATCGGCGGTTGTAGGTGATTGCAGGCTTTGCTGCGTGGGCAAAGAGGAGGACAGAGTAAAATGATGGAGACGGAGGAAGCGGGGACGGAGGTCGATCTTCCGCGTGCAGAATGTGCCATGCGCGAGTTTCTCACGGCGGTCGGCGTTGATCTCGTGGCGCAGGGGATGGAGGAAACACCTGCGCGCGTGGCACAGCTCTACGCAGAACTCTTTTCGGGGGTGCATATGGACACGCAGGGTCTCTGGGCGGATGTGCTGACAGAGGAGACGGATGGTCTTATTGCCGTACGTACGATTCCGTTTCACTCCATCTGTGAGCATCATCTGCTTCCATTCTTTGGAACGGCGCATATTGTCTACCGTCCGCATGTAGGACGCGTGGCGGGATTTGGCGTGTTCACGCGTCTGGTGGATCGCATGGCACGCCGTCCGCAGATTCAGGAGCGGTTGACCTCGGATATTGCGGATGAAATTGAGCGTGGGCTCGGTGCGGAGGGGGTGCTCGTCGTCGTTGACGCGCAGCAGCTCTGCATGACGATGCGCGGAGCGCGTGCGCATGGTACGAGGACGACAACCTCGGCGTGTCGGGGCGTCTTTCGCGATGACAAAACGATGGAACTGCAGGCGTGGCAGATGTTAGGAGAATGGGGCAGTGCAGAGAACATATCGCTTTCGTGACGGGAAGGAACTGAGGCTCGGTGCGCGGACGCTCGTCATGGGCATCTTGAATGTGACGCCGGACTCGTTTTCGGACGGCGGCAGGTGGAATACGCGTGACAATGCCCTGCGTCATATGGAGGAGATGGTGCGGGACGGCGCGGACATCATCGACGTCGGTGCGGAGTCGAGCCGTCCCGGGTTCATCCCGATGAGCGCAGCGGAGGAGATGGAACGACTTCTTCCGTTTCTCGAAGCTGTTCTGCCCGCGTGTCCCGTACCTGTCTCCGTGGATACGTTCAAGGCGGAGACGGCACGTGCGGCGCTCCGTGCGGGCGCACATCTGCTGAATGACATCTGGGGGCTGCAATACGCCGAGGAGCCGGGGGCGATGGCGCAGGCTGCGGCGGAGGCGGATGCGCCTGTCGTTGTCATGCACAATCAGAACGGGACGGCGTATGACGCGGACATAATCGCCGCCATGCGCAGCTTTTTCCTGCGTTCGCTTGAGATTGCGGCTGCGGCGGGGCTTGCGCGTGAGAATATCATCCTCGACCCCGGCATCGGCTTTGGCAAGACTGCAGAGCAGAATATGCACGTTATGCGGCGGATGGATGAACTCATCTCGTATGACGGGATGGACTATCCCGTCCTGCTCGGGGCGAGCCGAAAGAGCTTCATCGGTGCGGCGCTCGACCTGCCCGTGGAGGAGCGTATGGAGGCGACGGGGGCGGCGTGCGTCCTCGGCATTGTGCGCGGTGCCTCAATTGTCCGCGTGCACGATGTGAAGCCGATTGCACGCATGTGCCGCATGACGGATGCAATACTGGGAGCATGATATGGATCGAATTTTTCTGCGTGGAATGCGCTTTATGGCTTGTCACGGAGCTCTTCCGCACGAGCAGGAGATTCCGCAGCCGTTCGAGGTGGACGTGGAGCTCGGGCTCGATCTGCGGGCAGCAGGAGAGAGCGATGATCTCAATGATACGGTGAACTATGCCAAGGTTTACCATACGGTATCTTCGATTGTGAATGGAGCGTCGAAGGAGCTGATCGAGTCACTTGCAGAGGAGATTGCGGATGATCTTCTTTGGCGGTTTTCTCCGTTGCGCTGGGTGCGCGTCACCGTTCATAAGCCTACAGCGCCGATTAATGCGTTCTTTTCGGATGTTGGTGTGACAATCCTCCGTCGACGTAAAGATGTGCAATGGGAATAGCATACATCGGACTCGGGGCGAATCTCGGCAATCGCGGAGAGACGATGCGCGCCGCATTGCGGCGCATGGCGGAGCTTCCTACGATAAATGTGGAGCGAGTTTCTGCGTTCTACGAAACGCCGCCGTGGGGCAGGACCGATCAGCCGTCTTTTCTCAATGCGGCGGCGCGCATTGTATTTGACGGTACGCCGTATGAACTCCTTGCCGATCTCCAACGCATTGAACACGAACTCGGGCGCGTTCGCCATGAGCACTGGGGTACGCGGACGATCGACCTCGACATCCTGCATATCGAGGGCATGACTTGCGCGGATGAAGCGTTGACACTGCCGCATCCCTATCTAACGGATCGTGCCTTTGTGCTCGTACCGCTTCATGAGATTGCGCCGGAACTCTGCATTCATGAAAAATCCATCGTCGCATATTATGATGAAGTCGATCGTGCGGGCATCGTGCGTGCGCCCGAACTCTCCGCACCGTATCCGCTCACGCTCATTGACGCCTGTGATGAGGAGGGCGGTATTGGACGGGCGGGGCAGCTACTCACGCACTGCCCCGAGGATATGACGCATTTTCGCCATACAACGATGGGCGGGATCGTTGTCATGGGACGCCGTACGATGGAGAGTCTGCCCGCACGTAGACCGCTCGCAGGACGGGAGAATGTTGTGCTCTCACGGACGATGGAGCGAGCGGAGGGATTCCGTATCGTGCGCGACCTTGCGGAGCTGTGGGCGCTACTCGGGCGACTCATATGCGATGCGGAGCGTCCGATCTTTGTGATCGGCGGCGGGGAATGCTATCGGCTGCTCCTGCCATACACGCGGCAGGCATACATTACGCGCCTTCCGGGGATATACGGAGCGGATGTCTTTTTGCCGCCGCTGGACGGCTTCGCTTTGCGCGAGAGCTGCGCTGCAGAAAGCTGTATATTTGAAATTTACGAGAGAGTTTAGCATGGCAAAGGAAATCTTTCATAACGATTGGCAGGAGTTGCTTGCTGATGAAATGGCGCAGCCGTACTACCGGGAACTGCGGGAGTTCCTGATCGCGGAGTATCGCACGAAGCGCATCTATCCCGATATGTTTGCGATCTTCAACGCGCTGCACTACACGAGCTTTGCGGATACGAAGGTCGTCATCCTCGGGCAGGATCCGTACCACGGGGACGGTCAGGCGCACGGGCTCTCGTTCTCCGTACAGGTCGGCATCGACCCGCCGCCGTCCCTCCTCAACATCTATAAGGAGATGCAGGACGATCTCGGCATTGTGCCGCCCACACATGGCTGCCTCATCCCGTGGGCAAAACAGGGCGTGCTGCTCCTCAATACCGTGCTCACCGTGCGCGCCCATGCGGCGGCTTCTCATCAGGGACATGGCTGGGAGCGTTTCACCGACCACATCATTCGGCTGCTCGGTGCGCGTGAGCGTCCACTCGCCTTTATCCTCTGGGGAAGCCCCGCGCGACGCAAGCGCAGTCTCATCACGAATCCGCGGCATCTCATTGTCGAGTCGCCGCACCCGAGCCCGCTCTCGGCACATCGCGGCTTCTTCGGCAGCCGCCCCTTCTCGCGCGTCAACGATTTTCTCACGCAGGAGGGAGAGACTCCGATCCGCTGGCAGTTGCCGCCGGAGAGCGAGATTGAGATATAGGGAACATGCTCTTATTTGTGATATAATAGGAGTAACTGAGGAGGCGATGCCGTGCATACGATTGAGGACGCTAAGAAATCCTACGATGCCGCGTGTAAGGCAGTGCTTGCCGATCGTTATATCCTCGCGAATATCCTCAAGGAATGCGTGGAGGAATTTCGGGATGAATCCATTGAATTCATCGCATGTGAATGTATTCAGGGATCACCTGAGATCAGCACGGTTCCTGTTCGGGCAGATGAATCGGTGCGCCTGCGGCTGGATGGGCTCAATACGGAAGATACTTCCCTGACAGAAGCGGTCATTCACTATGATATCCGCTTTCGTGCGATCCTTCCACGAGAAGGGAAACCGATCAAACTCATCATCAATGTAGAGGCGCAGAACAACTTCTCTCCAGGTTATTCGTTGTTGAAACGAGCGATATATTACTGCTGCCGAATGATATCGGCACAGTATGGTACCGTATTCACGCGTTCTTCGTATGATGCGATGGAGAAGGTGTATTCGATATGGATCTGTACAAACCCCAGTGCCGGATGGGAATATACAATCACCAAGTATGTGATGCAGGAACGCAGTATGGTCGGAAATGCACGGGCAAATATGGACGAATATGATCTCATCGTGCCGATCATGGTCTGCCTGGGGAAAAAGAAGTATCGTGAGCTGCAGGGGCTGTTTCGCCTGCTGAATATGGTACTCATGCGCCAAAGCAGGGACGACCGCAACGAAGTTCTGAACGAGTTGAAAGATAACTACAATGTTGTGATGACACCGCATTTGGAGAAAGGAGTGACACAAATGTGTAATTTAAGTGAAGGCGTATACCAAGATGGAGTTGCCTATGGGCTTGAACAGGGGCGTAAACTGAGTGAAGGCGTATACCAGGAAGGTGTCGCCTATGGGCTTGAACAGGGGCGTAAACTGAGTGAAGGCGTATATCAGGATGGAGTCGCCTATGGGCTTGAGCAGGGGCGTAAACTGAGTGAAGGCGTATATCAGGATGGAGTCGCCCATGGGCTTGAACAGGGGCTTGAACAGGGACGTAAGGAAACCGTTCTTGCTCTCCTGCGGGAGAAAATGCCGCTGGATCTGATCGTGCGCGTTACAACGCTCTCTGCGGAGAAGATACGCGACATTGGAAAGCTAAATGGCATTTTGTAGGAATCGCTGATAAAATAGACCTGCAGATTGGCGTAAATTTTTTGTCCGAACAAGGAGACAAACCGGACGCATAGCCAAAGCTATGTGGAGGATTCTAGGGCACAGTGCGGGCAAAAAAGATGCACCAAGATAGCGTGGCTGAATTTATCAGTGATTCCTGTAATAAGAAAGAAGAAAATATGAATATCTCATCACTGCGTAATATCTGTGTACTCGGTGCGCTCATCTGTCTCGGCGGCTGTGGAACGTCTGCTGTGACCTCGGCAGAGATGCCGCATGAAATTGTGCAAAAAAATAATCCGACCAACGGGCAGAAGGAGATCTATCTTGCAGGCGGCTGCTTTTGGGGGACGGAACTCTATGTTGACCTTATATATGGTGTGATCTCTGCCGAGAGCGGCTATGCGAACGGGACTACCGCAAATCCCTCCTATCGTGAGGTGTGCAGCGGCAGTGGTCATGCAGAGGCTGTGCACGTTGTCTATGACCCGAAGATCGTCTCTCTTGACGAGATTCTCACGGCATTCTATGATTCGATTGACCCTACGACAAAGGATCGGCAGGGCAACGACATCGGACGTCAGTACCGCTCCGGCATCTACTATGTGCCGAATGCGGACGGCAGCGAGAGTGCGGATGCCGCCGTGATACGCACGTCTCTCGATGTGCTGCAGCAGCGCATTGGAAAACCTCTTGCGATTGAGGTGGCGCCGATTGTAAACTTCTATCGTGCCGAGGATGCTCATCAGGAATATCTCACAAAGAACCCGAACGGTTACTGCCACATCTCACCCGCGCTTATTGCCAAGATGCGTGAGAAACGTGCGGCGGCGGAGCGTGCGGCAGCAGCGAAGCCAACACGTACGTATGAAAAACCATCGGATGCGGAACTCAAGGCTCGTCTGACGGGGATGCAGTATGCCGTCACACAGGAGAAGGCAACGGAACGCCCCTGTTTCAATGAGTATGACCACGAATTCCGTGAAGGGATCTACTGCGACATCACGACGGGGGAGCCGCTTTTCATTTCTGCGGATAAATATGACTCGGGCTGCGGCTGGCCAGCATTCTCGCGTCCGATTGACAGCGCACTCATTGCCGAGCACGAGGATCGCTCGCATGGAATGGTGCGTACGGAGGTCACGGCGGCAGGCAGCGGCGCACATCTCGGGCATGTCTTTAACGACGGCCCGGCGGCGACGGGCGGCCTGCGCTACTGCATCAACAGCGCCTCCCTGCGCTTCATTCCGAAGGAGGAGATGGAGGCGGAGGGATACGGCGACTATCTCTATCTGTTGGAGCAATGATTTTGGAAACAATCTGTCAGATTAAGAGAATTCGCAAAACCTCTCTTTAGCGTATTGACAAGTACTTCCTCCAGTGTTATCTTTATCAGAGTCTTTCATCTATGAAAACTTTATAGCATTGGATTAGGTACGAATGTTTAATAGAAAATCCGGTAAGGAGCCATCTCCATAAGCCGGAGCGGTCCCGCCACTGTATCAGTGAGCAAGCCTGCATGGAAATGCGATGTCATTTCTGAGAACGTCACTGGGGGGAAGTTCCCTTGGGAAGGCGCGGGTGCGCGATGAACTGGAGCCAGGAGAACTGCCTGATTGACAATCGCCGTTTGACCTGCGAGTGATAGGGATGGGGATTTGCGTGCTGTTATGCCGCTTTGAGCCCCTTTAATTGAGAGCCGATGAGCCCTTTTCTGCTGTTGCAGGAAGGGGCTTTTCGTTTACCCCTATGCCTAAGACCAATGCACTCTCATTCTACAGCTTAGACAATGAGGTAGACAAGGGGGCGGTCGCGTACCGCGCCCCTAATCTATAAATCTATTGTAATATCGCGGGACGGATGGCATGGGGGTGGAGGTCATCCTGCGGGAAAAGCCGCAGCACGTCGTCTCGCCGATGTCGAGCGCCGCGTTGGGAATATCCACGAGGAGGATCGTCCCATTGTTGTAGCGTTTGCGTTCAGCGGCGTGTTCGGGCAGAAGGACGGGCTCTTTGACGATATGTGCCGCCATGCGTCCCTGCGCAACGGTGCTGCCATGGTCGGGCTGACGGCAGATACGCCCGTTTCGATGGAGCAGATTGTTGCGCTCGATCCCGATGTTTTCCTCCTGCCGACATGGAGCGCAGAGGGGGAAAAGACGGAGGACTTTCGCCAGAAGCTCCGCAACGATCCTCTGTTTATGCACGTCAAGGCGGTGCGAGAGAATCATCTTTACACCGTGCCTGATACCTACCGCTACAGTGCGGGGCAGAACGCGATTGAGTGCGTCTATGAGCTGGCGCGTGCGGTCTATCCGGAGCGCTTTGCAGATGAGAGGTGAGAAAACGAGAATGATGCCGCTGCGGATGCTAGTGCTGAGTCTCACGGGAGACTGCAATCTTGCGTGCCGCTACTGCTATGCGTCTGAGCAAGACACACGTATGATGACGTGGGATACGGCGCGGCGCGCCATTGATCTCGCAGCGGAGGGCGGAGTCCCGTTCATCCTCCAGCTCTCGGGCGGCGAACCGCTGCTCGCACTGCCGCTCCTCGTGCAGATTGCGGACTATGTTCGCGGGAATCGCATACGGGCGCGCATGGATATTCAGACGAATGGGACGCTCATCTCCGACGAGGCTGCGGATTTTCTCTGCGATGCGGGGATTGGTGTCGGTGTCAGTCTTGACGGCAGACCCCCTGTGCACGATGCGCTCCGACGTTTTCCGGACGGTCGCGGGACCTCTTCTGCTGTGATTACGGGGATTCAACGCCTCGCACAGCGCGGCATTGAGATCGGTCTGACCTGTGTTGTTACGGCGGAAAATGTTGGGGAACTCCCCGGCATCATAGAGATGGCATATTATCTTGGAAACGTGCGCCGTGTGGGGGTTGACCTCCTGCGCGGACAGGGTCGCGGTGCTTCTGTCCGTCCTGCACAGGCGTGCGATGTTGCCCTTGCGATGGAGCGCGTCTTTGATCTTTGCAGAAAACTTGAACGATTGACCGGGCAGCACATTGCCATCGCCCAGGCAGAGCAGGCTGCGTGCCTTGCGCATCGCGCGGATGACGGATTCTCTCACTGCCATGCAATGAGCGGCGCAGGGGTTCACATCGATGCCGTTGGTCGTATCTATGCCTGCTCCTCCTTTGTCGGCGATGAACGCTTTCTGCTCGGCGATGTGGAGCATGGCATTGACGTGCGTCGACAGCGAGAACTGTCACATGAAATGCAGAGGACGATGGTATTTTGTCGTGCATGCACGGATTTCCTCCGCTGCGGTGGCGCGTGCTATGCACGCTTGGCGGGCAATAATGCACTCTGTACGGCAGAATGCGTGCTCAAACGCGCGGCGATGAAGGAAGTCGCATCCTGATTTTGTCAGAAAAACAAGGATTACACGAATGAAAACGAAAGCAATATACCCGTTTACAGCCATAGTCGGACAGGAGGAGATGAAGACGGCGCTCCTTCTCAGCGTTGTCATGCCGTCGCTTGGCGGTGTGCTGATCAAGGGGGAGAAGGGGACGGCGAAATCCACTGCCGTTCGTGCTGCCGCCGCACTCCTGCCGGATTTGCAGGCGGTGACGGGCTGTGCCTGTCACTGCGATCCGTCGCTGCCGGATCTATACTGTGATGCCTGCCGTGCACGGCGGGGATCCGGAGAAGAGCTTGCGGCAGAGGAAATTCCGATGCGTGTGGTGGAACTGCCCGTCAGCGCGACGGAGGATCGTGTGGTCGGGACACTCGATATGGAGGAGGCGATTCAACACGGACGCAAGGCGTTTGAACCCGGCATTTTGGCAGCCGCAAACCGCAATATCCTCTATGTAGATGAGATCAATCTGCTCGAGGATCATATCGTCGATATTCTGCTCGACTCTGCGGCGATGGGCGTGAATACCGTCGAGCGCGAGGGCATCTCCTATGCCCATCCGGCGCGCTTCGTCCTCATCGGGACGATGAATCCGGAAGAGGGGGACATTCGTCCGCAGCTGCTCGATCGCTTTGCACTTTCTGTTACAGTTGCGGGGGAGGCAGACCCCGAGACTCGCGTCAAGGTCATCCGTCGGCGGATCGCCTACGAGCGTGATCCCGATGCCTTTGCCGCCGCCTACGCAGGAGAGCAGGAGCAGCTACGTACGCAGATCGCTGCGGCGCGTGCGCGTGTCCCCCATGTGGAGGTTCCAGATGACATCCTCGGCTATGCAGCTCAGATCTCGCTGACGCTCGGCGTCGACGGACACCGTGCGGATATTACGCTGATCAAGGCAGGCATTGCTCATGCAGCGCTTGCAGGACGCATGGCGGTGACGGCAGAGGATCTGCAGCGCGTCAGCCGCCTCGTCCTCGCACACCGTATGCGCCGCCGTCCTTTCGAGGAGGGGGCGGTCGACTGGAGTGCAGTGGATGCGATCTTGGGAGAAGACGTGTGACCAACTCGGTGGAGGAAATACATTGGATACGCCGCGTTATCCGTTGACTGCCATTGTTGGGCAGGAGCACGCACAGCGCGCACTTTCGATTGCGCTCATCAACCCGCGTGCGGGAGGTCTCCTGATCTCGGGCACGCGTGGCACGGCAAAGTCCGTGCTCGTCCGTGCGGCGGCGCCCTTTACGCAGACGGGGCGCATTGTGGAGCTCCCGCTCGGCGCGTCCGAGGATATGGTCTTCGGCACGATCGATGTGGAGACGGCTCTGCAAAAAGGGGAGCGGCGTCTGCGGCATGGCCTGCTGCACCGTGCACGCAATACATTTCTCTATATGGATGAGGTCAATCTTCTGCGTGAGGATATTTTGTCCACGGTTCTGAAATGTGCAGGAGATGGCTCATTTCGCCTCGAGCGGGACGGACTGTCGGTCACCGAGGAGGTTTCCTACACGCCTGTCGGCACGATGGATCCCGCAGAGGGCACGCTTCGCCCTGCTCTCTTGGATTCTTTCGGTATGTTTGTGACGATGGAGGAGGAGGGGGACACGGTGCGGCGGAGCGAGATTGCCGCGCGTGTACTCGCATACGAGCGTGATCCGGCATCTTTTCGTGCCTCCTATGCTGCGCAGGAGGAAGCATTTGGGACGATGATCAACCGTGCCCGCGCATTGCTGCCGCGCGTGGAGGTTCCGTCTGCCATTCTCCATTTTATAGCTGCCTGTGCTGCGCGCGCATGTTGTGTCGGCAACCATGCGGAGATTTATCTCATCGAGGCAGCGTGTGCGATTGCAGCGCTCGCAGGAAGATCGTTCGTCATGCCTGCGGATGTGGAGGAGGCTGCGGAATTTGTGCTTGTGCATCGCATGAGCCGTCCGCCTGAGGAGGAGCAGCCGCCGTCCGATGATGGGCGTACATCGGAGCAGGGGCAGAATGAGATGCCAGATGAGCCGCAGGAATCACATCCTCCGCAGGATGACGGAGGAGCGGAGACCTCTCATGAATCCTCGGCGGAGAACGAACCCCGGAATTCTCCTCAGGAGGGGGAGGACGCGGGCGCGTCCTCCGAGGAGATGCCGACCGCCGATGATGAGCGTGTCGCAGCCCCGCTTGAGAACGTCATGGCGCGGCTCTCGCTCCTCTCCATGACGATGCGTGCGCAGGGCGGAAAGAGCGGAAAGCGCGACATCCTTCAGACGCATACGTCGGACGGCCGCTGCCTGCGCACGGAGCTGCCGCGTTCCGGTGCCCGCCTCGATCTTGCACTCTCCGCTACGCTGCGTGCGGCAGCCCCGTATCAGCGCACGCGGCAGGGGACGCAGGCGGTTGTGATTCACCCTGAGGATGTGCGCGTCTGGGTGCGTGCGCAGCGCTCGGCCGCAAATCTCCTTTTTCTCGTCGATGCGAGTGGTTCGATGGGCGCACGCGAGCGCATGCGCACGGTCAAGGGGGCGATCCTTGCCCTCCTGCAGGAGGCGTATCAAAAGCGCGACCGCGTGGGGCTGATTGCCTTTCGGCGGGAGCGCGCGGAGACGCTCCTGCCGATGACGCGCAGCGTGGAGCTGGCGGAAAAGCAGCTGCGCGACCTGCCGACGGGCGGACGCACGCCGCTCGCCGAGGGGCTCGCCCACGCACTGAAAACGGTACGCGAACTCGCGCGCAGAGGAGCAGAGAAGACGGTGCTCATCCTGATTACGGACGGGCGCACGAATGTCGCGCGCGATGGAGATGACGGCGTGCAGCGCGCGCTGCGTGCAGCCGAAGAGATCGCAGGCGCGCAGGCGCTCACGCTCGTGCTCGATACGGAGCGCGCCGTGCCGCGCGTCGGTATCGCGCCTGAGATTGCACGGCGCATGGGGGCTCACTATTATACATTGGAGCAGCTGACGGCAGAGGGCGTGCTTGAGATTGTCCGCACATCCCGCAGAGCATAGGAGGTCAATAGAATCGTGGAACTGGCAAAGTTAACGACGGGGGACACTATCTACCGATATGACAAGAGTATTGTTCTGTTCTTTTCGGGTGTGCGCAAGGTGCTCAGTACCTCGCTTTACAACGGGGGGTACCATGAGGACTTTACCGCAGTGTTCAACCGTGATATGACGCAGGGCGCGGGGATGCCCTGCGAGACGTTCGCGGATACCTATGTGGAGAGTATGCGCATCGTCGCGCAGAAGATCGGTCTGGATCCGAACCGCACGACGGGGATGGGAACCGCCGCGCAGATGGAGAACGTCTCCATACAGTCGCGCAGCTACAAGGAACTCACGGTGACCGCCATTGTGACGGGCGGTGTGGAGACGAATGGGGGGCGCGTTGGTGATCCGGCATCCTATTACAAGACAGCTCCGAAGAAAAGCGGAACGATCAACATCATTCTTGTGGTCGACGCAGATCTTCCGCCGGGGATTCTTGCGCGTGCACTCGTGACCTGCACGGAGGCAAAGACGGCGGCGCTCCAGGAACTCATGGCAGACAGCCGTTACTCCTGCGGGCTTGCTACCGGTTCCGGCACCGATCAGACCATCGTTGTCGCCAATACGGAGTCACCGCTGTACTTCGAGGGCGCGGGCAAACACTCCAAACTCGGCGAACTGATCGGTCAGTCGGTCATGGCTGCGGTCAAGGAGGCGCTTGGAAAGCAGTCGGGGCTGACCTCCGCGCGCCAGCACAATCTCCTGCGTCGTCTGCGCCGGTTTGGCATTACCGGAGACACGCTCTGGCATGACTATGAGGAGCGGGTGCAGACCATGCGTCTCATCAAACCGCGCTTTCTGCAAATCCTTCATGAGTTCGGAGCGCATTCGGGGGTCTTTACTCTTGTCGTGAGCTATATACATCTCTACGATGAATTTTTGTGGGGGCTGCTCACGGAGGAGGAGACACGTGCGATGGGCGCACATTTTCTCATGGAGATGGCGCATCGTGCGGATGTTCCGCTGCCTGCACAGTGGCAGGATGGAGAGGACTATATGCAGGCGTTGGCGACATTCCTTGTGGATTCTGTTTGTGCGAGGGCGGAGAACCTGCCCGAAGAAGGCGGGGCGGCATGAGGATTGCAGTCTATACCAACATTCTGCGCGTTACCGCGCTTGCACGTCATTGTGCCGCCGATATGGAGGAGCCCGAGGTATGCGTGTGCGCCGCAGATGGCATGGACGACTGGAGGGCAATGCGCGTGGCGGCGGATCTCTATCTCTTTCTCTGGATGGGTACAGGGCTGGATAGTGATTTCTTGCAGAAAGCGTCGCGCGACTTGCAGAGGAATCGAATCCCCCATCTGATCGTTGTAGACAATGCCGATCATGATAAGGTGACATATGGCTTTTCGGAGGAGCAAATCCGGACGGCATGGGCATATTTTCGCTATGACGGCGAGGAGAATATGCGCAATCTTTTTTATTGGATTGGCAGGGCGTTCGGTGGGCTTGCCTGCACGGCAGAGCCGCCGCGTCCGCTTGCGTGGAACGGCGTCTATCATCCGGATTGGGCAGGGGATCCCGAGGACATCGCGGGCTATCTCGCCTCGCATTACGAGGAAGGACGTCCGACCGTCGGCGTGATCTTCTATCGTGCGGAGTGGATTACGGGCGATTTCACCTATCATGCGGCGCTTGTCCGCGCCGTCGAGGCGGCGGGCATGAATGTGATCGCCGTGTTCTCCAACTCCTACCGCGATGAGCGTGTAGAGTCACCGACACTGATGGATGCCATCCGCAAATATTTTTTCAGGGATGGACAGCCCTTTGTCGACGTGATCATCAGCACGATGAAGTTCTCCATCAAGGCAGGCGGCACACGCATTGAGGATCTCTATGAACTCGGTGTGCCCATTCTTGAGGCGTATACGGTGCTTGCACAAAAGGAGGCGTGGGAGCGCTCTCCGGCGGGGCTTGACCCCATGGAGGTCTCGATGAGCGTCGCCATGCCGGAGTTTGACGGCGTGATCCACGCTGTCCCGATTGCGGCAAAGGTGCGCGATGAGAGCGGTGAGGTAAGCTATGCGGCTCTCGATGAGCGTATGGAGCGGATCGCATGCAAGGCACGCAAGTGGGCAGCGCTGCGGCATAAGCCGAACGCGGAGAAGAAAATTGCCGTCGTCTTTCACAACTATCCGCCGACGAATGCAAATATCGGCAGCGCGGCGGGGCTGGACTCACCCGAGAGCGTACTCCGCCTGCTGACGGCAATGCGCGCGGCAGGCTATGTGATCGACGAGATTCCCGAGAGCAGCAAGGTGTTTATGAAGCTGCTGACGGATCACGCAACGAATGACCGCCGCTTTATGAGCGCGGCACAGGCAAAGTCTGCTGACGGACAGCTGACGGCAGCGCAGTATCGCGCATTTTTCACGGAGCTGCCTATAGAGGTGCGAGCGCAGCTGGCAAAGGACTGGGGCGATGCGCCGGGCGATGTGTTCAACTGTGATGGGAAACTGCTTATCCCGGGTACGCTGAACGGCAACCTCTTTATCACCGTACAGCCGCCGCGCGGGTTTGGCGAGGATCCCGGCAAGCTGCTGCACGCACCCGATGCTGCACCGACGCATCACTACATCGGCTACTATCACTGGCTGCGTGACATTTGGAAGGCGGATGCTGTGATCCACGTCGGCACGCACGGTTCTCTCGAGTGGCTGCCGGGGAAGAGCACCGGTCTGTCAAATTCCTGTTATCCCGATATTTCACTGGGCGATTTGCCCGACATCTATCCGTACTGGATCACGATTGTCGGTGAAGGAATTCAGGCGAAACGACGCGGGGCGGCGTGCCTCATCAGCCATCTCTCGCCGCCGATGGAGCTGGCGGGCGGTTTTGAGGAACTGGGGGAGCTGGAACAGGCACTTGATGAATATGTGCATTTCTGCGTATCCCAGCCCGACAATATCGAGGCGGCAGAGGCACTTGTGCGCGAGAAGGCAGCCGCCTGTCATTTCGAGGACGAGATTGCGGAGGGGGAGGATTTCTCCGACTACGCTACCGCGCTCCACAACTATGTGACGGACATCAAGAACATGCAGATCCGCACGGGGCTGCACATCC
>CAUVMF010000028.1:0-15258 GCA_963552975.1 uncultured Selenomonas sp.
CAAATGCGTAGGTGCAGGCGGTGAGTCCGTCCTCGTTTGTCTCGGAGAAGGAGGGGGCGCCGTACATCTCTTCGATGTCCTCGTAGCTCTTTCCGACACGGAGTCCGCCGAGGGTGCGTACACTCTGCTCCATGACATCATAGCTCGTTATGGTGAGGTCGCCCGCATCGCGCGTATCCTTCGCTCCTGTGACGGCGCGGAAGATGAAGGGCTCGGCACCGTTGAACGTGTAGGTGACGAAGCGCATGCCGTCGCCCGTGAAGTCTTTCTTCTGATAGTCGTCCGCAAGTCCTGCGCGGACGATTGCCCTGCGAGCATCGCCGAGTGTGGCTTTGCGCGGTTCCAGCCGCGTCTCCCCGCCCGTAGCCGTATCATCCAGCACAAGTGTCGCTTCCCAATAGGTCATGCCGTGGGCAGATGCTGTCGCCGCGCCGAGGAGGATGCCTGTGGCAAAGAGGGCGGTGCAGAGAAGACTGAGGAATCGTGTTTTCATGATGATCGCTCCTTTAGTATTTTCCGCCGCCGCCGCCGTGGCTGCTGTCGCTGCTGGAGGTGGTGATGTTCGAGCCGCCGGAGGAGGATTCCTCTTTCGCCTTTTTCGTGCGTGTGATGGTGGTGTAGAGGAAGTTGTCCTCGTTCCTGGTGAGGCGGAAGCTCCCCTGATCGAGGTAGGCGTCCGCCTCTGCCTTTCGGGTGACGTTGCCGGCACAGTTTATGAGCTCATAGTAGATGAAGAGGGCGAGGAGAGCCGCACAGCCGAGGGCGATAGCGAACGTCAGGAGGCTGAACGCATCGCCGGGGTCGTACGGCTCACCTTCCTCCTCGTAGTAGGTCAGCATCTTGTCCGTGGTCGCTGCAAATGCGGTAAATGCTGCGGCGTATTTGTTCTCCTTGAGGTCGGGCAGAAACTCGCCCGCGAGATAGTCCACACCCTTTCCGTCCGTGATGCGTGCGCGCATCTTGTTGTCGGTGGAGACGTAGAAGTCGCGGTTTTTGGTCGCGAGAAGGAGGACGATCGTGCCGTTCTCGCCGGGGATCCGATCGACGACGTTGTTGGCAACCTTCCCCAGTACCTGACCATGTGTATCCGGGAGGGTGCCGACGAGGATGCGCACCTTGTGTGCCTTCTCGATGGCTGCGATCTTGGCGTCAAGTGCCTGTTCCTCGGCGTCAGTGAGGAGATCCGCCTCGTCGATGACGCGCGCGTCTCCGATGCCCTCTGCCTCCTTGTTCGTCGCTGTCCGCGTGCCTGCACCAAACGATTTTTCTCTCTCTTGGACGTCGTGTGCGTCCGCGATCACCTTGAGCTGCGTCGTCTCTGCATTCGAGAGTGCGCCAATCTCATCGATAGCGCAGATATGCCCCGCCGCCTCGGACTCCTGCGGCAGTGTGAGTGCGAGGAGACTGAGCGCGAGGAGAAGCAGAACGAGGAGGGGGCTGCAGCGTGGTTTACATTCGTTCACCATTGTCTACCTCCTTCAAGTCTTTTCGACGTTATTTATCGTCGGAGGATTTCTTCGCCTTTGTCTGGCGCGTGACGGAGGTGTAGAGGAAGCTGTCCTTGCTGACGTCGAGGGAGAAGCTCTCTCGATCGAGGTACTCATCCGCCTCGGAGGCCTGTGCGACATTGCTTGCCTGCCCCATGAGGAAGAAGTAGATCACGACGCCGAGGATGATGGCGCAGACAAGGGAGATACCAATCGTTTCCATAAACAGTTCACCTCCTGCGTCAGTCCGACATCATGTATTTCACGATATAGTAGAAAATGGGGATGCTCAGGATGGCGGGAATGATGGAGTAGAGCAGCACCTTCGTCTTGTCGACGGGGACGGAGCCGACGACCTTGCCGGTCTGTCCGTTCATCATGAAGGTGTAGGGCTTTCCGTCAAACTTCGTCGTGAGAATCCAGACGGGCGCCATGGCGTAGCTGACGTTGCCGTCCTCCTTGATGATTTGCGCCTCGCCGTCGAGCGAGCAGCGGTCGTAGCCCGTGACGGTGCTCTCAAGGACGCCGACGGCACTCGTCTCGACACGCGCATCCGCGCGCGGGGCACTCGCCTCTGCGTCCACATCGTACTTATCCGCGACATGCCCCGTGAGGTAGGCGGCGGAGAAGGGCTCGAGCTCGCTGTAGTCGAACGGTTCGATGCTCTCCATGTAGCTGTCGTCCATGCGCTCGCTGCCGTCGACGGGGATGCGCTCGAATGCCATGGAGCCGCTGCGCTCGCAGGTGTAGTGACTGGTCTCGGTGATGATCTCGTCCGCCGTCTCGGTGACTCTGTCGTTCTCCGCGCTAAAGGTCGCGCTCGCGTGTACCTTCGAGTCGAACAGCCAGAAGGGGACGTACATGGACTGGATTTCCTTGAGACGGTTCTCGGATGTGAACGAGCTCGGGAGGATGTATTTGCGGATGCCGTCCGTGTAAAATGCTTTGAGTGCGGCGATGGCATCCTGCTTCGTCTTTTTGAACGGGATGACAAGATCCGGGCGGAGCATGCCGTCAAACTGGCGCGGCATCATGTTCGGGCTGCCGCAGTAGGCACACTCGGTTGCCATGGTGTTGCCGTCGGAGACGAGTTCCGCGCCGCAGGAGGAGCACGTCTGGATCTTCATGGCTTCTGCTTCGGCGGCATCCCATTCGCCGCCCGCAGCCGCGGTGTTCCACTTCGATTCCTTTGCCTCGGCGGCGAGCACTGCCTTCTCCTGTGCCTTCTGAAAGAGAGCCTCGACGGCGGCGATGTCGAGCTCCGCTGAGCAGTACTCGCAGGTCACATGATCGTGGCCGGGCAGGAAGGAGAGGGGGGCGCCGCAGTTGGGGCATTTGTAGCTGACGCTTGTGTCGGGCATATTGTTCACCTCTCTAGTGATATGGCTTCTTTTCCATAGGTGCGTACTCCTCGCAAACACTTAGTTACGCACACGATGGTTTTACCTGTCCACAACAAGACAGGAAACGCTTACTTCTGATCGTTCTCGTCGAAGATGTCGCCGCACTCGGGGCAGAACTTCGGCGGATGCGCGGGATCGGGGGGGTTCCAGCCGCACTTGTCGCAGGCGTAGAGCGGTGCGCCCGCAGGTCGTGGCTTGCCGCAGTTCGCGCAGAACTTGCCCTGATTCGTCGTGCCACAGGAGCACGTCCAGCCGTCCGCTGCGGGCTGGGGCTTGCCGCACTCGGCGCAGAACTTGCCCGTGTTGCCCGTGTGCCCGCAGGGGCAGCTCCATCCGGCCGCAGGGGCAGGTTTCGGTTTGCCGCAGCCGGCACAGAACTTGCCCGTGTTGCCCGTGTGCCCGCAGCCGCACGCCCATCCTGCCGCCGCTGCGGGCGCTGCCTGCGGCGGCGGTGCGAGCGGATTGCCCTGCGGTGCCGGACCGCCCTGCGGGCCGAATGCGCCCATGGCCCCCATGCCGGCGCTCCCGGCCATGCCCATGCCCATGAAGCCGAACGCGCCGCCCATGCCCGCCTCGTTGCCGGCGGCGGTGCGCATGGCGTCTGCCGTCGCGCTCGCGAGACGACCGGCACGCAGGTTCGGATCGCTCATGATCGCGCTGTCCTGGATCTCCTTGATGCGCTTCTCGTCCTCTTCGTCCGCCTTGACGCTCGACACACCGAAGGAGACAATCTCAATGCCGCGCCGCTTGCCCCACTCGTCGGACAGCTCCTCGGACAGCTCGTTGCGGATGTCCTTCGTGTAGTTGATGAGCTGCGTGTAGCGGATGCCCTTTGCCGCGATGCGCCCGAACGTCGGCTGCAGGGCGGTGAGCAGCTCGCTCTTGAGCTGCGAGTCGATCTCGCTGCGCTCGTACACGCCCTCGACATTGCCGCAGACATTCGTATAGAAGAGGATCGGGTTCACAATGCGATAGCTGTACTCGCCGAAGCAGCGGATGTTGACGTTCAGCATATACTGGCCGATCATGGTCTCGAACTGGATCGACTGCGCCGTCCCGTACTTGTTGCCCATGATCTCCTTCGTGTTGAAGAAGTAAATGCGCTGATCCTTCGGCGCGTCGCCGCCGAACGTGAAACGCTTGCCGATGTTCTTCAGCACGGATTTGAGATCATTTGCGAGATCGCCGCCGAAGACCGTCGGCTCGGTCGAGCTGTCGTAGGTGAACGCGCCCGGTTCCGCGCAGATCTCGACGACCTTGCCCTGCTCGACGATAATCATGCACTGCCCCTCGTTGACTGCGATGACGGAGCCGTTCGTGATGATGTTGTCCGTTGCGCTCGTGTTGGAGCTGCGGCCGCTGACGCGCTTCTGTCCCTTGGCGACGAGCGAATCCTTGTCAAGGCTGTCGCAGTAGAAGTATTCTTTCCACTGGTCGGCGAGGACGCCGCCGACAGAGCCGACGGCTGCTTGGATGAGTCCCATGGTATTTCCTCCTCTAAATGAATAAACGTGAGTGTTCTGAAAGTTCTCTTGTATTGTAACACAATACACAAAAAAAGCATACTGTCATAAATGACAGGTATGCCATTTTTACGAAAAAATATTGTTTTCGTCGGGAGTGGCGGGGCGCTCGAAAGACATACCCGCATACCCGCGCTCGGTCGCCTCCACAGCAAGGCCGACGATGCTCTTGTAGCCCGTCTTGCTGAGCATATTGCCGATGTGGAAATGAACCGTACGCTTCGTGATTCCGAGCGTGTCGGCGATTTCCTCGTATGTCATGTTGTGGCAGATGTGCTGCAGGATGGCGAATTCTCGCTTCGTCAGCGGGGTCTCCGTGCCGCCGAATGTGTACGTGCCGTGAACGTCGGGGTAGATGTGCTCGCCGCGCATGGTCGCGCGGATGCAGTCGGCGAATGCCTCGCTCGAGGATTCCTTGTAGATGAAGCTGTCCGCCCCTGCATTTTTTGCCCATTCCAGGAAGGCGACTTCCTGCATTCCCGTCATGAGGACGACGCGCAGATGCGGAAAGCGCGCCTTCAGCCGCTCGCAGATCTGAATGCCGCTCGTGCGCCCCTCCATACAGATGTCCATGAGGACGAGGTCGGGAGCGAGGCGACGGCACGCCTCCTCTGCGACCTCCGAGAGCGTGCAGGTGCCGATGACCTTGATGTCCTTCAGGGGCGCAAGAATCTTTACAAGTCCCTCGAGCAGGATCTTCTGATCGTCCACGAGAAGAATTTTAATCATCCTTGGTTCTCTCCTATCTGTGCATCCAGTTCAAAATGTGGTGACGGCGTAATGCGGAGGCGCCCGCCGAGCTCGTTCACGCGGCGCATCATGCCGGAGAGTCCGCCGCCGGGGCGCAGGTGAGGGCAGCCGATGCCGTTGTCGCGGATGCGCAGCCGGCGCTCCGAGATTGTGATATGGATCGCGTTTGCACGCCCGTGACAGACGGCGTTGCTGAGTGCCTCGCGGATGATGGCGGCAAAGGCGCGTGCACGGCGCAGATTGCGCGGCAGCTCTCCCCTGAGTGTGAGTGTGATGCCGAGCCGTCGATAGGTGTCCGCCATATCGGCGAGCAGTGTTGCGGGATGGGGCTCCCGCGAGAGCGGGACGGATTCGAGCAGGCTATCGATGCGCACAATCGTGTCGAGTGCGTCCTTTGGCGCGGTGCTCGCGAGGAGCTGCTGCAGCATGGAGATGCGCTGCCCGAGCACATCGTGCACGCGCGAGGTGACCTCCTGCAGCGTGCGGTGCCGCTCCGCTTTCTCAAGATTCGCGAGCAGCTCCTTCTGTGCCGAGATCATGCCGGACAGAGCGGCATTCGTTGCCTCGAGCTCGCGCGATATGGCATCCAGCTCCGTCACGCAGGAGGCGGTGATCTGCCAGCCCGTGAGATCGCCCGTCAGCTGTACGCGCTGCACGAGCCACACATCGCCCGCAGCAAAGCGGAACAGGGCGGCATCCCTACGCAGCTCCTTTTCTGCCACGGCGGGCGCATCAAACGCCAACAGATCCTGCCAGAACACCGCTGCATTCCGATACTGGCGTCCGCAGAGCCGCTCCATGAAATCCAGCATGGTGATGTTGATGAGCACGACACTGTGATCCGCACGGGCAAAGAGCAGCCCGTCCGGCAGGAGGTCAAGCCCTGCGCGGATGGAGGAGACCGTTACCTCGCGCGTGCGCCATGCACGCGCATAGTGGACGAGCAGGAGGAGGCGTGCCGTGAGCAGAGCAAGGACGAGGAGCGCACTGTAGGGCAGGAGGGGATCGAAGATCGGCAGGGAGAAGACGCCCGCCGCCGAGAGGAGCCCCCCGCGCCATGGGCGGCGCGAGGCCGAGTAGACCCCCGCCGCAATGGCGAAGAGCCCTGCGTCCCAGCGCTGAAAGGTGATCCATCCGTCGGGTGGCAGCCCCATGAGGAAGAGCTTCCAGCTGCCGCCGATCAGCAGCGTGATGCAGAGTGTGATCGAGAGTGCCGCCAGCTCCGGCAGACCGCGGCGGATGCGGTGGCGGTCAAAGCGGGCAAAGCCTCGGCAGAACGCAGCAGCCTCGGCGATGAGGACGAGCACCGCGAGGAGGACGATGCCGAGGATCTCGGCGTAGTTGTATGCCGTCAGCCGTTCCATACCGCACCGACCTCCTCTGCAGGGGCGGGACGCACCGTCAGCGAGAGCGCGTAGCCACGATCACGAAGCGTGACCGACAAGCCATGCTGCTCCTCCCAGTGCGTCGCCCACGGGGCGATCCAGTCTGCGCTTTCCAGCAGAAAGGTGATGCTGCTATCCGCAAATCGGCAGAACACCTCCGCTGTGCCCGCACGTGCCGCACGCGCAAGGAACTCTGCGAAGAAGTCAAAAAGTGCGAGTGCCGTGCCTGCGTAGAGATGATGCGGCAGACTCCACTCCACGCCGACGCGCAGCCCCAGCGGGCGTAGGTAGGTGCAGGTCTCCGAGACCGCCATCGACAGCTCGTCCGTGCGGATCGTGTCGTCCTCCTGCCCCTTGAGGAAGAGGACACAGCGCTTCTTCAGATAGGAGGAGAGGAGGTTGAGCCGACGGATCAGCAGCGTGACCTCCGCCTCGTCCTCCGCTGTCATTAGCTGCTCACGATAGCTGCGCAGGAACGGACGCTTCGCTGCGAGGATTGCCTCGAGCTCCTCCGAGAGCTGTTTGCGGAGCGTGAGTCCGAGGAGCTGCTTGCGGATATTGTGCTCCGCACGCAGGAGATCATGAGAACGTCGCAGGGCATCGCGTGTGAGCGCGAGCTGCCGCTGCCGCTCGTGCAGGAGAGACAGATCCTCCTGCCAGAGAAGCGCACCGCCGTGAATCGCCATGCGTGACGTGCGAAAATCCTTCGTCGGTGCGTGCGTCTGTGCTGCCGCGGTAAAGACGGGGGTCCCTGCCGTATCTACGAGCTGCATCGCGAGCCGTGAGTGCGTGAAGAACTTTTGATGCAGACGGTTCGACGGCATCAGCCCCGTGCGCAAACAGAGCTCGATGAGCAGCAGAAAGAACAGTGCCGTCACCGTTGTCAGCTCCGCCCAGCGTACCCACACGATCAACTGATAGGCGATCGAGTACACGATGAAGGCGAAAAACAGCGCAAACGGGAGCACCATCGCGGGGCGCAGCACCTCTTGGCGCTTTGCCTTTTCGAGGAGGAGGAGGAGAGCCGCGCAGAGCTCGATGAACCAGAGCGTCCAGTAGGCGTACGCCCCCCACGCCAGATGATCCGACCACTCCATCGTCTCCGTGCTCCATGTGAAGTAGAAGAATTGATGGTGGAGATCGTTGCAGAGAATGAGCACGGCGAGGAAGAGATTGACGCCAAAGACCGCCTTCAGCCACGGCGGCATCGTGCGCTTCAGCACATCCTCGTCCGACGCCCATGCAATCCAGAGCAGCGCGACCGAGAGTCCTCCGCGGAACACGTAGTAGAGGTACCAGAGCATGCGCTCCAGCGTGTCCATGTGCGTGGGCATGAGAATCTTTGCCGTGCGGTCCAGCTCCCAGAGGACGAGCATCACGATCAGGAGCAGGACGGCGCGCCGCGTGCCGCGGTGCAGGACGCGGTACAGGATCGCCGCCCCCCAGCAGACCGTGATGATGAGCGTGCAGACGAGGATTGTAAAACGCTCGTGCGCCTCCGAGGGGGCAAGGAGAGGGCGATCATTCAGCTGTGTATGGTAGTGCGTGTTCACCGTGCGCAGAGAGAGTAGGAAATCGGGCGGAATCACGTGCGCAGCCGAGGATGGTTCTGCGACAGGCGGATAGCCTGCTGCGGACAGTTCTGCGGCGAGCTCCGGAGAGAAGGTGAGGGGACGGCGCGAGAGCAGCCCCTTTGTAAAGGAGAGCGTCCCGCCCTGTGGCTCGACGATGCGCAGGCGTGCGCCGCGACGGATGAGGCGATCCGCCTCGTGGGCAAAGAGTATGTAGACATCGCGTGAATCTCCGCCGGCAAAGATGCTCCGAACACCCCGATGTACGGGATAAAAGCGCAGCCGTCCCATTGACTTCATGCGGGAGAGCCTGTCGAATGCCGCCTCGGTATCGGGATACATCCGCTGTGCGAGCATCAGGAAGAAAATCTCGCGCTCGGGCGAGTTGTCGGGCAGAACGATGGTGACACCCTGCCTGAGATCCCCCCAGTCCTCGATCGGCATGGGGGCATTCTCGTGTACGGCGAATACAATGGTCGCTGTGAAATGCGGATACCAGTAGAGCCCTTCCGACGTTCCGCGCTGATAGCGCTCTGCCTCGAAATCGTAGATCTCGATTGCATCCACGCGTCGATCCTGAAAGAGCTCGAGCCGACGGCGTGTATATCCCTGCGTCTCCATCGGTTCCTCGCAGGCATTGCGCAGGATGTTCATATATGCTGTGCCGTAGTTGCGGTCATACGCGAGTGTCAACGCCTGTGCGGGTACCATGGGCAGGAGGGCGACGAGTGCGAGGACAAGCAGTACAAACGGACGCAGTCGGCGCATTGTCACACCTCCTATGCACATATGCACACATATCCTATCTTATTTCGTTTTTGTTGTATCAATTTCCTTGCGCAAAAAGTCCTATTATCTAAAAAGTTGAAACAATTTATTCATGATTTCTTGTGAACGCCTATATTCCATGTTAGAATGAAGCGAAGTTTGAGGAAGCACTGATAAATTCAGCACCGCCATCTTGGCACATCTATTTTCGCCCTGCCTGTGCCCTAGAATCCTCCACATAGCCTTTGCAGCGTTGGGTTTGTCTCCTTGACAGGACAAAAAATCTGTACCAATCTGCAGGTCTGTTTTATCAGCGATTCCTTGAATCACTGCCCTGCGCCCATCATCTGAACGGAGGACATTATGCGACAGATTCATCGCCTTGTGCCGCTCGCGCTCCTGTGCGCGTCATTCTCGTGCGCCGAGGGGGCGGAGATACCGCAGCTGCCCGCCGCAGAGGGAGAGCCTATTGCGGCGGCTGCGCCCGCTGCGGACATGCCGCAAACAAAAAAGCCGCCGCAGATCGACGTCTGGGGCGACTGCCGCTGGCTCTACGGCAAGGCGCGCATGGAGCTGCCGTCCGTCGGGCGGCGGCAGGACGTATACCTCTCCACGCGCCGCCTGCGCATTGCGCCGACCGTGCATATGGGTGGCGGGTGGAGCGTGGGCGGCATGCTCGAGGATACGCGCTATGACAAGGACACGATCGCGGGCGCACATCGCAGTGATCGGCATCTCTACCTCTCGCGCCTCTACGTCGAACACGAAAACGAGCACGGTGTAAAAATCCGTGCCGGCAGATTCGTCTTCACCCCGATCGATGGCAACGTCTTCGACAAGCGCCTCGACGGCGTGCGCTGGCGGCATGGCGACAAGAACGTCGGCATGACCTCCATCTTTTACGGGCGCACCGTTGCGCGGACAGGCGATCAGCGGCGGCGCGGCATCATCCTCGGCTATGAGCGGAACTGGGCGCACTGGATGGGCGGCGCATTCTACTACGACCTCACCACGGAGCTGCCCGCCGTCACGCAGGAGCGGGCCCTGCGAGATCCGCTCGCCCTGCATAACGGCATCGACCGCCAGCGCGTCCTCGAACTCTTCGCGGGCTATCGCTTCGACCGGCATCGCAGCCTCACAGTCGAGTACCTGCACGGGCACGCGCGCACCGATCTCGACCGCTATGACGACGAGGGACACGGGTATGTGGCGACACTGCGCCTGCGCCCCTCGCCCAACGTGGAGCGGGCGGGTGACTACGGCGCGTGGATTGCGTACTACCATCAGCCGCGTGCAACCTACATCCATCACACGATGGACGGCGACCCGAGCTTCTTCGGGCGTGCGGGCTTCCGTGGGTGGGGCGCACGTGCCGACATCGTCCTCACGCGCGGCATCGTCCTCGCCGTTGAGGGATACGACCTGCGCCCCGCCCGCTCCGGCGCGCCGCTCTTTATGGGGCGTACGTATGACGGCGCACGCCAGCGCGTCATGGGGATGAGCTTGACGGCGTATTTTTGAATTCTGTATGCACAGAGCGTTTGTCGGTTGCGATTCTGTGTGGAATACGATAAAATGAAGCTAGGAGGGGGTTCGATGGTACTTGATCGAGAGGAATCGCGGCGCGCGCGGTACAGAGAGATCATACAGAGCTTTACGCTGATGGACGACATCTTTATGACAGCTGTGTTTCAGGATAGTTTGCCCTGCGTCGATCTGGTCTTGCAGATTATTCTGGATCGTCCAAATCTCCATGCGACACGCGTTGTGACGCAGGATACGATGAAGAATCTGCATGGTCATGACGTGCGACTTGATGTTCACGCCTTTGCAGACGGGCAGGAGTTCAACATTGAGATTCAGCGAGAGAAGGAGGGGGCTGCCCCCCGTAGGGCGCGATATCACAGCAGTATGATGGACGCGAATGCCCTGCCTGAGGGAACGGATTATAAGAAGCTGCCGGAATCGTATGTGATCTTTATCACGGAGACGGATGTACTTGGGAAGGGGAAACCGCTCTATGTGATACGCCGAACGATTGAAGGAGATGGCGAGCCCTTTGGCGACGGTTCGCACATTATCTATGTGAACGCCTCGATTGTGGATGATACCCCTCTTGGCAATCTGATGCACGATTTTCAATGCGTCCGCCCCGATGAGATGTATTATTCTGTTCTTGCAGAGCGGGCGGGGGCGTTTAAGAATACGGAGAAAGGAGAGATTTATATGAGCTCGAAGTGGGAACAGTTTGTTCAGGAGATCAGCAAAGAGGCGATGGAGCGCGGCGCAGAAAATGCGTATCTTTCTTCTATCCGAGCAATGATGGAAAAGCTGTCGGTTACGGCGGAGAAGGCGATGGATGTGCTTGCGATCCCGCAGTCGGAGTGGAGCAGGTATAAGGCGATGCTTTGAGAAATCATTGTGACATACACAAAGAACCCGTCGGCATGATTGTCGACGGGTTCTTTGTGTATGTGGGAAAATTTGTTGGCTCTACGCCAATCTGAGAGACTATGTATCAGCAATTCCTTAGACGCGGAACTTGCCGACCTCACCTTGAAGCTCGGTGGCGATCTCCGCGAGACCCTCACTTGCCTCTGCAATGTCGCGCAGGGCGTGCGTCTGCGTCTCGACGCCGGCGCTGCCCTCCTCACTGGTGGCGGCGTTTTCCTCTGCAATCGCAGAGAGGTTCTGTACGACCTGAGAGATGGCGTGGTTCTTTTCGGCGATCTCCACAGCGGTCTGGTTGAGCCTCTGTACGACAGAGTCGGTCACATCAACCGCCTCTGCGATGCGGTCAAACTGATGCTTTGTCTTGTCGAGGTTTACCTTGCTGTCTGCCACGAGATGCTTGGACACGTCCATGGTATCGACCGCCTGCTGTGCTTTGGTCTTGAGCTCGTTGATGATCTCGCCGATCTCATCGGTGAATCCCTTGGACTGCTCGGCGAGCTTGCGGATCTCCTCGGCGACAACGGCAAACCCCTTGCCCGCCTCGCCTGCGCGTGCCGCCTCGATCGCGGCGTTCAGTGCGAGCAGATTCGTCTGTGCCGAGATGGACTGGATCATGGCACTTGCTTCCTCGATCCGTTCCGCACTCTGGTTTGTTTCATCGACAACGCGTGCAACCTGCTCCGTTGCCGTTGATGTGGCAGTGGACTTCTCGATCAGCTCGGCGAGGATCTTGGAGCCCTCGTTCTTGCGGTATTTGATGTTGCCCGCCGCCTCGTTGAGGTCGGTCAGTACCTTCTCGTTGACCTCGGCGAGCCGTTCGATCTCCTCCAGATGCTGGGCGGCGTCCTGTGTCTCCTGTGCCTGACTGGTTGCGCCCTCTGCGATGTTGTGGATCGCAGAGGCGACATTGTTTGCCGAGTCTGCCGTAGACTGTGCGGTCGCAGTCAGTTCCTCACTCGTTGCCGCGACGGACTGTGAGGCACCGTTGATCTTGCCGATCATCTCGCGCATGGCGTTCGCCATGCGGCGCAGCTCGTGGGCGATGATACCGATTTCATCCGTGCGCTCGAGGAACTCATGGATGCGTGTATTGTTCTCTGCACGCATATCGAGACGAGCGAAGTTCGCGATCATTCCGGAGAGTGCGCCGATCGGGTCTGCAATCCGCTTGTGAATGAAGAGCGTGAGCAGCGCAGTGAGCAGGATCGTACACAGGATCGAGATGCCGACACAGACGAGGATCATGTGCTTTGCCTTGCCGACGAAGACATCATACTCTGTCGCCGACAGGAGAGCCCACTGTGCATCGACACCGTCGAGATGGAGCGGGGAGAAGACGAAGACCGATTGCTCGCCCGTGGTTTTGGATTTCTTTATTTCGGAGTATTCGCTGTCATCGAAGATACGCGCAATTTCCTCCGGCGTGGTTCCTGCACCTGTATAGTAGTTCTCCATGATGCGATCCGGATTGAGACCGTTCGCGACGATCGTACCATTCTCAGTGAACAGGGCGTAGAACTCTTCTTTCGAACTGATCTGTGCAAGGGCATCCTGCAGATTGTTGACATTGATGCTCATGACAATCGTACCGAGGAATTTGCCGTTCTGCATGATGGGGAAACTCAGCGTGATGAGGAGAACCTTCTTCCCGTTGTCATTATAGAAATGAGGCTCGGACAGATGGGCCTTCTGCGTCTGCTTTGGCGTCTTGTACCATTCCTGCTCCTCGACGTTTGTCAGTGTACTCAGCCCGGATGAACGTGAGACATACATACTGAGACGCCCCGCAGAATCCCCGAACTCCGTCCCTGCCATTGCGGCATCTTTGCCGTCAAAGGCGTTCGGCTCAAAGATCACGCCGACCCCGTTCAGATTCGGACCGGTCTCAAGTGCCGCATTGATAAAATCCAGAACAAAGGCGCGGTTGCGCTGCTCCACCGGATTCTCCAGCTCCTGAAGAATCAGCATCTGCATCCATGTCGCGCCCAGCTTTGTGGTGTTGTACTGATCCTCGATGGCTGCGCCGATCTTTCCCGTAGCGTTGAATTTGTCGCTCTTTCCGCGCTCAATGAGCGCCTCAAAGGACATATAGGCGACGACGCTCATGACGATTGCCACCATCAGGACGACACCGAGCGTCGTCATGGCGTTGATTTGAAACCCGATGCTGCGACCGAGTTTTCGATGCTCTTCTAATGATTCCTTCATGTTGCTTCAGCTCCCTCTGCGACCTCTGTCCGGTGGACAGTAAAAACGTGATTCGCTCCTCTCTTGGTTATGCTTGCCGGCATTAGTCGTAACGGGAGCGATAATATTGTTAGTATACGCCTTTTTTTCTATAGATCAAATTAGGATTCGTTAAGAAAAATCGTTCTTTTTTGCGTTGTTTTTTAGGAAGCGCTGATGAAGGAATCACGGATGAAATAGACACTCAGATTGGCGTAGATTTTTCGTCCGAACAAGGAGGCAAACCCAACGCTGCAGAGGCTCTGTGGAGGATCGCGGGCACGGTGCGGGCGAAAAAGATGCGCCAAGATGACGCGGCTGAATTTATCAGTGATTCCCTAGGCTTTTCTTTTGGTGCAAATATTGCTATACTGAAGGAAATGAAGGAGGGGATCACATGGCGACATCGAGTATTTTAACCAATGTTTCGATCAAGACGCGGGAAGAAGCGGAACGGCTGATCGAGGCGTTGGAGCAGTCAGAAAAGTCTCCTGACGAAAGACACGACATGACGGATGTGCATGAAATTTCTCTTCTCACGGACAAGAACGAAATCAGGCGTATTATGAAGAAGAAAATCGCATGAGCCTTCATGTCGTCAACCTCTATGATCTGGTCGATGCAATGGGCGGAGCAGCGGCAGAGAAGATTCTAGCCGCTTTTTCGTGTCCGAAGAATCCGGAAGTCGAAGGCTTCCTGCGCATGCAGGCGATAGATTTTGCGCGGCGTAAACTTGCTGTCACATATCTGCTTATTAACGAGGCGGGGCGAGTATCCGCGTTTTTTACATTGACCCATAAAGCACTTCAGATCGACAGCACCGTCCTCTCCGCGCGTTTGCAGAAAAAGATTGCGCGTTATGCAGTGTTGGATCGTGTCAGCGGTGGCTTTGTCCTGTCTGCCTTTCTGATTGCACAGTTCGGGCGGGATTTTACAGAGCGTGGGATTACAGGGGCGGAGCTGATGACCGCCTGTCTGAATATCCTGCGGCATATTCAACGCACGATTGGCGGCGGCATTGTGTATCTCGAATGCGAGGATGAGGAGAAACTCCTGCAATTTTATGAACGTGATGATATTGGCTTTCGTCACTTCGGAAAACGTCAGTCAGAGGAAGGAATACTCTATCATCAGTTATTGAAGACGTTATGAAATTCATGTACCATAGCATCACTCGGGGCTGTTGCACGAAGGTAAATTTATCTTCGTGCAACAGCCCCGAGTGTTTCTACCTCAAAATTGTCGACTCTTCATCAGAATGCGTGGGTAACTAAGGAATCCCTGATAAAATAGACCTGCAGATTGGCGTAGATTTTTCGTCCGAACTAGGAGGCAAACCCAACGCTGCAGAGGGGCTGTGGAGGATCGCGGGCACGGTGCGGGCGAAAAAGATGCGCCAAGATGACAGGGCTGAATTTATCAGTGCTTCCTTTACGTTGTACTGCAAAAACGATATAATAAGCGTATCAAATGAAAAAGGGAGGTGATCCTATGGCAACCGTATCTGCACAGATCCGCATTGATGCCGATGTCAAGGCGCAGTCGATGGCACTCTTCCAGAATCTCGGGCTCGATCTCTCCACCGCCGTCAACGTATTCCTGCGCCAGTGCCTCATCCATCGTGGACTGCCGTTCACCGTGAAGGAGGAAAAGTATACAGCCGAACTTCTTGAGGCGATTCAGGAAGCCGA
>CAUVMF010000029.1:0-14995 GCA_963552975.1 uncultured Selenomonas sp.
TCAGCGTGATGTCATGCGCGAGCATTCCGTGCCGCATACACTCATCCATGAGGATTTTGCCGCGCTCGATCAGGACGGCGGGACTGCCGTCCACGAAGTCCTTGATCGCACCACTGTTCATCTTGAGATATTTCAGAACCAACACGAGCAGCGTCCAGGCAATCAGTACGAGCAGGAAGTCCAGAATGGAGATGGCGTTGTTGTAGATCACGCCGCCGATGATGCCGCCGAGGACGTAGTTCTGCACCTGATCGGTCGCGGAGTTCGGCGCGAGGTTGCCCTTGCCGAGCAGGTTGATCTGGAGGATAAGACACAAAAGACCGAGCGCGAGCTTGCCCAGCATTAGGGAAGCACTGATAAATTCAAGAAATCCCCTCCTACAGATTTGATTACGAGGGCACATTATCACTTGGACACGTGTTTGTCAATCCCGCTCCTTCGTATTTCTGTATACTGTATAATGCCATACATGCCGCACCGGCGTTGAATTTTTTTATGGCTTCCGTTATAATGTTTTTCATCTTTATCACGGTTACTCAATAAAGGAATCACGATCTTCATTGTATCAGCGATTCCTAAAGAAAAAGAGAACCGTCTCCGTATTCTGTGTATGATGGGATGTGTTCCGCATCCCGGCGGGAGTTGAACGCCATGAAGGGTGAGCTGTATATCAAGGAAAAGCGGTGCAAGGGCTGCGGCATTTGCGCGGCGTTCTGTCCGAAGAAAGTGCTCGAGGTGAGCCTCCTCGGCAAGATCACGCCTGTCCGTCCTGATGATTGTATCGCGTGCGGGCAGTGCGAGATGCGCTGCCCCGATTTTGCGATTTTCGTGGAGAGGAGGGCGTGATATGGCTGAGACGAGAGCGCGGCTCATGCAGGGCAACGAGGCGGTCGCCGAGGGTGCGATTGCCGCAGGTGTGACATTCTTCGCGGGCTATCCGATCACGCCGTCGACGGAGATCGCCGAGCAAATGGCGAAGATGCTGCCGAAGATCGGCGGCACGTTCCTCCAGATGGAGGACGAAATCGGGGCGATGGGCGCTATCCTCGGCGCGTCACTCGCGGGTGCAAAGGTGATGGACGCAACGAGCGGCCCCGGCTTCTCGCTGAAACAGGAGCTGATCGGCTATGCCGCCTGCGCAGAGATTCCCTGTGTCGTGGTGAATGTGCAGCGCGTCGGCCCCTCGACGGGACAGCCGACCGCGCCATCGCAGGGCGATGTCATGCAGGTGCGCTGGGGCACGCATGGCGACCATCCGATCATCGCGCTCGCGCCGTGGAGCGTACGCGAGGCGTTCGATCTGGCGGTGATGTCCGTGAACTATGCGGAGCGGTTTCGCACGCCCGTCGTTCTGCTGATGGACGAGATCGTAGGGCATCTGCGCGAAAATGTCACGCTCCCGACGGCAAACGAACTGGACATCTACCCGCGTCGTCTGCCGAAAAAGACACGCGAGGGCGGCTATCAGCCCTTTGCCGTGGGCGAGGATCTCGTGCCCGATGTGGCGCGCTTCGGCGACGGCTACCGCATCCATGTGACGGGTCTGCTCCACGATGAGACGGGCTTTCCCTCGGGCAGCCCTACCGTCACGGAGCAGCTGATCCACCGACTCCACGAGAAAATCAATCGTGTGGGCGAGGAGATCATCCACACGGAGGAATCCTTCATGGAGGACGCGGAATACGCTGTCGTCAGCTACGGCGGTACGTCGCGTACAGCATACGAGGCGGTACGCGCGGCGCGTGCGGACGGGATCAAGGTCGGTTTCCTGCGTCTCAAGACCATCTGGCCGTTCGCGGATGCCGCCGTCGGACGTCTCGCGGCTCGTGTCAAGGGCATTCTCGTCGCGGAGCTGAACTATGGACAGCTCGTGGGGGAGGTCACGCGTGCGGCGCACGGTACGCCTGTCCGCCCGTGTCTCAAGTACAATATGCTGGACTTCACGCCGCAGGAAATCACAGCGGCGATTCGTCAGATGAGCGAGGAGGTGCGGGCATGAGCACGGACATGAATGCACGCGCGGCGACAACCCGCAGCTTTGAGCAGTATTTTCGTCAGAACCGCCTGCCCCATCTCTGGTGTCCCGGCTGCGGCAACGGCACGGCATTGAAATGTATTGCACAGGCAATCGAGGATGCAGAGGGATTCACGCAGGACAATACCGTCATCGTCTCGGGCATTGGCTGCTCCTCACGCGGCTCGGGCTATATGGACTTTGACACCGTACATACGGCGCATGGACGCGCCATTCCGTTTGCAACGGGAATCAAACTCGCACGCCCCGAGCTGAACGTCATTGTCATCACAGGAGACGGCGACTGTACCGCCATCGGCGGCAACCACTTCCTGCACGGCTGTCGGCGCAACGTCGATCTGACGGTCGTCCTCTTCAACAACAACATCTACGGCATGACGGGCGGGCAGTCCTCGCCGACGACGCCGCCGGGCAAGATGACGACAACAGCGCCCTACGGGACGATCGACCGACCGCTCGACGCGTGCCGCATTGCCGAAGCCGCAGGCGCGACCTACGTCGCACGCTCGACAGCGTTCCACGTCAAACATCTCACACAGATGATCGCGGGCGGACTCAAAAATCACGGCTTTGCCCTCATCGAGGCGATGGTGCAGTGTCCGACCGCCTACGGACGCAAGAACAAGATGGGATCACCCGCCGCGATGCTCACATGGATGAAGGACTCCGCCGTCATGAAGGCGGCATGGGACAAGCTCCCGCCCGAGAAGCGCACGCCGGAGAAATTCCCGATCGGGCTGCTCTATGCGTGCGAGGGCGAGGAGTACGGCATGGCGAACGCCGAGATTCAGCGGCGTGCGGGAGGGCTCTGATATGCAGAAGGAACTACGTCTCTCAGGCTCTGGCGGACAGGGCGTTATCACCGCCGCCATCATCTTTGCCGAGGCGGCGACTGCGTGCGGGATGAACGTCGCACAGTCGCAGTCCTACGGCCCCGAGGCACGCGGCGGTGCGTCGCGCGCTGAGGTCATCATCAGTGACAGTGCAATCTATCATCCGCACGTCGAGCACCCCGACATTGTACTCGCCATGACACAGGCGGCAGCAGACAAATACGCGGGCGACCTCGATCCCGCAACGGGCATTCTGATCGTTGACAGCGAACTTGTCCCGAGCGTCCCGCAGGCGGCGCACGTCGTCGCCGTCCCCATCACGACGCTTGCCATTGAGAAGATCGGCAAGGCTCTCTTTGCGAACATCGTCGCACTCGGCGCAATCACGCGTATCTCGGGGATTGTCCCCCTCGATGCGGTCAAAAACGCCGTTGCAAACCGCGTCCCGCCGCATACCGTCGAGGCGAATATGCAGGCGCTGATGGTCGGATACGAGGCGGCGGCGCAGTAAGGTGCTTTTCCGACCATGACAAAACCCGCTCACATTTTCGTATGTGAGCGGGTTTTCGTATCGGTAAGCCCAAGCATCTATCCTGAGTTTTCTTGACAGTGCACAGATTTTACACTATTCTATACGAGAGGAGTTGATTCGAATGTCGCAGACAAATGTCAGCATACGCATGGATACCGATTTGAAGGAGCAGTTCAGCGCATTTTGCGCGGATATGGGTATGAGCATGACAACGGCGTTCAATATTTTCGCGCGAAAGACGGTGCGGGAGTATCGCATCCCCTTTGAAATCGGCGGCGAGGCTCCGAACGCAGAGACACGCGAAGCACTCGACGAGGTGCGACGGATGAAGGCCGATCCGAGTCTCGGCAAACGCTACACCGACGTTGATGCGATGATGAAAGATCTGCTCGCATGAAATATACAGTTCGACCAACTTCTCGCTTTCAGAAGGACTTGAAACGTATCGCAAGGCGTGGCTATAACACAGAACTGTTGACCGCTGTCATCAAGAAGCTGGCAAATGGCGAACATCTCGCACAAAAACATTGTGACCATGCGCTCACGGGAGATTACGCCGGCTGTCGGGAATGTCACATCACGCCGGACTGGTTGCTTATCTATGAAATTTCCGATGACACACTGCTGCTCTACTTGACACGCACAGGAACACACAGCGATCTGTTCAAAATGTAACCCCCGCTCACATTTTCGTATGTGGGCGGGGTTTCTCGTACTCTCACAGATCTACATCGTTGTGTTTTCGTTTCAGCTGCCGGCACGCCTCAGTGTTCATGTGGTCATAAACATCGCGCGGCATACTGTCCCTCAGAAACGCTTCATAGTATGCGCCGACATTGCAACGCAGAGGACGTTCCATGTAAATACGCCACAAATGCGATTCGTCATCATAGTGTCTGCACACACCATCGCCGCGATCCAGATCACGATACGCTTCACTCGTGCCGACGGACTGACAGCACAGCCCGCAGCGGTCACAGGAAAAGCTCACCCCCGCACGCCCGGCAGACTGAACACACGAGCAGAGTTCGGGTCAAGCGTCCCGTCCTCACGACAGAGTGGCGTATCCATGATGAGCTTGAGTGTCTTTGCCGTCATTGCCACTGCTGCAATATGCTCCTGTTCCTCACGCGCAAACGATCTCCAGTCCGTCCCTCGGCGAGCTATAATCCCCTTCATATCACGGATCCCAAAGGAAAAATCGCCGTCCATGCGAAAGAGCAGATTCGTAATCTGTTCCCCCCGCTCACGAATCGCCGCAAGCAGACTGCACGATTTGCTGCACTTTGCATCGAACTCTTCTGCCTTTGCATAGTGCGTCTTTGCCTTGCTCATTGCCTCATCCGCTTTGTTGTTCAGAAAGTACGCGCCCACGAGAAGCGCAGGCGCGGCAACAATACCACCGAGCACCGCTGTTCCACCCGCGATGCCAAGCCCACCTGTTGCAAGGCTTCCGCCCCCGAGCCACGCGAGTGTCGCATTCGTCGCCGCCGCACCGCCGAGCGTACCGATTGCAGTCCCCGTCGAGGCTGTTCCGAGCATTCCGACTGCACCATACGCGCCGAGCGCAGTGATGCCACCGCCCGCAAGACCTCCCCCGTAGCCTTTGCTGAGATCAAGTGCTGTAATCGACGCCTGTTCCAATTTGCGCAGCTGATCGCTCTGCGGCATGAAGTCCCGCAGCTCGTCCAGTCCGACCGAGTGCTTGAAATCCACATTCTTCAGCTTTCGGAACGAATCGAGGAATACACTCATATTATTGGACAGAATATGAACCTTGGTGCTCCCCAGTTTGTCGATTGCTGCACTTGTCGCCTGTTGTTCCCTCTCACAGCGGCTTTTCGCCGAGGCAATCAGACGATCTCCCTTCTCTCCAAGTTTTTTTGCCTCGTCCATCGTCTCCTTTGCGGCAAGACCACCGGCAACCCCCAAACCACCAACCAAAAGTGCCCCAGCACCAATTAAAAACGGAATTGGCATAGTATCCCTCCTATAGTTCAAAAGGTCTTGAGTCATCACTCATCATTTCCATAAATTCATCAAAACTATGGTACTCAATATCTTTCCCATAAGCACTCGCAATCTGATCCAGTCCCGCAATCATCCCGTCGATATCCGCATTCTGCGACGCACGCTCCATCTGTGCAAAGCCCGCGTCGACCTCGGAGGAACGCCATGCAAACAGCTCCGCGACCGCCGCCTCGAAAGCCTCCCGCTCCGCGTTCATCCGTGCCATCGACGCATCTGCCGCCGCACGCACGCGTTCGTATTCCTCGCGTGCAAGATTGGCACGCTCCATTGACTCTTTGAAACTTTTATGGAGCGCACCAGAAACTACCGTGCCGAACATCGCCCCCACAGCCGCTCCGACAAAGGGAATCGGAATGAGTGCCTGTCCGACCGCTGCCGTATAGCCCGTCGTGACCGTACTCACGCCGCTCGCCCCGAGTTCCAGAATACACTCCTCAGTTGTGATTTCCCCGCTCGCATATTTCTTGAGCGTTTTGCCCGTTGCCATGACGGCAGTGACGACCTTGCCGGGTACATTCGATTTCACGAGATTCTGCACGAACGGCGAGGACGATGTCGACAATGTGTGTGCGACGACTGATACACCGCCGCCAATGACATAGCCGGAGACTGCCGCGCCGCCGGTATCGGCGGCAATATCCTTAAGTGCCTCTGTCGGTGTCTTGTCCCCTCGGATGACCGCCGCCATATTATCCATCGTCGAGAGTGCGGCGGTCACACCGCCTGCCTGAATCGCGGTCTGTGTTCCTGCACGGTGAAACGCACCCGCAACATTTTGTACTTTGTCGCGGCGTATTTTCTCGTCGATATGCTCCCGTGCCTTTTTGCTGTCGCTGCGTGCGTGAGCCTTCCCCTTCTCGTCAATGCGGATGCCTTTGTCCTCCAAATATGCCGCATCATCGACAAGTTCTTCATTCGTACGGCTGCGCTTGGCGTTGTTGACCTTTCGCGAGGTGACGCGGATATTTTCGTCACTGTTTGCCGCATCCCGCAGGTTCTCATTCGTGACCCACGCATCGTCCTTGTACGTTTCGTGCACGCGTTCGATGGGGATGGTGTGATCCGCCTCCGCCAGATGTTCCTGCCAGTGCTCCCCATACTGCCCCTTCGCCTCTTGCTTGCGCAGGACAAGCCGCTCACCCGTATAGGGGTCATGCACCTCGCCGCCCCGAAACGCCTCCGTCTTTGCCGACACCTTGGCACGTGGGCTGTCATAGAGCGTGCGATTGCCCGTATACGCGGAGGGTTTTTGATATGTTTCTCCAAGAGCCCGCAGACTCTCGCTTACGGATTCCCCCGCCTCTGTCGCCGCTGCAGCGGACTGTCTGCGCTTTTTCTCCTCCTCCGATGCCATACTTTCGTTCCCCCATCTCAGCCAAGAATCAGTGCATTGACCCGGTCTTGTATGTCGAGATAGCTGCGGATCAGTTCCTCGGCACGCTGAATGTAGTCCGTATCCATTGCGAATACCGTGCGCAGTTCTTCGACAAAACGCCGCTCATCCGCCGAGAAATCCTTGTCCACATGAGCAAGTCCGAGCAGCTCAAAGACGATGATCTTCTTCTCGCGCGCATCGCTTGACGCGGCGAGTTGCTGCATGAGTTCCTTCGGATCGCTCACAGCATCCGCGCTGTCGCTCGCAATCTCCAGTTCCTTACAATACTGCTCCACCATCGCCCTTTCATCATCGGTGAAATGCCCGTCCACATGACAGAGAGACTTGGTCAGAGACAGAAACAAATGCTTGTTTTTTTCGGCGATAAGATGTAAGAACATTGGATTTCCTCCTTTGATAAAACATCAGTACGTTACGACGCAATCATCCTCTTTTCCACTTAAGCCTGATTGCAATTTTATTTTAACATAGCCAACCTAATTGCAATACTTATTTAATTCTAATTATAATAAAACAGCACCCGGAAGATGTCCAAGTGCTGTTTTATCTTGTTTTACGCCGATCTTACTTCACGCCCGCACCGTCAAGCGCTGCGCGGACGCTCTTCTGCGCGTGGCAGAGTTTTTCCATCTCCTCATCTGCAAGGCGTACCTCGAATGACCGCACGATACCGTCCTGACTGAGCATACGCGGGATAGAGAGCGCCACGTCCTTCATGCCGTATTCGCCGTTCATGACGGCGGCGCAGGGCAGAATCGTGTGCTCGTTGTAGAGGATCGCCTTGATGAAGCGACAGGCGACCATGGCGATGCCCGTATTCGTGAAGCCCTTGAGGTTGATGACATCGTATGCCGTTTGGATGAGTCTCTGCTCGACATCGTGGCGATCGAGTTTTTTCTCAAAGTGGAAATACTCGTCGAGATGGTCGATGCCAAGCCCCGCGCAGTTGACGGTCGACCACGCAACAAAGGCATCGTTGCCGTGCTCGCCGAGGACGTAGCCGTGGATGTTCTTCGGATCCATCGTATAGTGCTCGGTGAGGATGTAGCGGAAGCGATAGGTCTCAAGCATTGTGCCGGTGCCGAGGATCTTTTCGCGCGGATAGTCGAACTCGGTCGAGACGACGTAGGTCGCGACATCGAGCGGGTTCGTAATCATGATGACCATGGCTTCCTTCGTGTATTTCACGATCTCGGAGAAGATGGAGCGCATGATCTTCGTGTTCGTGCTCGCGAGCTTCAGACGATCAGGCGTCTCGCCGGGCAGGATCGAGGGTCCCGCCGTGATGACGATGAACGCCGCGTCGCGGCAGTCCTCGTATGTACCCGGGTGAATCTTGATGTTCGTGCAGTACGGTGAGGACATGGCGTGACTCGTGTCCAACGCCTCGCCGCGCGCGCGATCCATATCGAGGTCGATGAGCGCAATCTCCGAAGCGAGCTGGAAATCCGCGATCTTGTTGAGCACGGCAGAGCCGACATTGCTCGTCCCGATGATAACGACTTTTCCCCTGTTGACTGACATGACGATTACCCCCTAAAAATGCAAAAAAGTCCAAACGCATCGTATGCGCTTGGACGCTATGGACTCATGACGAGCTGTGTGGAAGACAGCCGATTCATGATGGATTGCACTTCTTTTCAGTAGGACATTGCCGCAGGATTTCCTGCGCCATCATAGTAGCACCACAGGGAATCATTGTCAACGGATTTCATCGTGTATACAGAGAAATTCGTCATTTCTCTTGCCCCTCTGTGATCATGAGATTTCTTGACAACGCACGGAGTTTGCATTATTTTATTACTATAAGCATTACATATAGCCGCTCTTGAACTAGCTACAGACAACGGGGGGATTGCCATGCTGTCAATACCAACAATCAGAGAACGCATTGCCCCTGTATGCAGAAAATACCCCATACGGAAAGCCTATCTCTTTGGTTCGTATGCGCGCGGCAATGCCACCGAAAACAGCGACATAGACCTGCGTATCGAAGGAGATATAACGAGTTTCTTCATGTTGGGCGGTATCTATTCCGACTTGGAAGATGCCCTTGGCACGGAGCTCGATCTTCTCAGTGACCTCCCCGACTCCGAGCCGTTCAGGTCGAATCTCAAACGAGATGAGGTATTGCTCTATGAACGATAGAGACAGACGAATCATCGATCATATCCTCCGGCATTGCGAGGAAATCCGAGACACAGTAAGAAGGTTTGATTCTTCCTTAGAGATCTTCAAGCACGATCATGTTTTTATAATGCGTGTTCGATGGCGCTCTTTCAAATCGGAGAACTTTCCAAGCGCGTGTCAGAGGACTTCAGAAGTTCCCACACAGAATTGCCTTGGTCTGAGATGCGTGGTATGAGGAATCTCTTTGCACATGAGTACGAATCCATAAATAAAAACTTGCTCTGGGAAACCATCACAAAGGATATTCCGACGCTCTATCAACAGCTGCAGGAGATACGAGAACATACATAAAGAAACGCCGCCCACGTGCATAATGGACGGCGTTTTCGTTTTATCCCTTATCCGACGCAGCGTTATAGACATCCTTGAGCAGGGTCTCCTTGCGCAGACTGCGGCATTCGCACGCGCTCTCCTCGGCGGGAACGCTGCGGATCGTCGCGAGCAGGATGTCGCCGATCATGGGGGCGTCGTCGTAGAAAATCTGCGTGAGCGTATCGTGCGACCACGGGCGGATGCCCTCGCCGTAGTTGACGACGAAGTACAGCCCCGCATAGCACGCGCCGATCTCACGTGCGAGATAGACCTCGGGTGCAAGGCTCTGCCCGACGATGTCCGCGTGCCCCTTCAGCATCGCAATCTCAGCAGGGCTCTCGAAATGCCGCCCATCCGTGACGGCATAGATCCCGCGGTCGAAGATGCGCCCCGTATAGCGTTTCTTTGTCTCTGCGACAAGTGTCGTACGAAGTTCCGAGCAGAGTGCATCGCGCATCACGAGCAGGTAGCGCCCGTCGAGCATGACATCCTTGCGTACGGAGAGGTCAAGATAGTCGTCGGGGATGAGGAAGTCACGCGGATCGAGCAGGGGATTCACAGTCCCCACACCGCCCTCGGAAAGGATGCGCCGCACGCCCGCCTCCCGCAGCACCCAGAACACCTGCCGCGAGGCATCCGCACGCGTCACACCGCTGCGCCAGCCGTGCATACGGCACGTCAGCACGCGCCGCCCCCCGACGGAAAACAGACGAAACGCGGGGCTCTCTCCGTACGGTGTCGCAAAGTGCAGCCCGTCCGCGAGGATCTCCACATCGTCTGCCATCGAGGCGCGCGGGAAGTCGCTCGAGAGCGTCCCCGAGCCGCCGATGACGGCATATCCCGCCGCAGGAACCTGTTGCTCTGCCATGCTAAAACCTCCGTATCACGCGGTAGCGCGTGTCACGCTGCGCCGGCTCTCTGCCCGCGCCGCGTATCAGATCAATCATCTTCTTAATCGACATATTGTACCGTGTCCCCGCCGCACGCACGACATTCTCCTCGAGCATGATGCTCCCGAGGTCATCCGCGCCGAAGCCGAGCGTCAGCTGTCCGATGCGCTCCCCCTGCGTGACCCACGATCCCTGGATATGCGCGACATTGTCCATGTAGAGACGCGTGACGGCGAGCGTCCGCATATAGTCCCAGCTCGATGTCTTCTCGCCGCCGAGCGCGGTATTGCCCGGCTGGAACGTCCATGTGATGAACGCGCGGAAGCCGCCCGTCTCCTCCTGAAGCCGCCGGATATGCTCCATATGCTCTACGCGCTCCGCCATCGTCTCGCCGAAGCCGATGACCATCGTCGCCGTCGACTCCATGCCGATCTTGTGCGCCGTCCGCATGACGCGCAGCCAGTCCTCGGTCATGATCTTCTTCGGTGCGATGAGCCTCCGCACGCGGTCGACGAGGATCTCCGCACCGCCGCCGGGGAGCGAGGCAAGCCCCGCATCCTGCAGCCGCCGCAGCGTGTCCTCAATCGTAATGCCCTCCTTTTCGGCAAAGTACAGAATCTCCGTCGCCGTAAAGGAGTGGATCACGATGGAGGGATAGCGGTCACGGATGGCGCGCAGCATATCCTCGTAGTACGAGAGCGGCAGATCGGGATGAATGCCGCCCTGGATCATGACCTGCGTGCCGCCAGCCTCCGCTGTCTCGCCGACCTTCGCGAGAATCTCCTCCATCGGCAGGAGGTAGCCATCCTCCGCGCCGACCTTTGTATAGAACGCACAGAAACGGCATTCGTTCACGCAGATATTCGTGTAGTTGATGTTGCGGTCAACGATGAACGTCACCGTATCGCCGAACCGCCGTCGCCGCTCCGCATCCGCCGCGCGTCCGAGGTCGATGGGGTCGCCGTGCGTGAGGAGGTCTGCCGCCTCCCGCTCCGATAGTCTCATGCGCCCTCCCCTGCCGCAATCGGCTGATAAAATGTGTCCCGCTCCACAGGCACATAACCCGCCTCGCGAATCATCGCATCGAGTTCGCGCCGCGTAATGCCCGTCTGCGTCTGTGCGCCCGCCGCATGGATGATCTTCTCCTCGCCGATCGTGCCGTCGAGATCGTCCGCGCCGAAGCCGAGGGCAAGCTGTGCGATGGGCTGCGTCAGCATGACCCAGAACGCCTTGAAATGCGCCACATTGTCGAGCACAAGGCGCGAGAGCGCGAGCATCTTCATATCCTCCCACGAACCGACGCGCATGAGTTTCTTCTCCGCACCAAGCACCGTGTTCTCGGGATGAAACGGAAAGAGCATGAACGCCTGAAAGCCGCCCGTCTCATCCTGCAGCTCGCGCAGGGCGAGCAGATGGTCAATGCGCTCCTCCACCGTCTCGATGTGACCGTACATCATGGACGCATTTGTGCGGATGCCGAGTTCGTGCGCCGTGTGCATACAGTCGAGCCACTCGGCGCGCGTTGCCTTGTTCGGGCAGATGACGGCGCGCACGCGGTCGGAGAGAATCTCCGCGCCGCCGCCGGGAAGTGACGACAGCCCTGCCTCCTGCAGTGTGCGCAGAACGTCACGGACGGACGTCCCCTCCGTCTTTGCAAAGTTCACAACCTCCACGGGCGTAAACGCCTTGATGTCCGCGGCGGGGAGCGCGGCGCGCACCTGCCGCACCACGCCCTCGTAGTAGGAGAAGGGGCGGTCGGGATGCAGCGCACTCACGATATGGATTTCCGTGAGGCGCGGCGTATTTTTCGCCAGTTCCAGCACGCGCGCCACATCGTCCGTTTCCATAATATAGCCGCGCGTATCTCCCTGCTCCACCTGGAACGCGCAGAGGGGGCAGTTCGCACTGCATATATTCGTGAGGTTGATATGGCGGTTCACCGTATAGTAGACATTCTTTCCGCTCGCGCGCTCCTTCGCCGCACGCGCCCACGCGGCGAGCGCGAGGAGGTCGTTGTCCTCGTAGAGGGCGAGCGCATCCTCCCGCGTCAGCCGCGCCCCGAGCTCGGCGGCGGCACGGGCTTTTTTCAGATCCGACATAACAGATTCATTCTCCATATTAGGGAAGCACTGATAAATTCAGCCACGCCATCTTAGCGCATCTTTTTTGCCCTGCCTGTGCCCGCGATCCTCCACAGAGGACCACGCTGCGTCCGGTTTGCCTCCTTGTTCGGACGAAAAATCTACGCCAATCTGGTAGACTTCATTTTATCAGCGATTCCTTAGATTGTAAACTCTAGACACAAACAAATCCCCCGTCGCACGGTCTGTGCGGCGGGGGATTGTTCGTGAGAATATGGGGGAAACGACGGCTTCCTCAGGGGACCATCAGGTGATGGAGGCTCTGTAGATGCTGTCGATTGCCTTCTTGAGCACAGCGTTGAACTCGTCGTCGCTCTGCGAGAAGCGCAGATCCTGCGCGAGGGCACGAGAGAAGCTGGCGATGAGCCCGTGGTTGCGCGCGAGCTTTTCGTTCGCATCGTCCATCGTGTAGCCGCCACTGAGCGCGACGACGCGGACGACGTGGCTGTCCTTCATGATCTCCGCGTAGAGGTTGTCGACGGTCGGGATGGTGACCTTGAACATGATCTTGGCATCGGCGGGCAGCTTTGCGAGGTGCTCCTTCATGCAGCCGAGCATGATCTCCTCTGCCTTTGCCTTGTCGGGGCAGTGGATGTCGACCTCGGGCTCGAGGATGGGGACGAGTCCCTTGCGGACGATCTGCATGCCGACCTCGAACTGCTGGTCGATGATGGCACGGATGCCGTCGGAGTTCGCCTGTTTGATGACGGAGCGCATCTTTGTGCCGAAGATGTGACGCTCGTTTGCGCGGTCGAGCAACGCATCGAGATCGGGGATCGGCTTCATGAGCTGAACGCCGTCCTTCTCCTCCGCGAGTCCCTTGTCGACCTTGAGGATGGGGACGATGCCCTTCTGATTCCAGAGGAAGTCTGCGGAAAAGAGGCTGTCGATCCGGCGATCCATCGTGTTCTCAAAGAGGATGGCGGCGAGGATTTCGCTCTTGTCGAACGAGGGGCTCTTGATGATGCGCGTGCGCATCTCGTGGACGCGCGTGAACATCTCCTCCTCGCCGTGGTAGGCGCTCTCGTCGACGCCGTACGCCTTGAGTGCCTTGGGCGTGGAGCCGCCACTCTGGTCGAGTGCGGCGATAAAGCCCTTGTCATGCTCCATGCGGTTCAGTTGTTCCTGATTCATTGGTCATTCCTCCTATTTATGAGAAAATATGAGAGAGGGAAAATCCGCGATGATTCTTTGTTTATTATAACGCAAATGAGATATAAAATCAATTAAGAGAGAAAGATTTATCGAAAAAATTGAATGTGCAACGCGTGCCTGCCACTCGATGTGTGCGGCGTGTTATCCCCTGCCGTCCACGACCCCGTAGACGAACCCCTGCCACGAGGCGCGGAGGGCTTCGCGCGGATCGCGGTTGAGTTCGTCGCCAGTCATCCAGTGCACGGCACTGGGCGGCGTGTAGATCCGATCAAAATCCTGATAAAACCCTGTCAGTGCAAAATCCGCAGGGTTCATCTCAATATGGGAGGGGTCACCGTCGTAGATGCTGACATAGAGGGGAACCTCCTCGATGCGGTCGATGTCATAGACGTTGTAATAGCCGTTTTCCTCTGCGAGCAGTTCGCACGTGACGACGCCGTCTACGATGGCAATCTGCTGATAGGCGACGGTATAGCTATAGTGGCCGTGCTCGTCCTTTGTGATGGTTCGCGTGCAGATGTTGTACGGGCGCGTGCCGTTGGCGTTCACCTGATGGAGCGCGTACAGCCCCGTGAGATCGGGTGCGCCGTAGCCGTTCTCCATCTCGGGGAGGCGTGCAAGGCGGCCGTCTGTGCCGATCTCGTAGACTGCCATGGCGACCGCCGTGGGGATGTCGCGGAGGGGATACGGGGTGATGCCCTCCGCAACAGGCAGCATGGCGGCGTGACGGAAGAGCAGTTCCATCCGCCCGTTGCCGTCGAGATCGGTGACGGCGAAATACGTGTGGGAGGGGGTGAAGGAAAGCAGATGCAGCTGTGCTATATCGTCGTCGTCATACCGGGGCATGGCGAACTCATCCTTCCAGAGTTTTTCCGCCTTGGCGATGGTGTTCAGCTGCTTCTTTGCCGCCGCAGGCGACGTGATGTGCTGTGCGGTGGAGGATGCGGCAGAAGCGGATGCCGCCGTGAGGATGAGCAGGGCAAGTGCCACAGCGATTGTTTTTTTGAGCGAAATTTTCATTATGTGCCTCCTTTTTATCCGTGTGTGGAGTACCTTTTAGAACTTCACCTCCGGCACAGCGTCCGCGCCCTCTTTTGCTTTGAATTGGGGCTTTTGCGTCATGCCCATAGATCCCGCGAGGAACATACCGGGGAAGGTGGAGATTGTGACGTTGTACTGACGCACCGCCTCGTTGTAGTCGCGCCGTGCGACGGCGATGCGGTTCTCAGATCCCGACAGCTCGCGCATGAGTTCGAGGTACTGTGTGTTCGCCTTGAGGTCGGGGTACGCTTCGGCGATGGCGAAGAGACGTCCGAGTGCGCCCGTCAGCTCTGCGTTCGCCGCATCCATCTGCTCCACGCCCTGCGCACCTGCGAGTTTGGTACGTGCGTTTACAACCTCCTCGATGATGGTCTTTTCGTGGATGTCATAGCCCTTGACCGTGTTCACGAGGTTCGGGATGAGGTCGCTGCGCCGCTGC
>CAUVMF010000030.1:0-14771 GCA_963552975.1 uncultured Selenomonas sp.
GGGACTATGTGATCGAGAAGGCAGATCCGCAGGCGGAGCTGACCGATCTCAGCGCGGCGTACACTGCCTCTGAGGAGATCGATGCCGCCGCAAAGCGACTTACGGATGGAGTGAAGCCGGCAGAGGTCATGACACGTCTGCAGGATGACTCTCGGCGGGTCGCGATTGTGATCGACGGACTGCCGGAGCGTCCGTTGACGGAGCGTATGCTGGATGTGCTCCAAAAACACGATGCACCGGCGGTATTCTTTGTCGAGGGGCAGAATGCGGCAGAACAGCCGGAGACCATCCGGCGCATCCATGATACGGGCTACGAGATCGGCAACTACACCTTCGTCGGCATCAGCGGCGCAGAAAAGCTCCCGACGGAGCGTCTGCTCAGTGAACTCTGTCGCACACAGAAGGTGGTTGCGACACTCTCGCCGGATGCACCGAAGCTCTTTCGTGCACCGCGTACGGTGTTTACCGAGTCGCTCCTGCAGGCAGTGAATGCAGCAGGGATCGACTATGCAGTCAAAGACAATGTACGCTATACGGCAGGTTCGCTCCACGATGCAGCGGCGGCCGCCGCATTTGCCGCGACCATTCCGCAGGGAAGCATCATCGCGGTCGGCATATCGAGCCCCGTCGATCCTCCGGCTAGAGAGGCGGGAAAGACCGATGAGCGTCCCGCAGTGGACAAGAAGCCGAATATCGAAGACCCGCCCGCCGTTCGGAATACGCCTCCTCCATCCGATCCGGCAGACGAATTGGACTGGCTGCTCACAGCGCTTGAGGGGGCGGGCATGAAGGTGATCAGCATTCACGATTTCCGCAAGATCCATTACATACCGGCGGTTCCTGTTATGGAATCCGCCAGATAGGCAGGTGAGAGCATTTGGCGCAGCAGACAATAGGGCTTGACGAGCACAAACAGCTGAAGCAGCTGGCGGGTCAGGCTTCGGATGGAGTGCGGGATGTCCTGTATGAGGAAAAGCAGGATCGCCGCCTCCTCTCCCATGTGCCTGATTCGACAGGACATCGCAGCAATCACAGCAGACGCGGTGCTTCGGATGCGATGAATACCGAGGACTATGTGCGCTACGAACAGGATGCAAAGAATGGACAGCGCTATCTGGTTGACTATCCGGTCGAAATCCGTCTCCCGGGCGGCGGCAGTCTCACGGGACGCGCTGTCGATATATCCACGACGGGCATCCTCGTGCGGATGGACAAGGTCGTTGGGCGCGCAGCTCCGACGTTTGAAGGCAATGTGAAGCTGACCTTCGAGATCACGCCCGGCTCCATGCCCGAGGGGTATGAGATGAAGGTGAAGAAGCTCCCTGCAACGGTGGCGCGCCGCTTCGAGACAGAGTCCGGCATCCTCTACGGCATGGAGTTCAAAAAGAGTCTTGCGGAATATGCCGCCGCGCAGCGGCGCGATTATATGCTGTGGACCGCGTCGTTCTTTCTTGCGGTCATTGCCTTCATCATCGTGCTTATGCGTGCGGAGTCCGTGATCTACTTCAAGTTCAACCGCTGGCTCTATCTCTACAGCATCATCGCGGCGACCTTCCTCCTGACACGCTATCTCTTTGCGTCGTTCTATCGACCTGTGCGCATTGACCCCGACTTTACGCCCGGGGTGAGCATCATCATCCCCTGTTTCGATGAGGAGGAGTGGATTCAACGCACGATTCACAGCTGTATCAATCAGGACTATCCCGTGGACAAGCTGGAGGTCATCGTCGTGGATGACCACTCAAACGACCGCTCCGCAGAGCGCGTGCAGGAGATGATCGCGCAGCTAAAGGCGGCAGATACGAATGACAATGCCTACCGTGTTTCTGAGCGCATCCGCTTCCTGCAGCAGCCGTTCAACATGGGCAAGCGCGACGCGATGGCGCGCGGGGCACGCGAGGCAAAACATGAGCTTCTGGTCTTTGTGGACTCGGACAGCTTCCTCGACCCCTTTGCCGTGCGCAACATCGTGCAGCCGTTCAAGGATGAGGAGATGGGCGGTGTCTCCGGCCGCACGGATGTGGCGAACACCTATACAAACTCCCTGACGAAGATGCAGGCGGTGCGTTACTCGGTCGCCTTTCGCATCATGAAGGCGGCAGAGGGGTATTTCGATGCGGCGACCTGTCTCTCGGGACCGCTCTCCTGCTACCGCAAGGATCTCGTACTGAAATATCTGGATGACTGGCTGAATCAGACCTTCCTCGGACAGAAGGCGACGTTCGGGGACGATCGCAGCATGACGAATTTCATCCTGCGCCACAATCGGACGACGTATCAGGATACCGCCGTCTGCATGACGATTGTACCGCGCTCATACCATGTCTTTTTGCGTCAGCAGATGCGATGGAAGCGCTCGTGGCTGCGTGAGTCGCTGATCGCCTCACGCTATATGTGGAAGAAGGAGCCATTCATGTCGCTTGGCTTCTACATGGGCGTTCTTGTTCCGATTGCGGCACCAATCATTGTACTCTACAACTTCTTTTATGTGCCGATCATGCACAGGGTTTTCCCCACAAGCTTTATTATCGGCATGATGATGATGGCGTTGCTCATGAGTATGGCACAGCTGCTCATCCGCCGCAGTACGACGTGGATCTATGCACTGTGGTTCTGCATTTACTATGAGGCGGTGCTGCTCTGGCAGATGCCCGTTGCATGGGTCACGTTCTGGAAAACGACGTGGGGCACGCGCCTCACGCAGGCAGATCTGGAAGAACTGAAAAAGAAGCAGGAGAAGGAACAGACGAAGAAGATGCAAGTGGGAGGGGCAGGATGAACGAGAAGGATGCCCCTCAGAGCACCCATGTTAGCATCGGTCTTGCAGATTTTACACGGAGAAAGAACCGCCGGAAGAAATTGCGCGTTGGCGTGGAGATTGTCATTCTGTGTGCGGCAGTGTATTTTATCGTGAGCCTTTTCTTTACATTCAAAACCTATGTGGCTTTTGACGATGTGGATGCCGGTGCCGAGGATCACGGTTTTATCGCGCTCTCTTACTTTGGTGTCGACCGCATTGGTGACACAAGTACACTCATCGGCAAGAACCAGCTGCGCAGGCAGCTGACGGAGCTGCACGATCAGGGCTATGTGACCATCACACAGAAGGATATTCTCGACTACTACCGCAACGGAAAGCCGCTGCCGCGGCGCGCCCTCTATCTGATGTTTGAGGATGGGCGGCGCGATACGGCGATCTTTGCACAGGAGATCATGGAGGATCTCAACTTCAAGGCGACGATCATGACCTATCCCGAGAAGTTTGCGCACAAGGATCCGAAGTTCCTCATGCCGAAGGATCTCCGCGAGATGGAGGCCTCCTCGTTCTGGGAACTGGGCACGAACGGCTACCGCCTCGAATACATCAACGTCTTTGACCGCTACGATAATTTTATTGGGGAGATTGATCCCCTGCGCTTTGATATGGTGCGCCCCTATCTCGGACGCCGCTACAATCACTATCTGATGGATTACATCCGGGACAAGGATGATCTTCCGATTGAAAGCGAGCGTCATATGAAGGAGCGTATCAGCTACGACTATAGGCGTTTGCGCGACATCTATGAAGAGGAGCTCGGCTATGTGCCACAGACCCACGTCCTGATGCACGCGAATACGGGGAAGTTTGGCAACAATCCGCGCGTCAGTGCGGTCAATGAGCGCTGGATTCGCGAACTCTTCCCGATGAACTTCAACCGCGAGGGCTTCGTGCTGAACCAGCGGGGGAGCAGTCTCTATGACCTCACGCGGATGCAGCCGCAGCCGTATTGGCCGATCAATCATTTGCTCATGCGGATCAAATACGATACGAATGACGATATTGTCTTTGTGGAGGGCGAGCAGGAGAGTCGTCGTGCATGGGAGCTCATGGAAGGTGCGCTCGAAATGCGAGACGAGTCCCTCATCCTGACGACCCTGCCGGAGGGGAGAGCCCTCGCCCGTCTCGTGGAGGGCGCGGAACCGCGCGATCTGCGCCTTGAGGCACGCATGGAGGGCAATGCCTTCGGAGCACAGCAGATCTACCTGCGCAGCGCACCCGATCTCAGCAGTGCGATCTGCGTGCAGCTTGTGAACAATCAGCTCGTTGTTGAGGAGATCATCGGCGGCGCGGAGCGCGTGATTTATCGCGAGAAGCTGCCCGTCATCCTCGAGGAGACGATTCCCTCTGTCGAGGAGGATCGGCGCGACGCGATGGTGCGCGAGAACGAGGCATTTGCCCGCTATGCGCCCTCGCCCCTTGCCGCACAGGAATACCTCGGACGCGCGGAGGCGCTTCGCGATGAGGCTGTCCCCACAGTTGCCGACGGCGCGGAGCCGTACGAGGGGACGGAGAGCTTCCACCGGCGCGGCAATCACAAGATTGTGATCTTCCTGCGCGATGAGCTCTTGTCGGTCGAGATCGACGGTCACATGGGACCGAAGGAGCTTCCCGTGCGTATCACGGAGCGCGGCAGCATCTTCCTCGGTGCCTCGTGGCAGGGAGAAGCGTGGAGTCAGCGCAACCTTGCGGATGATGTGTATGACGGCATCTTTCATCAGGTGCGCCTCCTCGCAAATACCGGACGTGACAGCAGCGAAGAGCGCGTACTCTATACGAGCGAGTATACGGGATGGGAGAAGACGAAGAAGAATATGAAGGAGCGCTGGGACGCCATCATCGGATGGTTCCTAGAGTATCTGTAATGCCAATATGAAGGAGAATGATATATGCGCTCAGGCATGATTTGCCTGCTGTTCCTCGTGAGTGCGCTGATGGGGGGATGTGCGGAGGCGGAGCCTCTTCGGAGCGCATCCCATCCGCCCGTCCATCTGACGTCGTGGCATACCTATTGGGATATGGAGGGTGGCAGTCACGATTATGCGGCACTCCACAAGAAGCTGGACGCCATTTCCTACTTTGCCGTCTGCTACGATGAGCATGATGCACTCTATGTGCCGGATGAAGTCCACGCAATGGTGAAAGAATATAAAGGAAAGAAGATCGAAACATATCTCAGCTTTACGAATGATATCGTGGGCAAGCGACGCTCAGAAAAGGACAGAGAGCTCCTATGGCGGCTGCTCCGCGATGATGCCGCCGTCGATCACACGGTTGCTGACATCGTGGCGCTCGCAAAGGAGTTCGGCGTTCATGGAGTGGAACTGGACTATGAGAACTTTGCAAAGGATGAAAAGCTGCTCCGGCGCTATCTCATCCTGACCTATCGGCTGTCCATAGCATGCGTGCAGAACAATCTGAAGCTGCGCATCGTGCTCGAGCCGTCCGTACCGTTCGATGCGGGCTTTGCGAAAGGCCCTGAATACGTCGTCATGCTCTATAATCTCTACGGCAAGCACAGCGGCCCCGGGGCGAAGGCGGATCGCGCCTTCATCGAAAAGACGCTGGCAAAGATGGAGGCGCTGCCCGAAAAGCGCGCCGTCGCCCTTGCGAGCGGCGGCTGTCTATGGCAGGACTACGGTTTGTTTGGTCTCAAGACCGGCGAGCGGCGTTTTATCACAGAACGTGAGGCGGTCACCCTCGCTGAGCAGCATCATGCAGTACCGGAGCGGGATGAGGAGAGCGCAGCACTTCATTTCACCTTTGAGGCAGATGGACATGAGACCGAGGTCTGGTACGCGGACAGTGAGACACTGAATGCGTGGATTACGCTTGTCGCCAATCACGGCATTGCGTCCGTGAGCATATGGCGGCTTGGCGGAAATGTGGAGATTGGACAGCTGCGCAGTCAATAAAAATGATTTGATTTAGAAATGAAAGGGGAGAGGTTTATGCGGAACAGGAATGCGCTCCGCATTCTGATCGGCGTATTCTGCCTCCTCAGTCTGTGCGTCGGTATGAAAGAAGCTGCAGCGGCGGATTATCAAGAGCTGCGTGCGGCAAACGGAGGACGGATTGCACAGACTCAAAGATTCATCACCACGGTGAAGCCCGCTGTCATATTTACCTTTGGCGGTCTTTCAAAGGCGGAGCCGCTGGATGAGATTTTAAGCGAAATGGCACGACAGGGGATGCACGGAACCTTCTTTGTCACGGAGCGTGAGATTCAGCGCAACGGGGACAACATCGCACGTATTGTTGCGGCGGGGCAGGATCTGGGGATCGGCGTGCGTCCGGAGGAGGGGGCGGACTTTGACGCCTACTGTGCGCAAATCGAGCGGATTCAGACTGCGCTGCGCATGCATTACGGCGTCGAGACGAATATTGTCCGACAGATGACCGGCGCGGCTGAGGATGCGATCGGTGAGGCAGTCTCCGCGATGGGCTGTGTCCTCGTCGGTCAGAGCGTCAACATCGTGCAGTCGAAGCACAAGGATGCACAGACGGCGGAGGAACTGATGCCGCAGCTCTTCGGACGGTGGACGACCTCGCTCAATCGTGGCGGGATTGTCTATCTGCGTACGGACTTCTATACGCGCACGGAGCTTGCGGCGGATATGCTGCGTGCTGTCGTCGCGGCGAAGGTGGACAATATTGCCTATATTACGCCCCGTGCAGGGCGTGAGGAGGAGGCAGCGGATCGGGCGGCATCGCGCTATGCCATTCTGTCGGTGCAGGATGTTCTGGCGGACACAGCATCACAGTACGTCAATCCCGTGGATATGAATACGCTGCCCGAGGAGATGCACCCCTATGTACGCCCCGTGAAGCTGGAGGGGAGTGCGTTTACAAAGGAGTTCTTAAAGCGCTATATCGGCGCGCCCGAGGTCGGCGAAAACGACCGCATGCTTGGATTCTCACGCAATGAGATCGCGCTTGCGGATAAGACGGGCATTGTCAAAAGCGTTGCGGATAATACGGTGTTCCTGAGTTTTGACGACTGGGGCAGCGATGACTCGATCAACCATCTGCTCTATGTTCTGCGCAAGCATAAGGTGTACGGGACGTTCTTTGTTATCACATGGAATATCCACAATAACCCCAATCTCCTGCGTGCAATTGCGGCAGAGGGGCATGAAATCGGCAGCCATACCGACGGCCATAAGCCCATGACGATTCAGGATGAGAGGGGACGACAGATTCCCGTGCAGAATCCCGAGGAGTACAACGAGGATGTGCGCTCCTCCTATGAAAAGCTGGCGGCTGTCGTTGGCGATATGAAGCTGCCCTCGGGGCGCTATGCGCTCACGCGTATGCTGCGCCCGCCGACGCTTGCCGTCAGCCGCATGGGGGTCACCGCAATCCTGAACAACGGCTTTACCTATGTTGTCAATGGCAGCGGCAGTACGGAAGACTATGACGCTGTGTCAATGGAATCCCTTGTCGGCATTCTCCATAATTTGACGCATGAGAAAGACGGCTCGGTGAAGCGCGGCGCAATCCTCGTCATGCACATGAGTTCCACCGCCGCACGCACGGCAGCGGCACTCGATCTCCTGCTCACGGCAAACGACAGCCTGCCTGAGGGGCATCCCGGCAAATTCAAGGTCGGTCTGCTGGGCGACTATCTCACGGGCGACTACGATCAGTCGATGAAGCAGGTGAAGCCTGCTGCAGGCTATCAGCTGCACTAAGCCTGCAAATCCTCCACATAGCCCTTGCTATGCGTCCGGTTTGCCTCCTCAATCGGACAGAAAAATCTACGCCAATCTGCAGGTCTATTTTATCAGCGATTCCTAAAAACCCCCTTGCACACTTCGTTTTGCGGAAGTTGTGCAAGGGGGTTTTTGTTTTCGTTTATCCGCGGTTGCGGCGCGCGAGAATGCGGATGACCTTTGCGCCTGTGCTCTTGATCTTGCGAATCGGTGCGACGCGCGTTGTGGTTCTCGGGCGAATCTCCCCGGGGGAGCGGAAGTCCCCACGCCGCAGATGAGTGGTCTTTGTCTTATCGGGCTGGAATGTTCTGCGCATGGTTTGTGCAATCGGGTCGAGTGCGGCATTCTCTGCACAGAGGTATATATCAAGTGAAACGTGATGGAGTTCCGGGTGAACGTGGAGTGCCAGATGTCCGTCGGGCAGGAGCGCCATCAGGGAGATGTGACCGCTCTCCTGCACGTTGCTGATAATCTGCAGAGGAACGAGATCGAGTTCTCTGAGTGCATTGGAGACCTTCGCACGAAGAGCATCTTCACTGGCGCATTTTTCGGCTTTGCAATTATAAAAATCCACTGTCAGCAACCTTGATTGAATATCCATTCGCTTCAGTCTCCTTATACAGTGCATAGTTCTAAACGTATTATAGAGGAAAGGTGCGCCTCCGTCAAGGAATCTGGTCAAATTGTCCTAAACTGGATGAAAACAGCCGAGAATGGGATTGTATTCCATTCGTTTTCCCCATAAAATCTCATGGAAAAATAAATGCGCTTATGTTATACTGAGTCTGCACGTCTTATTGGCGGTGCATGGAATTATAAAGGCATACATCTCAAATGATGGAAGGAGACTCCACTTACAATGTTTGGTCTTTTTGGTGGACACGATATGGGGATTGACCTCGGTACGGCGAATACACTGGTGCACGTGAAGGGGCGCGGAATTGTCCTGCGCGAGCCGTCCGTTGTTGCGATAAAGAATGATTCGGGCGATGTACTCGCAGTGGGCGAGGAGGCAAAGCAGATGATCGGGCGTACGCCCGGCAATATCGTTGCGATTCGCCCGATGAAGGACGGTGTCATCGCGGATTTTGATGTGACGCAGGCGATGCTGAAATACTTCATCCGCAAGGCAATGCGCTCGAGGTCGTTCGTGCGTCCGCGCGTTGTGGTCGGCGTTCCATCCGGCGTGACGGAGGTCGAGAAGCGCGCGGTCATTGACGCAGCACAACAAGCCGGTGCACGTGAGGCATATCTGATCGAGGAGCCGATGGCTGCTGCAATCGGTGCCGGACTCCCCGTAGAGGAGGCGACGGGCAGCATGGTCGTCGACATCGGCGGCGGCACGACGGAGATCGCTGTGATTTCGCTCGGCGGTATCGTGACGAGCCGCTCCATCCGCATCGGCGGCGATGAGATGGATTCGTCGATTGTGCAGTACATCAAGCGCATGTATAACCTCATGATCGGTGAGCGCACGGCGGAGGAGATCAAGATCACGATTGGAACGGCGATTGTGACGCCCGAGACGGATCGCACGATGGATATTCGTGGGCGTGATCTCGTGAGCGGTCTGCCGAAGACGCTGACGATCCACGCGAAGGAGATCCGCGAGGCACTGAACGAACCGATCTACAAGATCATCGATGCGGTGAAGAGCACGCTCGAGAAGACGCCGCCGGAACTTGCGGCGGATGTCATGGATCACGGCATCATGATGACGGGCGGCGGTGCACTCCTCATGAATCTGGATAAGCTGCTCTCGCATGAGACGGGAATGCCCGTGCTCGTGTCCGAGGATGCGCTCTCCTGTGTCGGCGAGGGAACGGGGCGGACACTTGAGAACATCGGGTTGCTCAAGAATGTTGTCATGTCCTCGAAGAAATTGAAGCAATGATTGACCGAATCGGACGGGCAAGGCAGGCGGGACGCAAGATCTGGGCTCTGCTTTTCGTCCTGCTTGCTCTTTTCTGTGTTATTTTCTTTGCTGCACGCGGGCGCTTTCAGGCGACTGCGTCGACGGCTACGGTGGGCACCGTGCTTGCCCCGTTTGAGATGATATTCTCCTATGCGGGGCAGCAGATTCGGTATATGACGTCGAATCTCTGGGAAATTGCTACGGTGCATGAGCAGAATAAGATGCTCAAGAATGAGATCGAGCAGCTGCGCCAGCAGAATACGATGGCAGAGGAATACGCGGCGGAGAATGTGCGCCTGCGAGAACTCCTCGCGTATAAGCAGGCGGCACAGCAGTTTGATCTCCTTGCTGCGCGCGTGATCGGGCGGGATGCGGCACTTTGGACGAGTACGATTGTGGTGGATCGCGGCTCGAAGGACGGTGTGCGCGAAAATATGCCCGTGGTGACGGGCAAGGGGCTCGTGGGACGCGTGACGGAGGTCACTCCGCTCTCGTCGAAGGTGCAGCTCATTCTCGATGTGCGCTCCTCGGTCGGCACGCTCGTCCAGCGTACAGAGTCCCGCGTAACAGGGATTGTCACAGGGACGATGGACAATCCCTATATGCCACAGATGGTGAACATCCCGCGCAACGCGGATGTGCAAGATGGCGATGTCGTCGTTACCTCCGGCTTCGGCGGGATCTATCCCAAGGGGATTCCCGTTGGGCAGATCGTTTCCCAGCGCAGTGATGATACCGGACTCCTCAAGGTGGCACTTATCGAAACGGCGGTGGATTTCCAGCGGCTTGAGGACGTGGCAATCATCATGGCATCGCGTGAGGCACCGCCTGCTCCGATTGAGCCGACACCGCTCAGTCCCGGTGCGGCGGCAGCGGCTCAGATCTCCGCGACACAGACAAAGGCGGCGGCGCAGTGAAGAGGTATAAATTCTTTATCTTGTTTTTTATCGCGCTTTTTGTCTTACAGTTCTCGTTTTTGCCGCTGATTGCCGTCTATGGGATCGTTCCCGATCTGCTCCTCTTGGCGACGGTTTCCTATGCGTTCCTGCGCGGAAGTGCGTGGGGGGGATTCGTTGGCTTCGCGTTGGGGCTGATGGAGGATCTCAGCATGGGCTCGTTCTTCGGGCTGCATGCCTTTACGCTGACGTTGATTGGATTGTTCTTCGGGCGCTTTTCGGATCGAGTGTTCAAGGAGCAGTTCTTTCTGCCGATTACGGCATCGGTCGCAGCGACCTTTGCCAAATATGTGATTTCGGCACTGATTGTGTATCTGCTCGGCTATCATTTCAATCCATTCTTGCATATGGGACGTGTGCTCTTCATCCTGCTCCTGTTCCAGTTGATCTTTGCGTATCCGATTCACTGGGCGACGTTCCAACTGGATCGGCGTATACGGGATCCGAAGCGTTAATATATTCTCGGAGTGTAATTGTGAACGAACATGAAGATTTTAGCGGTCGTCTGCAATTTCTGAGCGTTGTGATCGTGCTTATCATCGCGGTGCTGATCGGGCGAGCCGGCTATCTGCAGGTCTATGATGGTGAGCTCTATGCGCGTCTTGCCGAGGGGAACCGCATCCGCATTATCCCTGCGGAGGCGGCACGCGGCACGTTTTATGACCGTAACGGGGAACTCCTCGTGACGAATCGCCCGGGCTTTGCGGTGTCTCTCCTGCCACTGACAGAGCCGGTCTCACCGGAGGTGATAGCGCGTGTGTCAAAGCTCATCAATGTACCTGTGGATGAGATTCAGCAGAAGATCGACGCGCATATCGGCTTTGACCCTATTCGTATTAAAACCGATGTATTGCCGGACATTGTCACGATCATTGAGGAGCAGAAGGACGACTATCCGGGCGTTGTGATCGAGGTGCTGCCGATCCGTGACTATATTTATGGGGAATATGCGGCGCATGTATTCGGGTACGTGAGTGAGATTAACGAGGAGGAACTCGAGCGACGTAAAGATGAGGGCTACAAGTCGGGCTATATCATCGGAAAGTTCGGACTTGAGCGTATCTACGACAAGGAGGTGCGCGGCGTCAACGGCGGTGATCAGGTGGAGGTGGATGTATCGGGACGTCCCGTGCAGCTGCTTGGTCGGCAGTCACCTATTCCGGGCAACGATCTCGTTCTGACGATCGACAAGCACCTTCAGGAGGCGGCGGAGCAGGCGGTCGATGCGCAGCTCGCCATTGTGCACGCCAATGCGGCGGCTGCGGTGGTGATGAATCCGCAGACGGGTGAGGTGCTCGCGATGGTCAGCCGTCCCGCGTTCAATCCGAATCTCTTTGCGGGCGGAATCTCAACGCAGAATTGGAATGTGCTGAACAACAACCCCTATCACCCGATGGACAACAAGGCGATTACGGGTGAGTATCCGCCCGGTTCGACGTTCAAGATTGTGACGGGCACGGCAGCACTTGCCGAGCACAGGGTGACACCGCAGGAAAAGATCTTCGATGCCGGGCATCACTGGATTATTCCAAAGACGAATGCGGGCGGCGAGGCACTCGGATGGATCGATTTCCAAGAGGCAATGGCACACTCGGACAATGTGTATTTTTACGAGATGGGCAACCGCCTTGGCGTGGATGCACTCGAGCGCTATGCGCGGATGTTCGGTCTGGGCGCGCGGACGGGGATTGATCTGCCGTATGAGGCGGAAGGGCTCGTGCCGAACCGCAAGTACAAGGCGGACAACTATGAGGACGGCGAGTGGTACCTTTCGGAGACCTTTGACGCAGCGATCGGGCAAGGGTTCAACCTCGTGACACCGCTGCAGGCGGCAATGGTCATGGGAGAGATTGCAGCGAACGGAAAGCGCTATCAGCCACACCTCGTTCAGCGGATTGTCGATGTCAACGGGAATACGGTGCGCGAGTTTCAGCCGAAGCTCCTCTCGGAACTGGAAGTGAGCCCGTCCGTGATCCGTAATGTGCAGGAGGGGCTGCATGAGGTGACGAAGATCGGTACGGCGGCGGGCGTGTTTGCCGGATTCCCGATTGATATTGCGGGTAAGACGGGCACGGCGGAAAATTCACAGGGGCGTGATCACGGATGGTTCGTGGCGTACGGTCCCTATGCGAATCCGAATATCGTCGTGGCGGTCATCGTGGAGCAGGGCGGCTTCGGTTCGCTCTCGGCGGTGCCGATTGGGAGGAAAATCCTAGAGGCTGCCTTTGGGCTGGACCGCGTGCCGCAGAATGCAGGGAATAAGTGAGGGAGTCAAATGGGCGAGGATAAGATCAAGATCAAAGGGGAGAATGACGGACTCATGCTCACGTTCCCCGTCGATATGAGTTTTTCGGAGATCATGGAGGAGCTGGGGCGAAAGCTGGAATCCGGTTCCGGGTTCTTTCTGCGCGGCACGCTCGTGCGTGTCCCGCGGGATCGCTTTACGAAGGAGGAGCTCGCGGAGCTGCAGGAACTCTTCCGAACCCATGGACTCATCTGTCGTCCGGCAAAGCCGGAACCTGCCGTCCCCCTCGCATCTGAGGATGAAGGCTCGCAGCGCGTGGAGGAGAAGAAGGAGCAGCCGGAACTCCGACAGATGCTCGTCATCGAAAAGACGCTGCGCGGCGGACAGGCGGTCGAAACGGAGGGCTCCGTCATCGTATTCGGCAATGTTAATCCGGGCGCACAGATTACGGCGGGCGGCAGCGTGGACATTCGAGGTACGTGTCGCGGCGTGGTGCACGCAGGTGCAGCGGGGGACTCCACAGCATTTATCATTGCAGATCATCTGATGCCGACGCAGATTCGCATTGCGAATTATGTCGCGCGCTCACCGGATGAGCCGGAGGACTCCGGCGAGGCGGAGCGTGCCTATGTGAAGGATGGTCAGATTGTCATTGAGCCAATAGAGAGGTAGGTTCGAAATATGAGTGAGATCTATGTGGTGACATCGGGCAAAGGAGGCGTTGGAAAGACAACGACGACGGCGAACTTGGGCGTGGGCTTTGCCATGCGCGGCAAGAGCGTCGTTCTGATCGATACGGATACGGGGCTTCGGAATCTCGACCTCCTGTTGGGGCTTGAGAATCGCATCATGTACGATCTTGTCGATGTGACCTCAGGGCGTGTGCCGTATAAGAAGGCACTCGTCCGTCACAAGAAATATGACTCGCTCTTCCTCCTGCCGACCTCTCAGGTCAAGGACAAGAGCGCAGTGAACCCGGAGGAGCTTGCGGTGCTCTGTGAAGAGCTGCGTCGCGCCTATGATGTCATCATCATTGACTGTCCCGCAGGCATCGAGCAGGGCTTCAAGACGGCAATTGCGGCTGCCGATACGGCGATTGTCGTGACGATGCCGGAGATCTCAGCGGTGCGCGATGCGGATAAGATCATCGGCGAGCTCGGTCGCGCGGACAAGGAGGATATTCGTCTCGTCGTCAACCGCATTCGCCCAAAGATGATCGAAAAGGGCGATATGCTCGATATGAATGACATTGACGAGATTCTGTCTGTCACCTGCATTGGTCAGATCCCCGATGATGAGATGGTCGTGACAAGCACGAATCGCGGTGAGCCGTGCGTCACGATGCCGGATTCTCCTGCGGGGCAGGCATACCTCGATGTGGTGGGGCGCCTATCAGGTGAGGAGATTCCGTTCCGCGAGTTTGCGAAGGAAAGTCTCTGGGAGACGATCAAGGGCAAGCTCTTTGGGAAAAAGTAAGGGGGGGTTGGCGTGATTGAGATGCTGAAAAAACTTCTCGGAAAAAAGGAAAGTTCCGGCGATGTTGCGCGCCGCCGCCTCCAGCTGGTCATCATCAATGATCGGGCGAATGTTTCGCCGGAGATCATGGACAATATGCGCGCGGAGATCATCCAGGTGATCTCGAAGTATATGTATATCGATACGCGCGAGATGGAGTTTGCGCTCGAAAACGAGAATGATACAATGGCTCTCGTCGTCAACATCCCCGTGGTGAGCGTCCAGCATGGCGGCAGAGATCTGTCAAGGCGCAGACGATGATAATCTCAAAGCGACTTTTACGCCGCACAGATCTCACACTGATCGTGGCGGCCACGGCGATTGTCATCATGAGCCTCGTCATCATCGGCAGTGCGACGCATGTCAATACGCCGAGTGAGGAACGCTACTGGTTCGTTCAGCGGCAGGGCATATCCATCATCGTGGACATTGCACTCGCGGCGTTTCTGATGAATTTCGACTACAAGATATTGCAGCGTTACGGCAATCACTTCTATGTATTCAATCTGATTCTCCTCGTTCTCGTCATGCTGGTCGGGCAGACGGCGCTTGGCGCACAGCGGTGGATCGCACTCGGCCCCATCAGCATACAGCCATCGGAGTTCTC
>CAUVMF010000031.1:0-14467 GCA_963552975.1 uncultured Selenomonas sp.
CGCCGCATGAAGGAGTTCGGCTGGCTGGACTATGAGCAGCGCGAGAACTTCAAAATATTTATTTTGCTCCCACATTACAGCAGCCGCTTGTGGGGGCTTTTTGCAAATCTCTGCGAGGGGCGGGCGGTGGAGTACCAACGCTTTGCCTTCACGACCTATCAGGTTCTCTCAGGCGAGGCGGCAAAGGCGCAGCCGAGCATGGCGGTGCTCGAGGCGGAGCGTCTCGCGGAGGAGTTCGTCGAGGAACTGCGCATTCTGCTGAACAATATCAAGAGCAAGATGGAGCAGGTCTCCGCGCAGACGAGCCTGCAGGACGTATTATCCCATCATTTTGTCGAATATCGGGCGGATATCGTGGATCGCAGCTATCATCGCCTCAAGACCTCGGATCACGTCTCGCGCTACCGCATCCGCATTTTGCAGGAGGTGCAGGAGATACGGCAGAACAAGGAGCGTCTGCGTGCCCTCTGCGATGACGCCGTACGCCGTCAGCTTGCCGACTCGGTGGAGGCGGCGGAATATCGCATGAACGCATCGCTGCAGACGATCGAGGAGATCTATCGGGGACTCGATGATATGTTTGCCCAGATCGACCGCCGCCACAATCAGTATGTGCGTGCGTCCTACGAGCGCGCGCTGTATTTGCAGCAGGCGGGTAGCGCGCGCACGGAGAGCATGATTGCGGGCGTCCTCCTCGCCATAGCCGAGGCACGCGAGGAGAGAACCGAGGTTGGTGGTCTGCCGCGTCTCTTTCGTCTGCAAGGGATGGATATGCTCCTGCCCGCGTCCCGCTATGTGCCGCGCAAGAAGCGCATTCTGGAACCTGCTGCGGCCACGCCCGTGCGTGACGTTGATGAGGCTCTGCGCGCGCGCGTGCGGCGTGAGAGTGCGGAGCGCGTTGCGCGCGGTATCTCGCGGCAGAAGATCGAGGCGTGGATTCTGGACGTACTCGGACAGCGCGGCTCGATGGAGATCGAGGAGCTGCTGACCCTGCTCCGCGAGACGGCGGAGCCCGACCTCCTGCAGCTGCTCTACGTCTATCTCTACGGGCACGACGAGTTGGCGAAATATCAGCTGGGCAAGCACAAGGAGATACGCGAGCAGGACACGATACGATACAGCAACCGCACGGTCAGGCGCAGGGAGAAGAGAAAATGAAGCTGGAACTGCTGAACGAAGAGGAACGCATACGCATTCGGAACGTCATACAGTCGCTTTTGGCGTGCAATTTTCTGACACGCGAACACGATGCGGCACTCTACATTGCGGCGCGGCGTTATCGCGAAGAGCTTGCGGAGTATTTTCAGGTGATCGGCTGGGAGTTCCGCGTGGACGAGCGCTATGAGATCGTGTGGCTGCTCTCCACGGGGATGGCGCATAGGCGTGCCCTGACGATGGAGGAGAGCATATGGCTGCTCGTGCTGCGCCTCATCTATGAGGAAAAGCGTACAGGGCTGAACCTGAGCACATTCCCTATGACTACGCTCGCAGAGATCCGCGCCAAGTATCTGGCACTGCATCTGCCCGACCTCAAGAAAACGGCGCTGCAGCGCCTCACGCAGCTCTCGAAGCAATACCGCCTCGCGGATGTACTCGATCGGGAGCTGTCCGAGGAGGCGCGCATCCGCCTCTTCCACACGCTCGCACTCGCCGTCGACGGGGAGGAGCTGTCGGAACTGCACAAGAGGCTGGAGATCTATCGGCAGAGAAAGGAGGAGGACGATGAAGAAGCTGCGGAAAATGAAGGTCATTAATTGGCATTATTTCGATGAGGACGAGATTTCCTTCGGCTCGGCAACCATGCTCTCGGGGCACAGCGGCGCGGGCAAGTCCACCCTGCTCGACGCCTTGCAGTACATCTTCATTGGGAGTCAGACACAGGCGCGGTTCAACGCTGCGGCGACGCAGGAGGCACGGCGGACGCTGCTGCACTATCTGCGCGGCAAGATCAAGGCGGAGGGCGTGCAGTATCTGCGCGCGGATGAATTTACCTCCTACATCGTGCTGGAATTCTATGACGATATAAAAAAGGTTTCCTTTCTCGCAGGATATGTGGTCGATGTCTTCCGCGATGACAGCTTGCAGGAGGAATTCTTCCTGCTCGATCGACGTATCCTCTCGGAGGTCGAGTTTCGTGGGGAGGACGGCGCGCTCTATACGCGGGAGGCATTTCATCGGCGCTATGCACACGGCAGCAGCGTCTTCGAGACGGGGAAGAAGCAGTGGCAGCGGCGCCTGATGAACCGTCTGGGGCAGCTTTCCGCACGCTTCCTGCCCGCATTTTCACGCGCGCTCGCCTTTCGCCCCATCAATCAGGTGCGCGATTTTATCTACGAGTACATCCTCCTCCCGCGCGATCTGAAATTGGACGTCCTGCGCGAAGTATTCTACTCCTACCAGAAATTCGAGCGCGATCTGCAGGGGCTGCGCGCGCAGAAGCGCGAACTGGAAACGCTGCAGGAGCACTATGATTCCTTCTGCAAGTGGCGGGATACGGCATGCGAGCAGGAATTTGTCCTCCTGTCCTACAAGCATATGCGCGAGGCGGAAAAGCTGGATGCGGGGCGCATGCGGAAAGAGGCGTGCCGCGAACGTGTGGATGAGCTGCAGGTCAGAATGCACGAGCAGGAGCGGCTGTCCGAGCGCAGGAACCTCGAACAGCAGGAAGCATATGCTGCGTGGCAGGGCAATGACGTAAAACGCAGGCGTGACGAACTGCTTGCAGCGCAGAAGGAATGCGAGGAGAAGCAGCGTGCGCTCAGAGCATCCCATCGACAGCTGCAGCAGAAAATGCTGCGGGAATCCGAGCGAATTGCAGCGCTTGCCGCATATCCTGCGGGCGAATTCTATGCGCTGCCGGAGGGCACGGCGGCATCCTTGGGCGAGCTGTCGCAGATACTCACACATGCGGCAGAGGATGATGTAAAGGCGGAGGAGATCGGGCAGCTGCAAGGGAACCTGCGTGCCGGGGGTGCGCTGCTCGCCAAGATCGGCGCAGGAATGCAGCGCGGAGCACTCCTCCTTGAACAGGAGCAGACGGCAGCCGGAGCGAGGCAGGAGGAACTGCGCGCGGAGATCGACGGGCTCAAGCGGCGGCAGCGCAAATACCGCCCCGAGATGACGCGGCTCAAGGAACTCTTGGAGCAACGGCTTGCGGGACGCTCGGGGGTCTATGTGCTCTGCGAGGAGCTGGAGATTCTGGACGAGGAGTGGCGCGATACGCTGGAAGGCTATCTGAATACGCAGCGCTTCGATCTCCTCGTGGATGAGTCTGTCTTTCGCGAGGCGCTGCATATCTATGAGAGTGAAAAGAAGCAGCGCCATTTCGACGGCGTGGGGCTTGTCAATACGGAGGCAGAGAAAAAATATCTGGGCGTACAGGAAAACGGATCGCTTGCAGCCCTCCTGCAGGCGAAGAATCCCCTTGCACAGGCGCGCATTGACCATCTGCTTGGGTCGGTTATGCAGGCTGCGGACGAGCAGGAGATGATAACGTATCGGAGCGCCGCAACCAAGAGCTGTATGTCCTACAAGGGCCTTGTGGCGCGTCAGATACCACGGCGCTTCTATGAGATCCCGTACATCGGCGCGGGCGCGATCGAGCGCCAGCTCGAGATCCGTCAGCGGGAGTTAGAGGAGGTGCGTCAGCGCCTCTCTGCACTCGCAGAGGAAGCGCGCCGCATGCAGACATTTGCCGACCTTCTGCACGAGCCTCTGCATCGGTATGGAGATTTTGCCGAGCAACTGGGCGTCCTGTCCGAACTCGAAGCCTGCGCAGCGGAGCTGGCTCGGATGGCTGAGGAGCTCTCCGGCATGGATCTCAGCGAGGCGGAGCGCCTGAAAGCCGCCTATGAGGAGGCGCGTCAGCGCGCAGAGGAGGCGGCACGCGCATGCAGTGAGACGACGAAGGAGCAGGCCCGTGCCGAGTCTGCGCTCGACCAGGCGGAGCGCGCACTGCCGCTTCTTGCACGCGCGGAGGAGGAGTCGGGGCAGGCGGTTCGCGCATGGCGCGATGCCTATCCGGAGCTGTCCGAGGCAGCCGAGGCGCGTCTTGCCGCTCTCATGCAGGAGGCACACGGCGAGCGCAGCATGGAGGAGCGTCTGCAGAGCTACGAGAGCAGTCGGCGCGGCAACGAGACGCGTCGTGACAATATGTGGCAGCAGCTGCTTGTCGCGCGCGAGCGCTACGGGCTGGAACACGGCGATACGGGGCATGTCTATGACCCCGATCATGCTTACTACGCACAGATCCACGCACGCCTTGCGGCGACGGATATTCCGTCCTTTGAGGAGAAGGCGCGCGAGGCACTGGCGCAGTCGGAGATGGAATTCAAGGCGCATTTCATCTTCAGTATGCGCGAGGCGATCGAGAGTGCGCGGCATGAATTCCGTGACCTGAACTATTCGCTCGATCAATTTCAGTTCCACAAGGATAAATACAGCTTCCTCATCACGCCCAGCGCGAAGTACAAGCCGTTTTACGATGCGGTCATGACGGCGGATTGGGAGATGGCGGGCGGGCTCTTTGCGGAGACCGATGCGGCGGCAAACGAACAGGCAATGGAGCTGTTTGAAAAACTGGTCAAGGGGACGCCTGAGGAACAGGAGGAGTTCTCCGACTATCGGCGCTACCTCGACTACGACATCCGCATCACGGATACCGCAGGGCAGTCCTATCTGTACTCGCGCGTTCTGCGGCAGACCTCGGGCGGCGAGACACAGACGCCGTTCTACATTGCGATCCTTGCTGCGTTTCAGCAGATTTACAACGACAAGACCATACGCCTTACCGTCTTTGATGAGGCGTTCAACAAAATGGACGAGGAGCGCATCAAATCCTGCATTCAGCTCATCAAGCGCATGGACATGCAGCTGATTGTCGCCGTCCCGGATGAGAAGCTCGCCGCCATTGCGCCCCTGATGGATCAGTCGATTATCGTAACGAATGCAGGCAATCACTGCTTTACCGATGAACTGGGCGATGTGCGGACATGGGAAAAGGGGATGACACATGAGGAAAGCGGAGAGCAGGACTTACTATGAGCGGGAGATTCTGAGCATCCTTCTCGAAGCATACGAACGCAGCAGAGCCGCCGTCGGTGCTGCGGGGCGGCGTCCTCAGTTTCGCCTGCTGAAATCCCCGCTTGCCGCCGCCTATACGGACGAGCTCGACGTCGATCGGCGCGAGGCAATCGAGGAGGCGGCAGAGGAGCTCGAACGGCAGGGAATGATCTCTGTCATGTGGGAGCGTCATGGCACGGGCCGGATCGAGCGCATCCTGCTCGCTGCAGGTGCGGCGCAGCTCTATCAGCGTATGGGGCGCACAATGCCGCTCGTGCGTGTGGAGGAATACCGTACAGAACTTTCGGCGTTGACCGATGTAACGGTCACATGGGTACGTGCATTCTGCATAGAGGCGAAGGAAAGTCTCGCGAAAAATAAAATTCCCTCCTTTCTGCCCAAGGAGGAGACGGTTCGAAAAAGCCTGATTCGTGCGATTCTGTCCCTGCCTGCTATGACGGCGGAAGCTGTACCGCGGCGTGTATTCAGTCAGCGTGTCTTTGGCGACAGCAAGTATTTTGAACAGTATGTGGAGGCAGCTCTGCTCCGGATTCTACGTCGATTCGCCGAGGAGCCGTGCGAAACAGATGCCGCGTATCTGGATATGGCAGGCATTTCCGTTCATCAGGGGAAGCTGTGGATTGCGGGAAAAATGGCGTTTTCACTGCATGGCAGAACATATTTCCTCGATGACTTTCCAGGCGGAATCGGCTTGACGTATGACACGGTTGCTTCGATGGAGATCGATGTCCTGCCTGCCTTCATCCTGACGGTTGAGAATTTGACCAATGCGGAGGCTTTGACGCAGGACGGTGCAGCAGATCGCCTTCTCATCTATACGGCCGGGTTTCCAAATCGAACAACGCAGATGTTCTTTCAAAAAATATCTTCACAGCATTCTTCTGTTGAGATACGACACTGGGGGGATCTGGACTACGGCGGAATCCGCATTTTTGAATACATTCACACGCATTTTTTTCCCCATCTGGTTCCGTATCGCATGGGAATAGAGGACTTTCGTGCCTATCTTCCCTTTGCTCATGCACTCACCGATGTGCAGCGAAAACGGCTTGTGACCCTGCTCGAACGGGTGGAATTTTCTCTATGGCATGAGCTTATTCGTGCTCTGCTGCATGAGGGGAAATGGTTGGAGCAGGAAGTGATGCTGCAGGAGAGAGAGAATCTCCATTCAGGTGTTCGATAGAATGTATGCAGGAAATTTACAGAAAAAAGGAATATCATTGGCAAATGAGAGGGGGATGTTCGTTGCAGGTAGCAATACTGGCGAGCGGGAGCAAGGGGAATTCGGTCTATGTGGAGCTGGATGGTGTACGCATCCTCATTGACGCGGGCATCAGCGCAGCGCGGATCACAAAGGGGCTGCGCGCGCGCGGCGTTGAACCGCAGTCTCTGGACGCTGTACTCGTCACACATGAGCATATCGACCACGTGCGCGGGCTGAAAACGCTCGCCAAGCAATATCATCTGCCGATCCTCGCGACGCGCGGGACGCTTGCGGGCATTGACGGCGGTGCGGCATTCGCGGACGATATGCACCGTATTTCGGATGAGTTCACGGTCGGTGCGGTGACGGTGCGTCCCTTTGCAATCTCGCATGATGCAGCGGAGCCGTGCGGCTATCGGATCGAGGGCTCGCGCTGCTGCACGCTGGCGACGGATCTCGGCGTTGTGACCGAGACCGTGCAGGAGGCGATGGAGGGGGCAGATGTGCTCGTACTCGAGGCGAATCACGATGCCGACCTCCTGCGTCAGGGCAGCTACCCGTGGCCGCTCAAGCGGCGCATCCTCTCGAATCGCGGGCATCTTGCGAACGGCGACGCCGCATGGGCGCTCACGCGCATGAAGAAGCCCCCGCACAAGGTCTATCTCGCGCATCTCTCGGAGGAGAACAACCGTCCGACGCTTGCGTGCGATACGGTGCATGACATCCTCGCCTCACGCGGTATCACGCTCGATATAGAGAGCTGTCTGCCCGAGGGCGGGGCAGAGATTATTATGTGAAAAGGAGATGTTTTTATGAACATCCGAAGCAAGAAGCGCAAGGGAATTGCCCTCGTTGCCGCAGCTGTCATGGCGTCCTTTGTCATCTTCGGCGGCTGCTCGATGGGCACAGCGGCGGACAACTCGGTCGGCGGCACGAAGCCCGCGCAGGCGGTCGATGTTACAGGGCTCTCGGACGCACGCAACACGCCCGTCGTGCGTGCGGCAAAGGCGGTGGGACCTGCGGTCGTTGGCATTACGAACAAGGCGGTCGCACGCGACTGGTTCAACAACCCCGTTGAGACGGAGGGCGTCGGCTCGGGCGTGATCTTCCGCAGTGACGGCTACATTGTGACAAACAACCATGTGATTGACGGGGCGAAGGAGATTATTGTCTCGCTCTCTGATGGGCGCAGCGTCAAGGGAAAACTCGTCGGAAAGGATGAGTTCACCGATCTTGCCGTGGTGAAGGTGGATGAAAAGGATCTGCCGACGGCGGTCTTTGGCAACTCAGATGCCGTTGTGGTCGGCGAGCCGGCGATTGCCATCGGAAACCCGCTCGGCCTTGAGTTCCAGGGCAGCGTTACGGTCGGCGTTATCAGTGCGCTGAACCGCACGCTCGATCTCAGCGACAAGCGCGTAAAGCTGCTGCAGACCGATGCGGCCATCAGCCCCGGCAACTCGGGCGGCGCACTTGTGAACGCCGACGGCGAGGTCATCGGAATCAACAGTGCGAAGGTGGCGGCCGCCGCCGTCGAGGGGATGGGGTTCTCCATCCCGATCAATACGGTGCAGACCATCGTGAACGAGCTGATTGAAAAGGGCTATGTCGCGCGTCCGTATCTCGGCGTTTCCGTCTTTGATCCGATGACGGCGGCACGCTACGGCTATCAGCTGAACATCGACAAGGGCGTGTATATCTTCCGCCTTGCACTCGATGGGCCGTGCGGCAAGGCGGGCTTCCAGCGCGGCGACATCATCCTTGCGATCGACGGCGAGGAGGTCAACAGCGTTGCCGAGCTGCGCGCGAAGATTGCCTCGTACAAGGTCGGCGACAAGGTGACGGTGACCTACGACCGCAATGATACGAAGCGCAAGGCGGAGGTCACGCTCGAAGAAATGCCGCAGGAGGATCGGTGAAGGTCACGATTGTCTGCGCGGGCAAGCTGAAGGAAAAATACCTGCGTGAGGGAATCGCAGAGTATGAAAAGCGCCTGCGTCCCTACGCCGATTTGCGTACGATTGAGATCGCCGAAGAGCGCATGAAGGAGAAGCCCTCCGCTGCGGAAAAGGCGGAGACGATCCGCCGCGAGGGAGAGCGTCTCTGTGCGCAGGTGCCGCAGGATGCCTACCTCATTGTACTGGATGTCGGCGGCGCGGCGTATTCCTCGGAGGAACTTGCGGCGAAGCTGGACGGGCTTGCTCTCGCGGGGCAGAGCCATGTCGCCTTTCTCATCGGCGGCCCCTTCGGCCTGTCGGATGAGGTGCGGCATGCTGCCGGACTTCGGCTCTCGTTCTCCCATTTTACACTGCCGCATCAGCTCATCCGCCTCTTCCTCGTGGAGCAGATCTACCGCTCCTTCAAGATCAGTCGGGGAGAGCCGTATCATTTATAATGTATAGCGAAAAGAGGTTTCTGTGAGGTGGCAGAAACCTCTTTTTTGTATTTCCACTGCATATTGTATTCATGCCCGTAATCCCTATACAAAGCGCTGCGCTGTGTGCTATACTCAGTCACGTTCGATGAAGGCCACCGAGCACACAGAGGGAGGAATTATAATGTCTGACATGAAACAGTATGTAAACGATATTCTGGATTTGGTATCGAAACGCGACCCTGATCAAACCCATTTCAAGAATACGGTCGCCGAGGTTCTGACCTCCGTTGTTCCTCTGTTGGAGAAGCATCCTGAGTACAAGCAGCACAAGATCCTCGAGCGCATGATCGAGGCCGACCGCATCATTACGTTCCGCGTGCCGTGGGTGGATGACAAGGGCGAGATCCAGGTCAATCGTGGCTACCGCGTGCAGATGTCCAGTGTGATCGGTCCGTACAAGGGCGGTCTGCGCTTCCACCCGAGCGTCACGCTCGACATTTTGAAGTTCCTCGCATTCGAGCAGGTGTTCAAGAATGCGCTGACAGGACTGCCAATCGGCGGCGGTAAGGGCGGTTCGGATTTCGACCCGCACGGGCGCAGCGACAACGAGGTCATGAACTTCTGCCAGAGCTTCATGACGGAGCTCTATCGTCACATCGGACCGAACGTGGATGTTCCGGCGGGCGACATCGGTGTCGGCGGGCGCGAGATCGGCTATCTCTTCGGTCAGTACAAGCGCATCCGTGACTCCTATGATGCGGGCGTCCTGACGGGCAAGCGCACGGATTACTGGGGCAGCCTTGCGCGTACGGAGGCGACGGGCTACGGTCTGCTCTACTTTGTGCAGGATATGCTCGCGGCGAAGGGCATCGACCTCGCGGGCAAGACGGTCGTCGTCTCCGGCGCGGGCAACGTTGCGATCTACGCCATCGAGAAGGCGCAGGAGTTCGGCGCGAAGGTTGTGACCTGCTCCGACTCGAACGGCTACATCTACGATCCGAACGGCATCGACCTCGCGGCCGTGAAGGAGATCAAGGAAGTCCGCCGCGCGCGCATCAAGGAGTATGTGGCGACGCATCCGCATGCGGAGTATCATGAGGGCTGCAGCGGTGTCTGGTCGGTGAAGTGTGATATTGCCTTGCCGTGCGCGACACAGAGCGAGATCAATCTGGAGTCCGCGAAGCAGCTCGTTGCAAACGGCGTGCAGGCCGTCGGTGAGGGCGCAAATATGCCGTCCACGCTCGATGCGATTGCATACTTCCAGAGCCACAAGGTGCTCTTTGCTCCGGCAAAGGCGGCGAATGCGGGCGGTGTTGCGACCTCCGCGCTTGAGATGTCGCAGAACTCCGAGCGTCGTCAGTGGACGTTTGAGAAGGTGGACAAGCGTCTCCGCAAGATCATGAGCCACATCTATCGCGACGCAAAGAAGAATGCGGAGCTCTATGCCGACCCCGACGATCTCGTCGCGGGTGCGAACATCACGGCGTTTGCAAAGGTTGCAGATGTTATGCTCGCACACGGGTTGGTGTAAGCGTATCACTGTATCAAGGGAAGCACTGATAAATTCAGCCCGATCATCTTGGCGCATCTTTTTCGCCCTCTCTGTGTCGACAAATCCTCCACATAGCTTTTGCTATGCGTCCGGTTTGTCTCCTTGACAGGACAAAAAATCTACACCAATCTGACAGACTTCATTTTATCAGCGATTCCCAAGAAGGGCTGCTGCGGCAGCCTTTTTTCTTTGAACATCTGTGCAGAAACGCGCGAACTGTGCTATAATAGGCGGGATTTCCCATGACAGAGGAGGCGTATATTTACAGTGAATATTACATTGGTAGAATTGGTGAAGGTCGTCATTCTCGGCATCGTGGAGGGGCTGACAGAATGGTTGCCCGTATCTAGCACGGGGCATATGATCCTCGTCGATGAGTTTATCCGACTCGATGTATCGACGGCGTTCATGGACATGTTCCTCGTCGTGATCCAGCTCGGCGCGATTTTCGCCGTTGTCGTGCTGAATGCGGAGAAGCTCAATCCGTTTCTAAAGAGCAAGACGCGGGAAGAGCGCCGTGCAACGCTCGACCTCTGGGGTAAGGTCATTGTCGCGTGTCTGCCCGCCGCCGTGATCGGACTTGCCTTCAATAAATACATGGAAGAGCATTTTATGAATGCGCCTGTTGTCGCTGCGATGCTGATTCTATATGGCGTGCTCTTCATCGTGGTCGAGCGCTGGAACAAGCGTCGTACGCCGCGCGTGGAGAACCTTGCAAAACTGGACTACCGCACGGCGTTCATCATCGGCATGTTTCAAGTGCTCTCGCTCGTACCGGGTACGAGCCGTTCGGGGGCGACGATTCTCGGCGGCATCATCTTCGGCGCAAGCCGCTACGTTGCGACGGAGTTCACCTTCTTCCTCGCGATTCCCGTTATGTTCGGTGCGTCCTTTCTGAAAATCGTGAAATTCGGCTGGAACTACACGGGCACGGAGCTCCTGATCCTCGCTGTCGGCATGGTGACGGCATTCGTTGTCTCCATTCTTTCGATTCAATTCCTCCTGCGCTACATCAAACGAAACGACTTTACGGCATTCGGCTGGTACCGCATTGCGCTCGGCATTGTCGTGCTTGCCTATCTCTTCCTGATTGGCGATCCGACGAAGGAGTAACCTATGAAAATCATTGCGGGACTCGGCAATCCCGGTGCAGAGTATGCCCATACGAAGCACAATGTCGGCTTTATGCTCGTGGATGCGCTGGCGGAGCGGCTGAATGCGCCCGCATGGAAGGAGGATTTTTTCTCCTCCGTGACGGAGGTACGCATTGGCGGCGAGAAGGTCTTTCTCGTAAAGCCGCTGACCTACATGAACAACAGCGGCGAGGCAATCGGCCCCATGCTCTCCTACTATAAGATGGAGACGGATGATCTGACGGTCGTTCACGATGATATGGACATCCCTGCGGGGATGGTGCGCATTCGGAAGAAGGGCAGCTCGGGCGGGCACAACGGCATCAAGTCCATCCTCGCCCATGTGGGGCGTGAGGACTTTTCGCGCGTCCGCATCGGAATCGGACGTCCGCCTGCGGGATGGACGGTTATCAATCACGTTCTTGCGCCGTTCTCGTCGGAGGATGTGCCAAAGATCCGTGAGGCAATCAACTATCTCCTGCCCGCCGTCGAGTGCATTGTGACAGACGGCGTGGATCTTGCGATGAATCGCTACAATCCGCACAAGAAGAAGGCGCGAAAACAAGAGGAGTGTCATGAAGGCGAAAGCAGCGAAGCGCGCAGCGCAGAGTGAGATTACGGCGATCTATGCCGATCGCCGTGGCAATATCTGCGAGGCGGAGCACTTGCGTGGTCTGGGGCGCATCGGCGCGTCAAATGCCGCACTCTCGCGCGAGGATCTGATTCCGCTACCCGATAGCGCCGACCTTATGTTTATGCCCGAACACGCTGCTGTGGGGCAGGACGCGCATGGTACGGAGGTACGTCTTGCGGGGACGGCGATCGCCGCGATTCTGCCGCAGGGCTATACGCGTACCCATCTCCCCGCATTTCATCGTGTGGATGACGCCGCACCTCTGCCTCTTTACGGGTATACCGCTGTCGTATCCCATCGCGGGCAGCTCTGCGTCGCGGCGGTCTACACGGATGAAAATGAAAAATGGGATCCTGCCAATTATAACGGAAAGGAACTCAAGAAGCTCGTACGGCGAACAATGAAGGAGCTCCCGAACAACCGCATTGTAGAGCAGGTGGGGAACTGCTCTCTGAACTATCACTGTCTGACGGCGCAGAACCTTTTTTACAGACGTTGGGAATGCGGCGTACCGACATCGCCCGTCTGCAATGCGAACTGTCTTGGCTGTATCTCCCTCCAGAGTTCGGAGTGCTGCCCCTCGCCGCAGGAACGCATCACATTTTCTCCGACGCCGGAGGAAATCGCTGAGGTCGGCATCTATCATCTCTCCCTTGCCCCCGACGGCATCATCAGCTTCGGTCAGGGCTGCGAGGGCGAGCCGTCACTTGCGGCCAACCGCATCGCAGAGGGAATCCGCAGGATTCGTGCCGTAACGCAGCGCGGACAGATCAATATGAACTCGAATGCGGGGTTTCCCGAGGGGATGAAAAAAATCGTAGATGCGGGGCTCGACTCCCTGCGCGTCTCCATCATCAGTGCGCGCAATGAGAGCTATGATGCCTATTACCGCGCAAGCTATCCACTCGACAACGTCAAGAAATCCCTGCGCTATGCACTCGATCACGGCGTCTACGTCTCGCTGAACCTCCTGCACTTTCCGGGCTTCACGGATCGCGCGGAGGAGCTTGCCGCATGGCAGGACTTCTTCCGTGCACTGCCCGTTCAGATGATACAAATGCGGAATCTAAACATCGACCCGACGCTTTTCTTGCAGACAATGCCGGAGGCAGAGGGCGCACCCGTCGGTACAAGGGCATTTATGGATGAACTGCACAGGGAGTTCCCGCAGCTCGTGATTGGCAGTTTTAGTCACTACGTAAATAATTGACTTCTCGTGTAATATCGGATAAAATGTCCCTGTGTATCGGAGGATACATGGGGGTTTCTTTTATAAAAAAGGGAAAAGAAAATTTTTTCTTAGCGCTGGCTCTGAGATGCACTGCATTTCAGAGGACGAGGAGAAGGTTGTCGAGCCGTCAGCGGATGCCTTCCGGCACGCTCTGTCGAGAGTCTGCGGTCAAAGCGCAGGGGTGATCCTGCGGACAAAGCTGCAGATGGAGTGAAATCCCTGAGCGATATGTTATTGTTCAGGAGGTATTTTTATGTGTGGAATTGTTGGTTATGTTGGGGATCGTCAGGCGGCGGAGTTCCTCCTCGACGGTCTGTCGAAGCTCGAGTATCGCGGCTATGACTCGGCGGGCATTGCCGTTTACAACGACGGCGAGATTCGCGTCGAAAAGAGTGTCGGCCGTCTCGCCGCGCTGCGCGACAAAATCAAGGGGAATATGCCGGTGGGCACCATCGGCATCGGACATACGCGCTGGGCGACGCACGGGCGTCCGTCGGATGTGAATTCGCATCCACATACGGACTGCCACGGCGACTTTGCCATTGTGCACAACGGCATCATCGAGAACTATCTTTCGCTGAAGGAAGAGCTCATTGCAAAGGGGCATATCTTCAAGTCTGAGACAGATACAGAGGTCGTCGTTCACCTCTTGGAGGAGGTCTACCGCGGGGACTTCGTTGCCGCGGTGCGTGCGGTACTCGAGCGGATCGAAGGCTCGTACGCGCTCGCGTTCATGAGCCGCAGACATCCGGATATGCTCATCTGCACGAAGCAGGACAATCCGCTTATCATCGGACTCGGCGAGGGTGAGAATTTCATCGCCTCCGACATTCCTGCCATTATTTCCAAAACGCGCTGCACCTATATTCTGGCGGATGGAGAGGTGGCGATTGTCCGAAAGGACGCGGTCGAGGTGACGAACCATCTCGGCGCCGTCGTTCCGAAGAAGGTGTTTGAGGTGACTTGGAATGCCGAAGCGGCGGAAAAGGGCGGCTACGAGCACTTCATGCTGAAGGAGATCAACGAGCAGCCGAAGGCGGTGCGCGACACGATGAGTCAGCGCATCACGGCGGACAAGAAGTCGATTTCCTTCGAGGAGCTCGGATGGGATGCTGCGTATCTCAATTCGTTCAACAAGATTTACATCGTCGCTTGCGGCACGGCGTACCACGCGGGGCTCGTCGGCAAATACTACATCGAGAAGATGGCGCGCGTCCTCGTCGAGGTCGATGTCGCCTCGGAGTTCCGCTATCGCGA
>CAUVMF010000032.1:0-14400 GCA_963552975.1 uncultured Selenomonas sp.
CGTCCACATAGGTGGCGGGAGAGCTGAGGGATGCGCCGTCTCCCATGAGAAACTCGCCTGCAAGCACAATCCCAAGCGCACCCGCAAGTTGCTGTCCCGTCGTCAGGATGGCACCGCCAACGCCTGCGTCCTCCATCGGCAGATAGCGCAGGACAATACCCGTTGCAATGGGAATCACCGTGCCGTTGCCGATCCCGAGAAGAAAAAGAGAGAGGAGGACAAAGGGAATCGCAGTGGATAGTCCCGTGATTGTACCAAGCAGCACGGTGAGGATGCCCGCGCTGGTACAGAGTTCCGCAGATCAGTACACGCGGCGGCGCTCTCCAAAGCTCCGGATGAGATCACGGGTTCTGCGACGGCACTCATCGGTGCGCTCCAGTACGGCAGCGGCATGATCTCCTCCGCACTCCTCGCAGTGTTCTCGGATGGCATGTCCGTCGCCATGTGTTGCATCATCACTGGCTTTGTTTTGCTCGCCGCTGTCTTTGCATTCGCGGCAGGAAAATCCGTGCGTGCATGATGGGGATACACCATTCTCCGGATAGGATAGAGATTTCCGTTCGTCACCTCCGACGTTTGGAATCTCTTTTCTTTTGCAAAGAATCATTAGGCATCTTCCCCTCTCTTGTGTTATAATTTTCTTATATTTGAAACGTGGGAGGGAAGGCCGTTGTTTGCAAAGACCTATGGTGCGACGACCCTCGGGATTGACGGACGAATTATCGACGTTGAGGTGGATGTGTCGCCCGGGCTGCCGGGATTTGAACTGGTGGGGCTTCCCGATACGTCGGTGAAGGAGTCGAAGGAGCGTGTGCGTACTGCGATCCGTAATTCCGGCATTCAACTGCGGCAGGAGCGGGTGACGGTCAATCTTGCTCCCGCCGATGTGCGAAAGGACAGTTCCGGGCTTGATCTGCCGATTGCGGTTGGCCTCCTTGCATCCTACGGCATGGTTCCGGAGGAAGCCGTTCAGCACGCGCTCTTTTCGGCAGAACTCTCCCTCGATGGGAACTGCCGTCCGATCAGCGGCATTCTTCCGATGGCGATTACGGCGCGGGAACACGGATTAACGGAGTTCTACGTTGCACCGTCGAATGCAGACGAGGCACTCCTCATTGACGGGCTGAAGGTCTATGCGATCGAAAATCTGGCACAACTTGTGCGTCATCTGACGGGTACGGAGACGCTGACTCCTGCCGTGCCACAAGCAACAGAACAGAAAAAGGACGCTGCGTTTACCGATGACTTTGCAGATGTGCAGGGACAGTATCAGGCGAAACGTGCGCTTGAGATTGCAGCGGCTGGCGGGCATAATGTCCTGATGGTCGGCGTGCCCGGTTCGGGTAAGACGATGCTGGCACGTCGGATGCCTTCGATTCTGCCGGAACTGACGAAGGAAGAAGCCATCGAGATCACGAAGATTTACAGTATCTCGGGGCTACTCGGCAAGGATACGGGGCTTGTGACGACGCGTCCCTTCCGCAGTCCGCACCATACCTCCTCGACGGTGGCGATGATCGGTGGCGGGAGCATCCCGCGTCCGGGCGAGGTGACGCTTGCGCATCACGGTGTGCTCTTTCTGGATGAGCTGCCGGAGTTCAGCAAGAAGACGCTTGAGGTGCTGCGTGAGCCGATCGAGGATCGTCAGATTACGGTGTCGCGTGCGAACGCGACGCTGACCTTTCCCTCTAGTATCATTTTGGTAGCCGCAATGAATCCGTGTCCCTGTGGGTATTACGGTGACAAGAATCACGGATGCGAATGCTCGGCGGGGGAGATCAAGCGTTATACGCGAAAACTCTCGGGGCCGCTGCTGGATCGGATTGACCTTCATATTCGTGTCGCGCGTGTCGACTATGCGGATCTTCACACAACGCGCCGGGCGGAGCCCTCCGAAGCAATTCGCCAGCGTGTGGTGGCGGCACGCATCATTCAGCGCGAGCGATTGCAGAGACACGGCCTCTTTTGCAATGCGCAGATGAATCACAGCATGATAAAGCAATACTGCCGACTTGAGAAGGATGCGGAAACGCTGCTTGAGACGGCGTTTCATCGGATTAATCTATCGGCACGTTCTCATGATCGCATCATCAAGGTGGCGCGGACGATTGCTGATCTCGGGCAAAGTCCCGTCATCATGGCGGCGCATATCGCTGAGGCGATACAGTTGCGCTCGGATGTCGGTCTGAATATTGATTGAGATGAATATGAAAACGAGGAAATACACGATGATCGAGCAAATAAAATCTGTAAAACTCGAGATATTTATCCCTGAGACGCATTTGCCCCAGCTCCGCCAAGCACTCCGTTCGGTGGGCGCTGGGAAGATCGGGAACTATGACAGCTGTCTTGCATACTCTCGTGTGACGGGCTCGTGGCGTCCGCTCGAAGGGGCTTCGCCGTATGAAGGGAAAGTCGGCGAGCTGTGCGAGGCACCGGAACTCAAGGTCGAACTGCGTGTAGATGCAGATCGGGCAAAGAAGACGCTTGCGGCGATCAGAGCAATACATCCTTACGAAACACCGGAGATTTTCGTCATACCTCTTTGGGGCTAAAAGTTGGACGGATGGAAGATATACGTTCTTTACATCATGTGTTATAATAAGGAGGTCTTTGTTCGTTGAGAAAATGGAGGGGCAACACTTGGCTGAAAAAATCCGTCCTGATCTGCTCGCTTTTTTAAAGCCGAATGCTGCGCCGCTGCGTATTCTAGTGGTAGAGAGTTCAGTGTATCTGCATGAACTGCATAGGCTGTTTCCGCAGGCGGAGCTCTATGCCGTTGCGGCTGAACCGGACGAGGCGGAGATGGATGATCTGCCAGAGGTTCACTGGCAGATTTTGGACTACCTTGTTGTGCCGCTTCCATATATGCGTGGGTTCTTCGACTATATTATTTCGGATCTTACCTTTGAGAATGCCGACAATCCGCAGGATATTGCTGCGGGTTTTTCCATGTTTCTCAAGGAGACGGGGGCGCTTCTCACGAGCTTCCGCAATATTCGGCATTGGTCTGTGCTCAAAAATCTAATGGAGGGACATTATTACAATATAGTTTCCCGTCTCTACACCAGACGTGAGTTTGAAAATCTTCTTTATGCCTCGTTTTATAAAAGTGTTCGCGTACGTCAGCAGCAGCGCGAGGCGCCGAAAGATCTGATTGAGCGTCTCGTGACAGCGGGATTTGAAAACGAGCAGGATGATCTGGAGACGGAGTTCTATCTCGTGCGTGCTGATCGCTCCATGCCGGAGCTGTCCCTGTTGAAATCCATGTATACGTCGAAAGAACGTGAACACATGGTGCGCCTCGTTCATCGGATTGAGTACGATGTGGAGCGTGTGGCATCGGTGTGTGCTTTGTGGGATATGGTGGATCGCCTTGCAGTATTTCCTGCATATCTGTCTTCATTGGTGCGTGAGACCGTTGTCCATACGGAGTCGTTCTATCAGAGACTATTAGAGGAGTCAAATGGGCGGGATGATTTTATTTATGAGATGATGGATACGAGTGCACTGGAGAGCGTTGATCCGATCGAGCGGGAGCGTTACCGCGCGATGCAAATAAAGATGTCCCATGGAAAGAGATAAACTGATGAGTCTGGATCGGAATAAAGTCGCATTTATCACCTGTGTCAACGACGAGGATATGTATAGTGAATGTCTTCTGTATTTACAGTCGCTGCACATCCCCGATAATATGACGGTGGAATATATACCTGTGCGCAATGCCGTTTCCATGTGCGCCGGCTATAACGAGGGGGCTCGTGCGACGAATGCACGGTACAAGGTTTACCTGCATCAGGATGTGCTTGTCGTCAACAAGAATCTTGTCGCTGATCTGCGCTCCATTTTTGCGGATAAGACGGTCGGGCTGATTGGCATGATCGGCTGCCGCAGTCTGCCGCGCTCCGGCGTCTGGTGGGATGGGCTGCGCACCTATGGGCGCGTCCTCCATCACTGCGAGCCGGAGAGCGTCGTTGACTCGCACTGTATGGAGCCGGATGGCGCGTATATCGACGTTGAGGCCGTGGACGGGCTCTTCCTCGCCACGCAGTACGACATCCGCTGGCGTGAGGATCTGTTCACGGGTTGGCATCTCTATGACACTTCGATGTGTATGGAGATGCAGCGGCATGATTTCAAGGTGGTTGTACCGAATCAGGAGGAGGACTTCTGGTGTATTCACTGCCCGCGCGAGAAGCCGCTCGCACCAGAATACAAACGATACCAGAAGATATTTCTGCATGAATATGGTGCAGAATTACATCCCGAGGTCTGAGTCAAATCTTTGTAGAAAGGAGGTTTTCATCTATGCAGGAGCAGCCGCCAAAGGCTGAACATGCGGCAGAGGAGAAGATTAACTGGTTGAAGCTCGCCACAAAATTTTCTGCTGATGGCGATCTAAAGGGAATGCGTGCCTGTGCCCAAGAGGTGGATCGCCTGAAGGAGGGCGATATTGACGCGATGGCTGTCAACGCTGAGGTGGCACTCTACAGCGGCCGAATTGACGAGGCAGAGGCGCTTGCCGAGAAGGTACTGCGCGTTCAGCCGCGTCATCCCCGTGCACGCATGGTACAGGCGGGTCTTGCGGCGTTAGAATTCCGACTGGATGAAGAGATACCCCTGCTCGCCGATTTGATCGAGGAGCTGTCCTATAAGGCGAAGGTGCTAGGAGAGGAAGATCCTTCCTATGCCATTTATCATCAAATGATGAAACGTGCCCGCGGCTGGCTCGCCGATGCGCTCTATCTGGCGGGAGAGGCGAAGGGGGCTGCGCATGAACTCCTTATGTCCAGTCGTCTTGCGGATGAGGCGGATGAGGCGGCGGAGCTCTACAGCAAATATCTCTTCATGCGCAACTATCGGCATCTCGGCGCAAAAGACGGGCGTCTCAAGGCAGAAGTCTATAACGAAATGCAGACAGTGCATCCATATACGCATGGTAATGTAAAGCGACTGGCTCAAAAAAAGCTGCGCATTGGCTATATATCACCGGATTTTCGCGAGCATGCTGTCTCGTATTTTCTGTCTCCGCTGTTGCACCATTTCGATGGGGAGCAATTTATGGTGTTCTGTTATGCGACGGGCAGAAACGATGCTGTGACAGAACGACTTCGCACGCGCCGTGTGACGTGGCGTGATATGCGCGGACGCCCACCCCGTACGGCAGCTCGTCTGATCGCAGAGGATAAGATTGACATATTGGTTGATTTGTCAGGACATTCGCAGGATAATGCGTTGCCGATTATGGCGTATCGTCCTGCTCCTGTTCAGATTTCCGGGATCGGATATACGAATACGACGGGACTTCGTGTCATTGACTATTTTCTCTCTGACGAGGTCTGTATTCCAAAGGGGGATCTTCAAGCGGAGGCTGGTTTTACCGAACAGATCCTGCGTTTGCCGCACTCTCATCTCTGCTATGCGCCGGAGGCGATCCGCGCGATGCCGGAGGCGGGCTATGAGCCTCCCGTACGCCGGAATGGCTACGTGACGTTTGGCAGTTTTAATAATTTCGCCAAGGTCACGGATGAGGTTCTGCTTCTTTGGCGTGGCATCTTGGAGTCGGTTCGCGGTTCAAAACTCATCATCAAAGGGAAGATATGCAGTATTGATTCGGGGATCAACTTTGCGAAGCAGCGTCTTTCCATGCTAAACTACGACATTGCGCGCGTGGAGTTCCGTCCCTATAGCCCGGACTATCTCGAGCAGTATCGGGACATTGACATCGCACTCGATACAGCACCGTACAACGGCGGGCTGACGACATGTGAGGCGCTCTATATGGGCGTTCCTGTGATCTCGTTGCGCGGGCGTACGCATGGCGCCCGTTTTGCTGCATCGATTCTGACGAACGCGGGGGTTCGCGAACTTATCGCCGAAAATGACATTAACTATGTACGCCGTGCGGTTCAGCTTGCGGAGTCACCGAAATTGCTTGAGGCATACCATATGGGGCTGCGTGCGAATATGAAGCGCTCGCCGTTGATGAATGTGCAGGGGTATATGGAGGAGCTCGAGACGGCGTATCAAGAAATTTGGGAGAATTTTTGTGAGACCAACCCTGCGGTGTAGAGATGAGGAAAGGGGGAACGATATGGCCTTTGCACATCTGCACGTGCATACGGAGTATAGCCTGCTCGACGGTGCGAGCCGTGTCAAGGAGCTCGTTCGGCGTACGAAGGAGCTCGGCATGGACGCAGTCGCTATGACCGACCACGGCGTTATGTACGGTGCTGTCCGATTCTATAAGGAAGCAAAGGCGCAGGGCATCCATCCCATCATTGGCTGCGAGGTCTATCTCGCGCCACGTATGCGGCAGGAGCGCGCGGAGGTGGACGGCACACGCTACTACCATCTGATCCTCCTCGCCGAGAACGAAACGGGCTATCGCAATCTGGTGCAGCTAATATCCCTCGCAAATATCGAGGGATATTATTATAAGCCGCGTGTGGACAAGGAGCTCCTGCGGAAATACCACGAGGGAATTATTGCGCTCTCTGCCTGTGTAGCGGGGGAGATCCCGCAGGCGATTCTGCGGGAGAATATGCAGCAGGCAGATGAACTCGTGCGTGAATACGTGGAAATCTTTGGGAAGGAGAACTTCTTTCTCGAGATACAGGATCACGGTCTGCCCGAGGAAAAGACGGTCAACCGTGCGCTCCGCGATCTTGCTAAAAAACATGACATTGGGCTCGTTGCAACAAACGATGTACACTATGTCCATGCGGAAGACAGCGAGTTTCATGACATCCTGCTTTGCGTGCAGACGGGGCGGACGATCAATGATCCCGACCGCATGCGCTTCTCCGGACCGGACTATTATCTGAAATCGGAGCAGGAGATGTCTGCACTCTTTGCGGACTACCCGGGAGCGCTTGAAAATACAGCAAAGATTGCCGCGCGTTGTCAGGTGGACTTCACCTTCGGGGAGCTGCAGCTGCCGTTCTATCCCTTGCCCGCTCCCTATGAGAGCGACGACGCGTATCTGTGTGCACTTTGTGAGGAGCGTATTTCTACCCGCTATGCGGATGTCACGGATGAGATCCGTGAGCGCCTTTCCTATGAACTCGGCGTCATTCGCGACATGGGATATGCAAGCTACTTCCTTATCGTGTGGGACTTCATCAACTATGCGCGCGAGCACGGTGTTGCCGTGGGGCCCGGGCGCGGTTCTGCGGCGGGCAGCATTGTCGCCTATCTCCTCGGAATCACGAATATTGACCCCCTGCAATATGCGCTCCTCTTCGAGCGTTTCCTCAACCCCGAACGCGTGTCGATGCCGGATATCGATATCGACTTTGACGACATCAATCGCGGTCGGGTGATTTCGTATGTCAAGGAGCGGTATGGCGAGGATCATGTCGCGCAGATTGCCACCTTTGGTACAATGGGGGCAAAGGGCGCGATTCGCGATGTCGGGCGCGTCCTCGAAATGTCGTTCAGCGAGGTCTCCGCGATCACAAAGCTCGTGCCCGCAGAGCTGAATATCACATTGGAGCGTGCACTCAAGGAGTCGGCGGATTTTCGCCGTGCCTACGAAGCGGATGAGAATGTCGCAAGAGTGATCGATCTCGCACGTAAGATCGAGGGGCTGCCGCGCAATACCTCCATCCATGCGGCAGGTGTTGTGATTGCGAAGAATCCGCTCTCAAGTCAGGTGCCCGTCTGGGTCTCCGAGGGCACGCTCGTCACGGAGTTCGACAAGGACGATGTCGAGGCTCTGGGGCTTCTCAAGATGGACTTTCTGGGGCTGCGCACGCTCACGATCATTGCGGATACGGTACAGCATGTGCGTGCCGCACACGGCATCGAGTTAGATGTCGATGCGATTCCGCTTGTTGATGAAAAAACATCACAAATGCTGTGCGATGGCGATACGGGAGCTGTCTTTCAGATGGAGTCTGCGGGCATGACGAATCTCGTCAAGGACTTGCAGCCGAAGGGTTTCGTCGATCTCATTCCGACGGTGGCGCTCTATCGTCCGGGGCCGCTCGGCAGTGGGATGGTGACGGACTTCATCGACGGCTTGCACGGGAAGAAAGAGGTCGTCTACATGCACCCCCTGCTCGAGCCAATCCTCAAGGAGACGTTCGGCGTCGTACTCTATCAGGAGCAGGTCATGCAGATTGTGCAGGTGCTCGCGGGATTCAGTCTCGGTCAGGCGGATCTCCTGCGCCGTGCGATGGGGAAGAAGAAGCACGACCTCCTGATGGCGCAGAAGGAGATCTTCTTGCAGGGCTGCGCGAAGAACGCGATTGAGGCGGGGCTTGCGAACCATATCTTTGACCTCCTGACGCATTTTGCGGACTATGGGTTCAACAAGTCTCACAGTGCCGCCTATGGACTGCTCGCGTGGCAGACAGCGTACCTCAAGGCGCATTACCCTGTCGAGTTCATGGCGGGTGTTCTGACGAGCATTATGGACAAGACGGACAAGATTCCCGTCTACATCCAGCTCTGCCGCCAGATGGGGATCAAGATTCTGCCCCCCGACATCAATTCGAGTGCGGCGACATTCGGCATCGAGAACGGGGCGATCCGCTTCGGGCTTGCCGCCGTGCGCAATGTCGGCGAGAATGCGATTGTGAGCATGGAGCGCGTGCGCGCGGAGGGCGGACAGTTCCGCTCGCTCGTGGATTTCTGTGCGCGCGTCGATATGCGTACGGTCAACAAGCGCGCAATCGAGAGCCTCATCAAATGTGGTGCATTTGACAGCCTCGGCATGGAGCGCAATCAGCTTCTCGTATCGCTCGATGCCGCAATGCAGGATGCGGCGCGTCGTCAGCGCGATCTCATGAGCGGGCAGATCGGCCTCTTTGGTGAGGACACGATGGAGGAGGTTCATCAGATTCAGATTCCGTCCGATGTTCCGCCGAGCACGGCGCGTGAGCGCCTGATGTGGGAGAAGGAAGCGACGGGCTTCTACATCACGGGACATCCGCTCGATGATTACAGCGATACGCTCGGGGGGCTTCTCTCCATCGGCGAGATTCCGAATGCGGTGAAGAGGGATCGCCAGCTCGTACGGATCGGTGGGCTTCTGACGAGCACGAAGCGCTTTACGACGAAGAAGGGCGATACCATGCTCTTCGCGGAGCTGGAGGATTTCAGCGGCAAGATCGAAGTCACGGTGTTCCCGCGCGTCTTCTATGCGCACGTGTCCGATTTGGAGACGGATATGATTCTCGTCGTGGAGGGGCATGTCGATACGACGGGCGAGGAGCCGAAGCTGCTCGCCGATCAGATCTGGCGGATGAGCGAGTACCGTTCTTCCTTCTATCTGATTCCGTCTGCTGACGCTGACCGCCGTGCGCTGTGGACTAAGATGCAGGAACTCTTTGCCGCGCATCCGGGGGATCACCCCGTCTATGTACGCAGTGACGGGCGCTGGCGTCAGCTGGGCGAAAATTACTGGATTGACGGCTCGGCGGCGGTGCGTCAAGCTCTTACGGCGCTTATGGGCGAGCGCGCGGTCAAAGTGCGATAGGGAGCGATATGGAAGAACGACTGCAAAAGATCCTCAGCCATGCGGGCGTTGCCTCACGCCGTGCGGCAGAGGAGATCATTCGCGCGGGGCGCGTTACGGTGGACGGCACGGCTGTGACGGAGCTCGGCGTGAAATATGATGCCGCACAGCACGTGATCGCCGTCGACGGGGTTCGCATTCAGGCAGAGGAGCAGAAATACTACATTCTCCTCAACAAGCCGCGCGGCTATCTCTCGACGGCGCGCGACGATCGCGGACGCAAGACTGTGCTCGACCTCCTGCCGGGTTTCTCCGCGCGCCTCTATCCCGTGGGGCGGTTGGACGCCGATACGGAGGGGCTGCTCCTCATCACGAACGACGGCGCGATGACGCAGGGACTTCTTCATCCGCGCTTTGAGATTGCAAAGGTATATCATGCGGAAATCGTGGGGGAGGTCACAGAGGCGGGGCTTGCCCGGCTGCGCCGTGGGATTCTCCTCGAGGACGGCATGACTGCCCCTGCAAAAGTTCGTGTCCTCAAGGCGGACGAGGGGCGCACGGTGGTCGAGACGGTCATTCACGAGGGGCGCAATCGTCAGGTACGCCGTATGTTCGCCGCGATTGGCTGCCGCGTCGTCTCCCTGCGGCGCGTGCGATTCGCGCAGCTGACGCTGAGGGGGCTTGCCTGTGGGGCATTCCGTCATCTGACGGCAGAGGAGATACAGGCGCTTCGTAAAATTGCGGGGGTGCGAGACAGTGAAGAAGATCGTAGTCGTGGGCGCGGGACCTGCGGGGATGATGGCGGCAGCTGCAGCGGCGGAGTGCGGCGGGCGTGTCCTGCTCATCGAGAAGATGCCGCGCGTCGGGCGCAAGATGATGATTACGGGAAAGGGACGCTGCAACGTCACAAGCGCAGACGAGATTCCTGACATCATCAAAAATATTGTGGGCAACGGCAGATTTCTCAACAGCAGTTTGCGCGCCTTTGACAATGCCGATGTCATGGCGTTCTTCGAGGGGCTGGGCGTGCCGCTCAAGACGGAGCGCGGCAACCGCGTCTTTCCGGAGAGTGACTGCGCGCTCGATGTGGTGGACGCCATGCTCCGCCATCTGCGCGATCACGGAGTTGAGATTCGCACAAATGCGGCGGTGACGGAACTCATTATCGAGGATGGCCGTGTGTGCGGTGTCCGCCTTGCGGACGGCACGCGTATCGAGGCGGCCGCCGTGATTCTCGCAACGGGCGGTGCCTCCTATCCCGCAACGGGCTCGACGGGCGACGGCTATGCGCTCGCACGCGCGGCGGGGCACACGGTGACGGAGATTTTCCCCGCACTCGTGCCGCTCGTGACAAGCGATGCATGGGTGAAGGATGTGCAGGGACTCTCGCTGCGCAATGTCCGTGCGACGCTCTACCATGCGGGCAAAAAGGAACAGGACTTCTTCGGAGAAATGCTCTTCACGCATTTCGGCGTAACGGGTCCCATTATTTTACAGCTGAGCCGCCGCGCATCGGAACTCTTTGCGGCGGGAGAGCGGGCACTGGAACTTCGTCTGAATCTGAAACCCGCGCTGACGCATGAGAAGCTGCGCGAGCGGGTGGAGCGGGACTTTGCAAAGTACGAGCGCAAGCAGCTCCGCAATGCGATGATCGATCTCCTGCCAAAGAGGCTGATCGAGCCCGTGCTGAATGCGGCAGAACTCTCGTCCGAGCGGTTTGCCCAACAGATTTCATCGAAGGAGCGGGAGCGACTCGTACAAACATTGCAGGCGTTGCCGCTGACGGTCACGGGGACGCGTCCCATTACAGAGGCGATTGTGACGGCGGGCGGCGTTGCGACGCGGGAGATCGACCCGCGCACGATGACGTCCAAGATCGTAAAGCATCTCTACTTCGTCGGTGAGCTGGTTGACGTGGATGCGTATACGGGCGGCTACAATTTACAAGCGGCGTTCTCGATGGGACATGCCGCCGGTTCTTACAGTGTGTGGGATTTGGAAGGGGACAAGTGAATGGCAGAGATTCAGACGATTGCGCCCGTGCGGCACGGCTGGCAGGGCGAGGTCGAGATTCCGGGCGACAAGTCCATCTCGCACCGTAGCGTCATGTTTGCGGGGCTGGGCAATACGCCCGTTCATATCAGGAATTTTCTCCATGCGGCGGACTGCCTCTCGACGGTCGGCGTCATGCGCGCGCTCGGCGTGGATGTGGAGTTTTTGAATGAGCACGAGCTGATCGTCACGGGGAAGGGACTGCACGGGCTGACCGAGCCGACGAGGGTGCTCGACGCAGGAAATTCGGGGACAACCCTGCGGCTCATGATGGGACTGCTCGCCCCGCAGCCGTTTCTCTCGACATTTTGCGGTGATGCCTCACTGACGCGCCGTCCAATGGGGCGTGTCCTCCGCCCGCTCTCTCAGATGGGTGCACAGATCTACGGACGGAGTGGGAACAACAACCTCCCGCTCACGATCGTGCCGACGGCGGAGAAGCTGCGCGGTATCCGCTACGAAAGCCCCGTTGCGAGTGCACAGGTCAAGTCCGCCATCCTGCTTGCGGGACTCTATGCGGACGCGCCGACCACGGTGACGGAGCCGTACGTCTCGCGCGACCATACGGAGCAGATGCTCACGGGATTCGGCGTCCGCCTTGCGCGCACGGGGACGAGCGTCACCGTCTTCCCCGTGGAGGAGGGCGGCTATCGTGCCCCCGATGAAATCACCGTGCCGGGCGACATCAGCTCTGCGGCGTACTTCCTCGTGGCGGGGACGATTATCGAAGGCAGTCGCCTCCTGCTCAAAAATGTGGGCGTCAATCCGACGCGCACGGGCATTCTCGACGTGCTCACAGGGATGGGCGCGCATATCCAACTGACAAACGAGCGCACGAGCGGCGGGGAGCGCGTTGCAGACATCACTGTCGCGTCGGCGTCCCTGCATGGCGTATCTTTCGGCGCGGAGATCATGCCGCGCCTCATCGACGAGATCCCCGTGATTGCCGTCGCCGCGCTCTTTGCCGAGGGCGATACCGTCATCACGGGCGCGGGCGAGCTGCGTGTGAAGGAGACCGACCGCCTCCACGCAATCGCAGAGGAGTTTCAAAAGCTCGCGCCCGGCAGCGTCGAGGAGCAGGAGGACGGGCTCATCATTCACGGAAAATCGGCGATTCGTCAGGCGCAGGTTCGCAGCTGGGGCGATCACCGCATGGCAATGTCGCTTGCCGTTCTTGGTGCGGCGGCGGAGGGCGTTCGGATCGAGGAGCCGGAGAGCGTGAATATCTCATATCCGACATTCTTCTCCGAGATTGAGCGTCTGAGCAAAGGAGGATCTTTATGAAGCGTGTAATTGCGATTGATGGTCCCGCAGGTGCGGGCAAGAGCACCGTCGCCAAGATTGTGGCGGAAAAGCTCGGCTATACCTATATCGACACGGGCGCGATGTATCGCGGCGTCGCGTGGAAAACCCTGCGGGACGACAAGGACGCACCCGATGAGGCGATCCTGCGCGCGGTTCGCGATATTGACGTGCGCCTTGCCTGCACGGAGAGCGGCACACGCGTCACGGTCGATGGCACGGATGTGACGGCTGAGATCCGCACGCCCGAGGTCACGCATATCGTCTCGCGCGTCGCGGCACTCGGCCCCGTCCGCGAGAAGATGGTGGAGCTGCAGCGTGCGATGGCGGCGGACGGTGCCGTCGTGATGGACGGGCGCGACATCGGGACGAATGTGCTGCCAAATGCCGACGTGAAGATCTTCCTCACGGCGTCCGTGGAGGAGCGCGCGCGCCGCCGCTATGACGAGATGGTGGCAAAGGGCTATGCGGTCAATTTCGACGCACTGAAGGATGAGATTGCCTCCCGTGACAAGCAGGACAGCGAGCGCGCAATCTCGCCCCTGCGTCAGGCGGAGGACGCCGTGCTGCTCGACTCGACGGCGCTCACGATCGACGAGGTTGTCGCGCGGATCTTGGAACTCTCGGAATAGGCGGTCACTATGCTGTACGGATTTTTACAGGTCATTTTTCGACTGTTTTTTTATATTGTATTCCGCACGCGCGTCTACGGTCGCGAGAACATCCCCACAGAGGGCGCGGTCATCCTTGCCGCCAACCACGCGAGCAATATCGACCCGCCGCTCATGGCGAGCCTCATCGACCGTCCCGTCAGCTACATGGCGAAGGTCGAGCTGTTCGAGAATCCCATCTTCGGCGCGGCGATTCGCCGCTGTCATGCCTTCCCCGTGAAGCGCGGCGCATCCGATCGCGGCGCGATCAAGGCGGCGGTCACGGTGCTGAAGGAGGGGCGCGTTCTGGGGCTCTTTCCCGAGGGCACGCGCAGCAAGACGGGTGAGCTGCAGAAGGCGGAGGCGGGCGTCGCTCTCATTGCCGCCATGACGGGCGCGCCGATTGTGCCCGTTGCCATTCTGAACACGCATCGCATCTTTGCAAACGGCGGACTTATCCCGCAGCTGCGCATTATGTACGGTACGCCGATCTCCTTTCACGGCGACCGCAAGAGCAAGGAGTCGCTGGATTCCTTCTCCGAGGAGATCATGGCGCAGATCGCGCGGATGAAGGATGAACTTGCACGCAAGTGAATAGAACGTGAGGTGAGGAAGTGGAGCTGTTTGATGTTCTGCCTGAGCGTTTTTTCGGGCTGCTGGCGGGGAAATGTCGGCGGATCTATGCGGAGGCGGGACTCTGCCTCTACGAGCAGTACCGCCTTGCCCAGTTCGGCATCGAGCAGGAGATCCTGCGCGATAAATTCCAGGAGCTGATCGAGAGCTGGGCGGAGGCCGGCGTTGCGTACGAGGACGAGGATTTTTCGGCGAAGGATGTTGGCGCGGAGGAGTCGCGCGCCAAAGCAAATCACATGATCCGCCGCATGAAGGAGTTCGGCTGGCTGGACTATGAGCAGCGCGAGAACTTCAAAA
>CAUVMF010000033.1:0-14262 GCA_963552975.1 uncultured Selenomonas sp.
AAGTCGTTCGCCGCGCGCGTGAGGGCGATCTTGAAGCCCGCGAGGTGCGTGCCGCCCTCCTCGGTGTTGATGTTGTTGACGAAGCTGTAGATATTCTCCTGATAGCTGTCGTTGTACTGCATCGCGATCTCGACAACGGTGTCGTCCTTCACGCCGTTGAAGTAGATCGGCTCCTCGTTGATGGTCTCCTTCTTGCGGTTGAGGTGGGAGACGAAGGAGCGGATGCCGCCGTCGAAGTGGAAGGTCTCGCGGCGCTCCTCCTCGCCGCGCTCGTCGACGAGGGTGATGGTGATGCCGTGGTTGAGAAACGCCAGCTCGCGCAGGCGGTGCTTGAGCGTCTCGAAGCTGTAGGTCGTGACGGTGAAAATCTCGGGGTCGGGGACGAAGTGGACGCGCGTCCCCGTGGTCTCACACGTGCCGATCGTGTGCAGCTTCTCCCGTGTGACGCCGCGCGTAAAGGAGATGGCGTGAATCTCGCCGTCGCGGCGCACCTCGACGTCCATCGCCGAGGAGAGGGCGTTGACGACGGAGACGCCGACGCCGTGCAGGCCGCCCGAGACCTTGTATCCGTCGCCGCCGAATTTGCCGCCCGCATGAAGGACGGTGAGCACGACCTCGACGGCGGGCATGCCGCTCTCGTGCATATCAACGGGGATGCCGCGCCCGTTGTCCGTGACGGTGATGCTGTTGTCCCGGTGGATCACGACCTCGACGGTGTCGCAGTAGCCCGCAAGCGCCTCGTCGATGGAGTTGTCCACGACTTCATAGACGAGGTGATGCAGTCCGCGCTCCGATGTCGAGCCGATGTACATACCGGGACGCTTGCGCACGGCTTCGAGTCCCTCGAGCACCTGAATCTGCCCCGCGCCGTAGTCCGCATCGACGGCGGTTACCTCGTCGCCCATCTCCTCGGCGGAGATGGCAATGCCCGAGAGGTCGGGTATATCCGCCATTTCGGCGGCTTCCTTTGCCTCTGCCTCGGTCAGCGGACGCAGTTCTGGCTGCTCTTCGTTTGCATTCAGGTCGATATTCTTTGCCATTATGTCCTCCTTGGGGGTCGGTTGAACTACTTATTTCGGAGATTTCACACGAATGATTTCGTAATTGTTTTCTTGTAAGATCCGGGCACAGAACTCTCTCAGAGGCGGAATATCCTCCGTGATCATATCCCACACCTTCGAGAAGTCTACCCCTGTATCATATCCATGTGCAATGATATTGCGTTGCCCTTTGATCTGTTTCCATGGAATCTCTTTTGCCTTTGCTAAAAATGCATCCGAAAGATGTCGGGCAATCTCTCCGATCGCCTGTAAATTGATCGAAACATTTCCCTGATAGATATGATTCTCGATGAAAAAACTTCGATCCTCACCAAAATATGATATGGTGTCAAGGATTCGATCACAGTGCTTGACGATATGCTGAAGGATCTGTGCATCTTTTTCGCTCACTGTCATATAGAAGTATCTCCTCCCTTTCCACATATTTTTTGAAGATTTTATACTCCTTAGGGATTCCGGTAATCATATCAATTTCTTTCCCAAGAGCTTCCTCCAGGTCTGCATAAAGACCCCCGAGTTCGAGAAATCTCATTTCATCGGCTGCTTTGACGTGAAGATCCACATCGCTGTCCTCACGCGCCTCGCCGCGTGCATACGAGCCGAAGAGCCAGACTTTCTCTACCCTGTATTGCTCGCAGATGGGGCGGATTTTCGTGCGGATTTCGTCGATGGTGAGGATCATGGGAATCGCCCCTTTCTCTATAGAATCGCTGATAAAACACCCCCTCAGATCGGCGAGGATCGAGGAAATTTCAACGATTTTACACGAATGATTTCGTAATTGTTTTCTTGTAAGATATTGGCACAGAACTCTCTCAGAATTGGGATATTTTGTTCAATCGTATCCCAAACGACTTCAAAATCAATACTGTGATCGTAGTCGTGTGCAAACAAATTTCTCATTTTCTTAAGGAATCGCTGATAAAATGAAGTCCGTCAGATTGGCGCAGATTTTTTCGTCCGAACTAGGAGGCAAACCGGACGCATAGCAGAGGCTATGTGGAGGATTTGCCGACGAAGTGCGGGCAAAAAAGATGCGTTAAGATGGCGGTGCTGAATTTATCAGTGATTCCTTAATATTTTTCCATGGGATTTCAGGAGTTCTATCAAGAAAATCTGACGAAAGTTTTTTTACAACTTCTCCAATAGTCTGGATGAGCATAGAACAAGAACTCTGATATGCGTAGTTTTCGATGAACTCGTTTTTTGATCTGCCAAAAAGACGAGAAATCTCAATAATCTCATCACAATGCTTTGCGATAATTTGTAGAATCTGTGCGTCCTTCTCGCTCACTGTCATATAGAAGTATCTCCTCCCTTTCCACATATTTCTTGAAGATTTTATTCTCCTCAGGGATTCTCGTAATCAGATCGATTTCTTTCCCCAGAGCTTCTTCAAGATCCGCATAAAGACCACCAAGCCCAAACAACCCGATTCCCTTAGGAGCCTTAATATGAAGATCTACGTCGCTGTCCTCACGCGCCTCGCCGCGTGCGTACGAGCCGAAGAGCCAGACTTTCTCTACCCTATATTGCTCGCAGATGGGGCGGATTTTCGTGCGGATTTCGTCGATGGTGAGGATCATGGGAATCGCCCCTTTCTGTATGATTTCTTCTTCGCCTTGCGCCGCTTCATCTCTTCCCAGAATTCACGCGTGGTGATGAGTTCGTTTCTGAGTTCCCAAAAGGTGCTCTGTATCTTCTTCGGTGTGACCTCGGCGGGGGGAAGCCCGCGATGGAGCATGGTGAGGAGGCGGGCATTCTCGCTGTCCTGTGCGGTGTACTCGGTCTCGCCCGCGATGCGGCGCACGAGATCGGCGCGCTCGCTGCCGAGCAGGAGGGCATCGCAGGAGGGAATGCGGCGCACGATGTCGGCGAGCTTTGCCCACGGCTCACGCATGAGGATCGCACGTACTTCCCGGCGTACGCTGCGCTCCTCGGCGCGGCGGCAGTCGTGGCAGACGCCCTCGATGAGTCTGCCGCAGGAGGGACAGGGGGTAAGTCCGCGTTGCTCCTTGAGCCTCTGCGCCTTACGCGTCGTCTGATAGGCGCGCTGAATGCGCGTGGCAAGTTCGCCGTCGCTGACTGCTTTCGCGAGTGCCGTACCGCGCGCAATTTCCTCGTCGGTGAGTCCCGTCTGCACGAGGGCGCGTGCGTAGGCGGCGCGTGTCTCCGTATCCTGTCCGACCTCGGTGGGAATGGGTTCGGGGCGCGCGGATCGGGCAAAGGCAATCTCCCGCACGAGCCGCCCGCCCGCGTACTTATTGACGCGCTGGATGATCTCGGGCGCACTCATGCGCATCTCGTTCTTCCATGTAGCATCAGGTGCGTAGAGGAAGAGTTTGCCGTCTCGCACGGCGACGGCACGCACGCGGCGTGCGACCATCTCGCCCATGATGTCCGCCCAGTGCTCGATTGTTGTATGCGTGATGTAGTCACGCTCGAACGCGGGTCCAAGGCGGTGGACGGCGGCACGCACATCATCGCCTGCATTTGCTGTGCCGAGTGTGGTGCGCATCGCTGTCCCCCTCCAGAATATTTTCGTGCGATGTTATATCCAACGCAAACGCCACGTTACGCAAGGGTTTGCATTTGGACATCACACAACACGTTTCAACAATACGAAGCATCCTAGCCGACGGTACGCCCTTATTCCTCCCTCACCTGTCCCGCCTCAACATACCGATACGTTCCCATGCGTTCCTCCGGAAAGTATGCCGCATCGGTCGCGGTGATAAAGGTCTGGATGTTCTCGCTGCGGATGAAGGAAAGGAGTGCGCTGCGCCGATCGGCATCGAGCTCGCTCATGACATCATCGAGCAGGAGGATGGGCGCCTCGCCGACGTGCGTGCGCAGGTAGAAGAGCTCGGCGAGCTTCAGCGCGAGTGCGCCCGTGCGCTGCTGTCCCTGCGAGCCGTAGCTTCTGAGATTCATGCCGCCAACGTCAAGCACCAGATCGTCCAGATGGGGTCCCACCCCCGTCGCTGCGCGTGCAATGTCGCGCGGACGTATTTCTTTGAACATCTCATTATACCATAGTTCAAGGCGTTCTGTCATGCCATCTTTCGGAGAGGTCAGCCCCTCGGGCGCGTGTGCGATCTCATACGATATGGTCAGTTCCTCGCCCGCCGCGAGCACTGCCTGCACGCGCGCGGAGAGTGCACGCAGCTGCTCTGTTGCCGCGATCCGTCGCGTGACGATGTACGCGGCACTCTTTGCAAGCTGCGTGTCCCACGGGAGAAGCGCATCGGGCGGCGCAAGACGCGCGCGGATGTCCTTGAGGAGTGCTCCGCGCTGGCGCAGGATGTGCGTATAGCGCAGGAGCTCCCCGTAGTAGGCGGGGCTTGCCTGCGAGAGCTCGGCATCCAGATAGCGGCGGCGCAGCGCAGGTGCGCCCTTGACGAGGAAGAGATCCTCGGGGGAAAAGAGCACCATCGGCAGGATGCCGACGAGTTCTCTCTGCTTCAGATGCTCGCCCGCGTACGCGATGCGCCGCCGCGCGCCGCGCGCAAAGGTAAAAGAAAGCTCTGCGGGAACATCGTGCCGCAGGAAGGAAAGGGCGATATGCGCGCCGTCCGCGCCCATGCGAATAAGCTCCGCATCGCTCGCTGTGCGATGGGAGCGTCCAAACGCGGCGTAGTAAAGCGCCTCGATGATATTCGTCTTGCCCTGTGCGTTCGCCCCGAGGAAGATCTGCACGCCCGCATCGAAGTCGAGGTGTAGCTCCTCATAGTTACGGTAGGAACGCAGTATAAGTGATGTAATCCGCATGATTATGAACGAGTGACGCGGTATATTCCCTCGCCTTCAATTGTTATGACATCACCAATGTTAAGTTTGCGTCGGCGTGCCGTCTCGACCACCCCGTTGCGCAGGATTGCTCCCTCTGCAATGAGCTCCTTTACGACGCCGCCGCTCGAAATGGCGCCCGCCAGTTTGAGGAACTGATCGAGCTGGATGGTCTCGGTGTGAATTTCGATGTCTGTCAATGTGTCCTCACAGGCGTTACAACGTATACATAGTCGGGGTCTACTTCCTCACGGATGGTGATTGGCGAGAGGTTCATGCCCTGCGCGTTTGCCCCCTGCAGCGAGAGGATGAAGGTATCACTGTCGAGGGACTTCACGGCATCCATGAGATAGGAGGCGTTGAATGCGATCGTGACATCATCGCCCGTGACCTCGGCGGGGATCGTCTCCTCTGCCTCGCCGATCTCGGGGCTGTTCGAGGAGATGCGCATCAGTCCCTGCTCGAAGGCGAGCTTGACGATGTTGTACTGGTCGGTGCGTGCAATGAGCGAGGCACGCTCAACGGCGGAGGCAAAGACCGCCGCGTCGAGTATGACGCGCGTGCGGATGTTCTCCTCCTGCGGGATGACGCGGCGATAATCCGGGAATGCGCCCTCGATGAGGCGCGCGGTCATGTAGATGCTGTCTGTGGACATGCTGATCTGATTGTAGGAGCAGGTGACGTGAATGTCGGTCGGCACGTCGCCCGTGATCGTACGCGTGACTTCCTCCAGGAATTTCGCGGGGATGATGATGCGGATCTGTCCCGCATCCTCTTCGAGGAGCTCGCTCTTGACGGCGAGGCGGTGCACGTTTGTCGCGGCAAAGGTGACCTCCTTGCCCTCGACCTCGAGCTGGCAGCCTGTGAAGATGGGGCGTCGGTCACGCTGTTCCTCGCGCAGGCAGGCAAAGGTTGATTTCTTGACAAGACGCGCAAGCGTACGGTCTTTGATGGTAAACTGCAGTGTCCCTTCCATACGATGAAGCACTGGAAAGTCACTCGTCTCCATCGTGCGCAGGGTGAAGCGTGCGCTGCCGGATCGGATGACGGCGAGTCCGTCGGAGCTCTCGGTGTCGATGGAGACTTCCTCGGCGGGCAGTTTGCGCGCAAACTCGGTGAGGTATTTACCGGGGAGGACTGCCGTGCCGACCATGTGGATCTCGGCGGGGATCGTGACGATGAAGCCGAGCTCGTAGTTCGTGGACTGGAGTTCAAGCTGTCCTTCCTTTGCGGTCATATAGACGCCCGAGAGGATGGGGGTTTGCGGCTTGGTGGAGAGACCCTTGCTGACGATCTGCAGCGCGGAGATGAGGTCGCTCTTGCCGAGTGTAATGTGCATATGCGTTCCTTTCTGATGGATGTGCTGCACGTTCCGTGCGCTGTTTTTCTATGAATGCGTGTAGTAAATAAATTTAGTAGTCGTAATAGTAGGGACTGTGGATTGGTGGAAAAGTGGAAAAAGCCCTAGAAAAACGCGGAGGTGGCTGTTGATAAGTTGGGCGGAGTTATGCTTTAGTTATCCACAGTTTACACAGATGAGCGGTGGATGAATTGTTATCCACACATGATCCACATGAAATGCGGTGGGATGTGCACAGGGATATGCACAGCTACAATGGGTTAGTTCTGAGGATTCCCTAAATCCCCTTGATCTGGATCGTGAGCGACTGGATCAGCGCCTTGGTTGCGCCGTCGGACTCCGTGAGGTTCTGGATCTTCTTGTGCGCGTGGATGACGGTGGAGTGGTCGCGGTTGAAGAAGCCGCCGATGGTCGGCCACGAGACCTCCGTCAACTCGTGGCAGAGGTACATGGCGATCTGGCGCGGGTAGGCGATGTCGTTGCTGCGCTTGGATGAGCGGATGTCCTCGCTCGTCACCTTGAAGTGGGTGCAGACGATGCGCTCGATCATCTCCATGGTGATGCGCCGTCCCTTCTCGCCGTGCAGATAGTTGCCGAGCGCGGCGATGCAGGTCGTCTCGTCGATCGGCATGCGCATCATGGAGGCGTATTTGATGAGGCGCGTGAGCGCACCCTCGAGTTCACGGATGTTGCTGTCGACGCGGCTGGCGATGTAGGTGATGATGTCCCCGGGGATCTCGACGTCCTCACTCTGCGCCTTTTTCTGGAGGATGGCGACGCGTGTCTCGAACTCCGGCGGCTGGATGTCGACGACGACGCCGCCCGCGAAGCGCGAGATGAGGCGATCCTCAAGTCCCTTGACATCCTGCGGCTGGCGATCTGAGGTCAGGATGATCTGTCTGCCGCCGTCGCGCAGCTTGTTGAATGTCTGGAAGAATTCGGTCTGTGTCTGCTCCTGACCCGCGAAGAACTGAATATCGTCGATCAGGAGCATGTCGATGTTGTAGTACTTCTCGCGGAATGCGTCCATGTTCTTCTCGCGAATGGAGCGGATAAATTCGTTCGTGAAATCCGTGCTTGCGATGTAGAGCACGCGCTTTGCGGGATGATCGGCGAGGATCTTGTGCCCGACGGCGTGCATGAGGTGTGTCTTGCCGAGTCCCACGCCGCCGTAGATGAAGAGCGGATTGTGCGAGGGCAGACCAGGCGCCTCGGCAACCGCCTTTGCCATCGTGTATGGGAACTGGTTTGAGCGCCCCATGACGAACGCCTCGAAGGTGTACTTCGGGTTCAGCGTTGTTGCATCGTCGGGGGCTGCTGTGGACGCACTCTCGGGCGTGAGCGGGAGGCTGCCCTGTGCGGGTGCGCTCTCTTCCTGCTGCGCGGGTGGCCGGCGCTCCGCATGGGAGCTTTCCTGTGCAGGTACCTCCTTCTTCGGTGCGGCCGCTGCGGCATCGACGATAAGAGTGATCGTGTAGCCCGCACCGAGCGCCTGCTGGACGGCATCACCGAGCAGGACGAGGTACCGCGGCTCGATGTATTGCTTGGTAAAGGCATCGGCGACGGCAAGAACGAGTTCATGCTTGTTGAGGGAAATGGGTACAATGCGTGAAATCCATTGTTTTACAGCGTCTTTCGGAATGATTCCGTCGGTTTTTTCGATGACTTTTTTCCATTGGCTCTGAATGGTGGAGGTTGGTGCTACGGACATACAGTTGCGTCCCTTCAAAATTAATTTTATCCACAGAGTTATTCACAGCTGTGGATAACTAAGGCGATCGGAGCGGAGCGGTAAAATATGTGTATGTAAAATTATTAGCGAATCCTATACACGTTTTCTTCACAGGTTTTCCACAGTACAATGGGGATATTTTAGCAAAAAAAGAAGCACTTATCAACAGGTGCTTTTGTACTATTGATCGAAAAAAAAGCGCAAAGAGCCTTTCCATACCTTGACAGTGCGGGTTTCCTTCGTCTATAATGTCGCCTAGCAATCTGTATTTTGAATCGCCGCACGGCATATGCCGCACAGCGCGGCAGTAAAGGAGGTGACGTGAGGTGAAGAGAACATTCCAGCCCAACAACCATTGGAGAAAAAAGACACATGGATTCCGTGAGCGCATGAAGACGAAAGGCGGCCGCCTCGTATTGAAGAGAAGGCGTCAGCGCGGACGAAAGAAGCTGTCGGCGTAAGCCCTCAGACGATCAGAGGTCACCGCGGGTGACCTCTTTTTTAGCGATATGGAAGAAAAAAAATACACCTTGCCGCGCGCAAAGATGATCAAACGGCGCAGCGACTTTCAGCACGTCTATCAAAAGGGCACGTCCGTCGCGGGACGGAGGATGATCCTATACGTCCTGCGTGACGCACGCGTCGCGGGCAAGGTCGGCTTTGCCGCCGGAAAAAAACTCGGGTGTGCCGCTGTGCGCAGCCGTACGAAGCGTCTCCTGCGTGAGGCGTATCGCCATATGCAGCACGAGTTGCGCATGGATATCGGGATTCTCCTGATCGGGCGCACGGGTCTTGCTGCGGGCAAAATGCAGGATGCCGCCGTCGAACTCCGCAGCCTCGCGCGTCGCGCGAAGATCTTTGCGCATGGGGACGCGTCGCATCGCACGGGGGAGCAGTGATGAAACGTCTGCTCCTTCTTCTCGTGCAGTTCTACCGTAGCTGCATCTCGCCGCTTACACCGCCCTCCTGCCGCTACTATCCAACCTGCTCGGCGTACGCGATGGAGGCGATCGAGCGGTACGGTGCGCGGCGCGGCGCGTGGATGGCACTGCGGCGCATCCTGCGCTGCCACCCGTTTCATGCGGGCGGGTATGATCCCGTGCCGTAAGTATTGTATGTGAGGTGACGCTCCGCTCCTCGCAAACGCCTCGTTGCGCAAGCGGTCGTGTGCTTGTCCGCCTGCTCCACTAGGGTTTGCTTCGAAGCGGAGCTTGACCTCATTGTTCACCCACAGCACAACGTAATTCTTGATTCAATCCTAAACCTGATTTTTGATTTATCATCAGACATATTTCCGAACAGTAGGAGGAAAACGCGTTGAGCGAATTTTTTAGCAATCTCTTCGAGCCGATCATCCACATTTTGCAGTTCATCCTCGGAGGATTTTACACCGTCACGAGCGCCGCGGGCCTCGTCAGCTACGGCTTTCCCATCATCCTGCTCACCATCCTCATCAAGGTCGTGACCTACCCACTCACCGTCAAACAGATCAAATCCATGAAGGCGATGCAGGAAATCCAGCCGAAGATGAAAAAGATCCAGGAAAAGTACAAGAACAACCCGCAGATGCTCCAGCAGAAGACGGGCGAGCTCTTTCGAAATGCCGGCGTCAATCCGCTCGCGGGCTGTCTGCCGCTCCTCGTGCAGATGCCGATCCTCATGGGCATGTACTACGCGCTCTTTAACTTTACCTTCCCGAGCGCGGCGGCGGCGGCGTTCTTCTGGCTGCCGAACATGTCGGAGCCCGATCCGCTCTACATCCTGCCCGTGCTGTCCGCTGCGACCACCTATCTCCAGCAGAAGATGACCTCCACCGAGATGAACGCGCAGATGAAGATCATGATGACCGTCATGCCGCTCTTCATCGGCTGGATCAGTCTGAGCTTCCCCTCGGGACTCGTCCTCTACTGGGTGACGATGAACGTGGTGCAGATCGCCCAGCAGTGGTGGATGTACCATGGCGATGGTTCTGTGGCAAAGGAGGCGGTCTAAGTGGCGGAGATCATCGAGACGACGGGCAAAAGCGTCGAGGACGCACTCTCGGCGGCACTGGATAAACTCGGCTGCGGCAGAGCCGAGGTCACCTATGAAATCATACAGGAACCCTCGGGCGGCTTTCTCGGTCTGTGGGGCAAACGCGAGGCGCGCATCCGCGTCACAACGCGCCCCGTGATTCCGCCGCACCGCACCGAAGTACAGATACCGGCGCCGCCGACCGTCCTTGCACCGCCTCCTCCGCCCCCATCTCCCGTACGGGAAGAGGCGAAGCCGGACGCAGACGCGGGATTCGGCATCAAGAAACGCTTCCACACCGACCTGCGCTCCTCTACGCGCAAGGCGTCGAAGCCGCAGGCAGGAAGCAGCTCCTACGACGAGCAGCGTGCGCCGCGCGGTGGATATGGTGATCGACAGGAGCGACCTGCGTACACGAGCGAGGAGCGCAGTGCACCGCGCGATGACAGCGGGCAGGGCAGCTATGGTGAGCGGCAAGAGCGCAGCTATGCGGGGCAGCAGCACCGCAGCCGCGATCATGAGGAGCGGCAGGATTTCCGCCGGGAGCGGCGCGCGCGTCCTTCCTACGATGGTGAGGCGGGCTCTGCGCGGCGTACGTACCGCGAGCGTACGGACAGCCAGCTCATCCCGCTCACGGACGAGATGGCGGCTGCCGCCGAGAAATTCCTCGGTGCGATTTTCGCGACGATGGGGCTTTCGGTTGAGCTGCACCGCACGGATACGCCCGTGGGCACGATCCTCAATATGCACGGCGGGAATCTTGGCATCCTCATTGGCAAGCACGGCTCGACGCTCGATGCGCTGCAATATCTCACGAATCTCGTTGTGAACAAGATCCCCGAGACGGGGTATGCGCGCATCATCCTCGATGTCGAGGACTATCGTGCGCGCCGCGAGGAAACCCTCACGCGCCTTGCGGGGCATCTTGCGGACAAGGCGTGCCGCATCGGCGAGGAGATCCACCTCGAGCCCATGAGCCGCCACGAGCGCAAGATCATCCACATGGCGCTGCAGGACAACCGCCGCGTCACCACCTACAGCGCGGGCGACAACCCGCGCCGCTACGTCGTCATCGTTCCGCGCCGCCGCCGCTATTCGCGTGACTATGAGGAATTGAGCTACGACCACTACGAGCGATAAATATAGGGGTGTTGTACGAAGCAGGGAAACTTCGTACAGCACCTCTCTTTGCATGATTCCGGTATCGGGGAGAAAAAGAACACTGCCCAAAAGCGAACCCTAGTGGAGCAAACGGAGGAGAGTGTGCGACCCGCCCCCGGCGGATTTCTACCGTTCAAGCGAAGCGCGTTTGAAATCCGCCGGTATTTAGGCGGACGAGCACGCGACCGTTTGCGTAACTAAGCGTTCGCGTTGGGTGCGTTCATTTGTAAACTTTTTTTGGAACGGGAACAGGGGACAGGGAAATGACAGAGGATACGATCAGCCAGATCGCCACCCCGCACGGCGCGGGCGGCATCGGCATCATTCGCGTGAGCGGGGGGGAGGCGTTCACCGTGGCGCGGGCGGTCTTTCGTCCCGCGCATGGGGAGCTCACGGAGATTGCGCCCTATCGCGCACGCTACGGGCAGGTCATGGCGGCGGACGGCAGTGTCATCGACGACTGCATCCTCCTGCCGATGCGTGCACCGCACTCCTATACGGGCGAGGATACGGTCGAGCTGCAGTGCCACGGCGGCACGGTCATCTTGCGCGAGGTGCTGCTGCGCACATGGGAGGCGGGGGCGCGTCCCGCTGCAGCGGGCGAATTTACAAAGCGTGCGTTTCTAAACGGGCGGCTCGATCTCGCGCGCGCCGAGGGCGTCATGCAGCTCATCGCGGCAAAGAGCGCGCGCAGCGCACGTGCCGCCCGCGAGCGTCTGGCGGGCGCACTCTCGGAGGAGATCACGGCGATCCGCCACCGCCTGCTCGGCGCAATCGCACGCATCGAGGCGGGCATCGACTTCCCCGAGGACGACATCCCCGCAGCATCCGCCGCCGCGCTCAGGGAGGACATTGATGCTGCGCTTGCGGAGGTGCAGCGCCTCCTCACGGGGGCAAATGCGGGGCGCATCCTGCGCGAGGGCGTCAAGACCGTCATCGTCGGGCGTCCGAACGTCGGCAAATCGAGCCTCCTCAATGCGCTCATCGGTACGGAGCGCGCCATCGTCACCGACGTGCCGGGGACGACGCGCGACGTCATCGAGGAGGAGATCAGCATCGCGGGGATTCCCCTGCGCCTCCTCGATACGGCGGGGCTGCGCGCGGCAGAGGACGCCGTCGAGCAGATCGGCGTTGCGCGTACGGAGCAGCATCTCGAGGACGCAGAGCTCGTCCTCGCCGTCTTTGACAGCTCCAGCGCGCTCACAGAGGAGGATCAGGAGCTCATCGCGCGTCTGCGCGACATGAACGCCGACACCATCATCCTCTGCAACAAGGAGGACTGCGCGCGCGTCCTCTCCGTCACGGATTTTGACGGCGTGAATGCGCCCGTCCTCATGATCTCCGCGCAGGCGGGCACGGGACTCGATGCCCTGCGTGAGACCATCGCCGCGCGCGTGCAGATGATGGAGGGCGATCTTGGCGACGGGGCGCTTCCGAACAAGGAGCGCGAGGTCGAGGCGCTGCAGCGTGCCGCGCGTCACCTCGCGGAGGCGGAGAAAACCCTTGCGGCAGAGATGGGCATGGACTTCATCTCCATCGACCTGCGCGCCGCGTACGACGTCCTCGGCGAGATCCTTGGCGAGACCGTCGACACCGACCTCATCGACCGCATCTTCAGCGAGTTCTGTCTTGGAAAGTAATCATTTTGATAAACTCCCGCTATGAGAAAGCAAATACACATGAAATCGTATGCCAGCATCGCGTGGACAGCGCGCGAGGAGCGTATTTTTGCGGCGCTGCGAATGCTCGCCCATGCCTATGGTGCGCGGCGGCTTGTGCTCTTTGGCTCGCGTGCGCGGCGCACGCACGGGGAGCGGAGTGACATCGATCTCGCGGTCTACGGCTGCGCACGCTTTCGCGACCTTGCCTTTGCCGTGGATGAGGAGGTGGAGACGCTGCTCTCCTTCGATCTCGTGGATATGGAGACGGAGACCTCGGCGCAGCTTGCGGATGAGATTGCACGGGATGGGGTGATGATCTATGAAGCGGTATGACGAGTTTGCGCGGCATTTGGCGGTACTCCGACAGGCGCGTGCGCAGGATCTGACGAATGAATTTATCATCAGTGGAATCGTCGATAAATTTTTTATCCAATTCGAGCTGGGATGGAAACTCCTGAAAGACCTTATGCGCTACGAGGGGCGTGCCGTTTCCGCCTCCGGCTCGCCGCGCGCGATCCTCAAGGAGGCGTATCTCCTCTTTGATTTCCTCGATGAGGACATGTGGCTCACGATGCTGCGCGCGCGGAATGACATGACGCACATCTACAGCAGTGCACGTGCAGAGGCACTGGTCGAGGAGATACTGATGCGCTACATCCCCGCGTTCGAGCAGATGGAACGCGGTCTCTCCGAACGCTATGGCGATCTCTTGACGGACATATGACATCTATCGGCTGCTTTATGAGGCTGTTTCGGCTTCATAGGGCGGCTTTTTTCTTGTTTTTGCGCTGCGACATTCTATCTTTGCTTATCTTTCTCTCATGGTATATAATGGAGAAACATTCTACGACAAAGGAAGGAACGTCATGAACGAAAACGCAGCAGTTACCTCCCGCCGCAAGATCATCCTGAGCGGCATCCAGCCCACCGGCACATTCACCCTCGGCAACTATCTCGGCGCGGTGAAGAACTGGCGGCATTTGCAGGAGGAGTATGACTGCTATTATTTTGTCGCCGATCTGCACGCGCTGACGGTGTATCACGATCCTGCCGCACGGCGCAAGGCGAGCCGCGAGGCGTTTGCGCTGCTGCTCGCGTGCGGGCTCGACCCGGAGCAGAGTCTCGTCTTCATCCAGAGTCACGTGCCCGCGCACGCGCAGATGGGGTGGATGCTCTCGTGCCTCAGCCCGTTCGGCGACCTCACGCGCATGACGCAGTTCAAGGATAAATCTGCAAAGCACCCCGAGGATATCAATGCGGGGCTCTTTACCTATCCTGCGCTGATGGCGGGCGACATCCTGCTCTATCAGGCGGACTACGTGCCCGTCGGCGCGGATCAGACGCAGCACCTCGAGTTCACGCGCAATGTCGCCGCGCGGTTCAACCACGTCTACGGCGAGACGTTCCGCCTGCCCGAGGGCTACTTCCCAAAGGCGGGCGCGCGCGTCATGAGTCTCGCGGAACCGACGGCAAAGATGAGCAAGT
>CAUVMF010000034.1:0-14174 GCA_963552975.1 uncultured Selenomonas sp.
CGTCTTTCGTCCAACAGAGTTTTTCCCCGCGGATGGTAATCTCCCCGCGATCAATCGTTTCGAGTTTGTTGATGCAGCGCAGGAGCGTCGACTTGCCCGAGCCGGACGCGCCGATGATGGCAAGCACCTCGCCGCGTGCAAGGCTGAGGTCGATGCCGCGCAGGACGCCGAGCGCGCCGAAGGATTTGTGGATGCCGCGCATGGAGAGCATGATTTCGTTAGCTGCCGTATCTGCCATAGTATGCCTCCAGTTTTTTGAATCCATAGGTGAGCACGGCGGTCATCGCGAGGTAGAAGATGCCGGCGATGAGGAAGGGGGTCATGTCGAACTCGCGCTGAACGATGGTGCGCGCGACGCGCAGGAGGTCGTTCATGGCGAGGATGTAGACGAGGGAGGTGTCCTTGACGAGGTTGATGGTCTCGTTGCTGACAGGCGGCAGTGTAATGCGCAGCACCTGCGGCAGGACGATGCGCCGCATGGTGAGAGGGGCGCTCATGCCGAGGACACGCGCCGCCTCGAACTGTCCGCGTGGAACTGCCTGTATGCCGGAGCGGAAGATCTCGGCGAAATATGCGGCGTAGTTGAGGACAAATGCGAGCAGTGCTGCCGCGATGTCGGGCAGCATGATGCCGACCATTGGCAGGGCGAAGTAGACAAAGAGCAGTTGGAGCATCAGTGGTGTGCCGCGCATGATCCAGATATATACCTCAAGCAATCGGCTGAGTAGGCGAAAACGGGAAAGTCGTCCGAGCGCGGCAAAGAGTCCGAGCGGGAGGGAAAGGGCAAGCGTGACGCAGAAAATCTCGAGGGTGACGGTTGACCCCTCGAGCATCAGAAGTGTTGTGTCGAGTATTTTATCCATTTATACCATTTCATCCTTGCAGGCAAAAAGGGGGCACTGCACGAAGGTTTTCAGCTTCGTGCAGCGCCCCTTCTTCCCTCTGTTTATTTCGTGATGTCCTTTGCAAACCACGTGGTCGAGATTTTTGCCATCGTGCCATCCGCTTTCATCTCGTCGAGTACCTTCTGCACCTCATCGCGTAGAGCGGTGTTGTCCTTCGCAAATGCAATGCCAAACTCACTCGTTGGACCGACCACGACATCGAGTGCCTCAAGCTCCTCGGGGTGCTTGCTCATGTAGTAGCGACCGACGATCTCATCGCCGATGACCGCATCCAGACGACCGTTCTCGAGATCCATAAACGCCGCAACGTAGTCGGGGTACTTTTTGACCTCCTTGACGTCCTTTTTGTAGAAGTCCGTCGCATCGATGTATTCCTCTGCCGTGCCGGCGCTCTGTGTGCCGACGGTCTTGCCCGCGAGGCTCTTTTCATCCGTGATGGAGGTCGTGCCCTTCTTCACGAAGATGATCTGGCGGTTGTCCATGTAGGGCTTGGAGAAGAGCATGTTCTCCTTGCGCTTCTCGGTGATGTCCAGCCCGTTCCAGAGGATCTGGACGCGTCCGCTCTTGAGCTCCGCCTCCTTGCTCGACCAGTCGATCGCCTTGAACTCCACCTCACGTCCGAGACGCTTTGCCGCCTCCTTCGCGAGATCGACATCGAAGCCGACGATCTCGTTCTTCTCGTTCTTGAAGCCCATCGGCGGGAAGTTGTCATCGAGTCCGACGATGATCTTTCCCATCTCCGCCGCATTGTCCGTCGAAGGCGCCTTCTCGCTGCCGCCGCAGCCTGTAAGCAGTGCTGCTGACAGTACAAAGACCGTCGCACCCGTAAAGATGTTCTTCCAATTCATTGATGCATCTCTCCTTACTATGCTTACTTTAGCAAGATAAAGTGTTAACGAAAGTTATTATACGTCATTGGTTAAAATTATGTCAAGTTTTATTTTATGGAAGCAGGTTTTTTTTCATAAAGGTCGAAATATTTATAGGTGCAATAGTTCGTGCGCTATATAGAGAGTTAATCGAGGGAGGGCTTACCTTGCGTGCAATATCCGTGGACGATCTTGAAAATGGGATGATACTTGCGCGAACGATCGTCAATGCCAAACGTGTGGTTGTTGTATCGGAGAATACGGAGCTGACGGCGGCGCATATCACGCGCCTGAAGTTCCTGAAGATTCCTGTTGTCTACATCAAAGACGAGACTGAGATGAAGGAAGATCGCTCTCCAATCTTCTCGCGCAGCAATCTTTTCATCAAACAGTATGACAATGTAGTCGGAACGGCGCAGTCCATTTTCGAGGAGACAAAGAAGACGGGGGCTGTTCCCGTTGCCCAGACGCATGAGATGGTGCAGGCGGATCTTCTGCCGCTCTCACGCCGCAGTGGAACGATTGACTATCTGAACGAGGTCAATCACCTCGCCAGTGACATCTACAATCACTCGCTCCGTGTCTCGATTCTCGCGGGCGTTATCGCGAAGTGGATGCAGCTTGACCGCGAGACAGCGAAGGATGTCGTGCTCGCAGGATTCCTGCACGATGTCGGCAAGTCGAAATTCGACCAGCGTCTGCTCGAGAAGAATATTGAGACGCTCGAGGGGGATGACTATGAGCGGTATATCCAGCACACGGTGGACGGCGCTCAAATCCTCAATAATGTTGCGGGATTGACGGAGGGCGTACGCCTTGCCGCATTGCAGCATCACGAGCGCATGGATGGGAGCGGCTTCCCATTCAACATCAGCGGAGAGGACATCCACCTCTATGCACGCATCATTGCTGTCGCTGACCTCTATGACAATATCACGGTCGAGCGTGAGGGATATCCACGCCGCACACCGTTTGATGCGGTGTCGGAGATCGCACGTCAGATGTATACGGCACTCGATCCGCAGGTCTGCATCCCCGTGCTGACGAATATCAAGAACGCATTCCTCGGCTCGCGCGTGCTCCTCAGTAATCATCGTGAGGGCACGATTACGGCATATCCGCACGGTGTGGTACCGCTCCCGATCATCACGATCTCGGAGGACGAGGTGATCGATCTCAACGAGAATCCAAAGATCACGATTGTCGAGTACAACCCGAAATAATCTGCATACAAAAAGCCCATCGGACTTGTTCCGATGGGTTTTTTCGATGGCACCAGCCGGCATCAGCTGATGCTCTGGAGTATGTTATACCACTCAAGCACCTTGTCGTAGGTCGGCTTCAGATGGTCGACGGGCAGCTTTACGCTGTCACAACAGGTGATGACCGCATCCCAGTCGCACTTTTCGTACGCTATGACAAGGTCAAGGAGGTGGCGCAGGTCGTTGTCCTCGCCGAGGAGTGCCGCATTGAGCTCGTCCGAGAGGGCGACTTCCTTGAGAACATCCTCCATGGGGAGGCTGAGAAGAACATCGAGCAGCGAAAATATGCCGAGCAGGAAGCCCGTGTCCGGGGTGAGTCCCGGACGCTTGATGTCAGTCGCGATGAGTTCGCAGAACTTTGCCCGTAGGAGGGACAGTGTGAAGAGTTCGGGCGGTTTGTCCTCGGAGAAGGTCTGGAGGCTTACGAGGGTTACCCAGCGACGTACACCGCTTGCGCCGAGGAGAACGGTCGCCTGCTTCAGGTTGGATACGTGATTCGTAAGACCGATGCCCGCAGAGTTGATATAGGTGAGCAGCTTGTGGACGAGGTTCGTGTCCGAGGAGATGACGCCGGCAATGGAGGAGAAATCGACATTCTGTCGATTGATCTCCCGCAGGAGACGCACCTTTGAGAGCGCATTGCTCGTGAGGCGCTTCTGATGCAGAATCGCAGGCTTGCAGAAGAAATACCCCTGAAAGAGAACGTAGCCGTAGGCGAGCGCCTGCTGAAATTCCTCCTCGGTTTCGATTTTCTCTGCGAGCAGACGGACGTGCTTCGGCAAAACCTCGCGTAGCTTCTTGCGCTCCTTGGGATCGGTTGTGATGCGGAAGTCCACCTTGATGATGTCCGCCATCTCGATGAGCGGCTCGTAACCAGGCAGGAGGACGAAGTCGTCGAGTGCGATCTTGTAGCCCTCTTTCTTGAGTTCCTGGACGACCTCGAGGATCTCGGGTGTGGGCTGAACGGTCTCGAGAATCTCCACGACGACGTTTTCCGCCGGGAGGAGTTTCGGCGCACGGCTCAGGAGGTTCTGCTCCGTGAAGTTGATGAATGCGTGCTTATCTGAGACGAGTTTGTTCATGCCGAAGTCGAGCATGGCGTTGACCATGACGCTCTGTGTTGCAATGTTCCCGTCGAGGTTAGGATCAAAGGCATTTTTAAGACCGCTGCGGAACAGTATCTCGTATGCGTATACGTTCTTCCTCTGATCCAATATGGCCTGTCGTCCGATAAATGCGTCTTCCATATATATCCCTTTCCAATATGTTTTATTGTCATTGACTTTTCGGAAATGTATTGTCCGAAAGGTATAATTATAGTATTTTACATACGAAATATTATAGCATAAATATCGAGAAAAAGAAATGAAAAAGGTATGCTTTAATGTTATAATGAAATACAAAAGGACGTGATAATTCTTGCTGAATGATATACAGATCGGACGTTATCTGCCTGGGGATTCGTTTCTGCACCGCATGGATCCACGCGTGAAGATGGTGTTGCTCTTTTTCTTTCTGCTGCTCATTTTCTTTGTGGAGAATGCGACGGGATTTGCCCTGCTGTCGCTTGCCGTTGTGCTGCTGATGGTGTTTTCGGGGGTGCCACTCGGGATGCAGCTGCGCTCGATTCGTCCGATTCTCTGGATTGTGCTCTTTACGTTCGGCGTGCATCTCTTTATGACGCCGGGGGCGGAGCTCTTTCGGGTCGGACCGTTTGCGGCGACGTGGGAGGGGCTTGCACGCGGCGCGTACATTGGACTGCGCCTCGTGCTCCTCATCCTGCTCAGCACGCTGCTCACGCTGACGACGAGTCCATTGCGCCTGACAGACGGACTCGAGGCGCTGCTCTCGCCGCTGCGCCGCATCCATGTGCCGGTGCACGAGCTCGCGATGATGATGACGATCGCCCTGCGCTTCGTGCCGACGCTGCTCGAGGAACTGGATCGCATTATGAAGGCGCAGAAGGCGCGTGGGGCGGACTTTGAGCGCGGGAATATCGTGCAGCGCATAAAGGCCGTCGTGCCAGTGCTTGTGCCGCTCTTCCTCTCGGCGTTTCGCCGTGCGGATGAGCTCGCACTTGCGATGGAGGCTCGTTGCTATCGCGGCGGTGAGGGGCGCACGCAGATGAAGGAGCTGCGTACGGGACGGCTCGACTATCTGGCGATTGCCGTTTTCTTTGTCGGTGCGGCGGGGATCTGTGCCCTGAGTCTCGGAGGGCTGAGCGTTGCGCCCTGAGCATGTGGAGCAGATGAAGGCGCGCGCGCGCAACATCGCACTGAAGGTTGCCTATGACGGGACGAACTACCACGGTTTCCAGCGGCAGACACCGCCTGTTGTCGCTGTGCAGAATGTGCTCGAACGTGCGCTCAGGAAGGTGTGTGCGGAGGAGGTGGAGCTTGCCGCCGCAGGGCGCACGGATGCGGGCGTGCACGCGTACGGGCAGGTGGTGAACTTCTTCACGGACGGACGTATTCCCGTGGAGCGGCTGCCGCGTGCGGTGAACGGACTCCTGCCGCCCGACATTGTCGTTACAGAGGCATGGGAGGCAGGGCGCGATTTCAGTGCGCGCCACGCGGCGACGGGGAAGGCGTATGTCTACCGTATGGAGGAGTGCACTGTTCCAAACCCATTTACGCGCAGCTATACGTGGCAGGTTTTTCAGCCGCTCGATCACGATGCCATGCGTGCGGCACTTGCCATGCTCGTGGGGACGCACGACTACTCCTCGTTCCGTGCGGCGGGCGGCGCACCGATGTCGCCCGTGCGCACGCTCGATGAGATTCGGCTGATGGAGGAGGGAGCGGGGCGGCTCTCCTGCTATCTGCATGGCAACGGCTTTCTCTATCACATGGTGCGCAACATTATGAGTACGGTGGTGAATGTGGGGCTCGGGCGCATCTCCGTGGAGCGCTTTGGTGAAATTTTTGCTGCGCGGGATCGACGGCTGGCGAGTCCGACGGCACCGGCGTGCGGGCTGTACCTTCTCTCTGTGGACTACGGGGCACGGACGGATGCGAGACGTTGAAAGGAGTGTCGGCATGGAGCAGGATGCAGTACGGCGTCTTGTGGCGGAGGCGATGCGGGAGCTGCGCCGCGGTGTATCCGAGGAGGGGACACGCGGCAGTCATGTGCTTACGCTGGTCAACGCCATTCTGGATGCGGCACTTGCAGAGGATGCGACGGATATTCACCTTGAGCCGATCGATGGCGGGCTGCGGATTCGCATGCGCGTGGACGGGCTGCTGGAGGAGTGTCCCATTCGGTTTCCTGCGGAGCTTGCGCCCGTCGTCATCGCCCGGCTGAAGGTGATGGCGGGCATTGACACGGCAAAGCGCAACCGTCCGCAGGATGGGCAGCTCCGCTACCGCTATGGCGAGCGTTTGATCGATATGCGCGTCGCCGTGCTCCCTGTACTCGGGGGAGAGCGGATGGTGGTGCGCATCATGGATGCGTCGGAGCGATTCCTGAGCTGCGCAGAGCTGGATTTTACGCCGCGCAATCAGGAGCTCTTTGAACGGCTGATTCATCGCCCGACGGGGCTGCTGCTCCTCTGCGGACCGATGAACTCGGGTAAGACGACGACGCTCTACGCCGCGCTCTCGGCGCTGAATGAGCCGAGTTGCCATATCATGACGCTCGAGGATCCCGTGGAACGGCGGATCGAGGGGATCAGTCAGTTTCAGGTAAATCCGGATGCGGGGCTGACGTTTGTAGCGGGGCTTCGTGCGGCACTGCGGCAGGATGCGCAGAAGATTCTCCTCGGTGAGATCCGCGACCGCGAGACGGCGGAGATGGCAGTGCGGATCGCGCTCACGGGGCACGCACTCTTTTCGACGCTGCACACAGAGGATACGGTCTCGGCGGTCTTCCGCATGATCGAGATGGGCGTGCCGCCCTATCTGCTTGCGGCAACGCTGTCGGGTGTGATTGCACAGCGTCTCGTGCGGCGTATTTGTCCGCACTGCCGTGAGACGTATGTCGTTCCCGTTGGTTCGCGTGCGCAGGCACAGCTTGGCGACCTCTACCATGAGGGACTGGAACTTGTGCAAGGACGCGGCTGCACGCACTGTCACGGCAGCGGCTATCGCGGGCGCATGGCGATTCATGAGGTGCTGCCTGTCACGGAGCGGCTGCGCGCGGCGATTCTTGCGGCACATGACAAGGATACGCTGCGCCGCGCGGCAGAGGCGGATGGCATGGCAACACTGTGGCAGGACGGCGCAGCAAAGGCGTGTGCGGGCAAGACGACGCTCGCGGAGGTGGGGAGGGCACTCTATGGATGAGAGCGTGGCATGGGAGGATATTCTCCGCCGCATGATTGCATCGGAGGCGTCCGATCTGCATATGGCACCGCAGCAGCCTGTGCGTGTGCGCCGTGACGGCGTGCTCCACGCAGAGGCATTTGCTCCGTCTGCGGCACGTATGTCGATGCTGCTGGAAAATATGCTCACGGAGGAGCAGCGCGCGGCTGTCGGCATGTGTGACGTGGACTTTGCATGGATGTATGAGGGGCGGCGTTTTCGCGGCAATGCCTACCGTATGCAGGATGGTGTCGGCATTGCGCTGCGTCTTTTGCCCGCGCGTATTCCGACGCCCGAGGAGATCGGGATGCCGGCAGCGCTGCGCGGACTTGCCGCAGCGCGGGATGGACTCGCGCTGATCTGCGGAGCGACGGGGGCGGGCAAGACGACGACACTTGCCGCGCTGATCGAGGCGATCAATCAGACGCGAGCTGTCCACATCATCACGCTGGAGGATCCCGTAGAGTATATTTTCTCGTCTGCGCAGTCTTTCCTCAGTCAACGCGAGGCGGAGCGGGATTTTGCTGCGTTCCCCGATGCCGTGCGGAGTGCACTGCGTGAGGATCCCGATATTCTGCTCATCGGTGAGATCCGTGACCGTGCAACGATGGAGGCAGCGCTCATGGCGGCGACGACGGGGGTACTTGTGCTTGGGACGCTCCATACGCGCGGTGCGGCAGAGACACCACTGCGCGTGGAGGGGATGTTCCCGACGGATGCGCGCGATACGGTGCGCGCACAGTTTGCCGATGTCTTGACGGGCATTTTTGCGCAGCGTCTCTTGCCGCGTCGTGGCGGCGGGCGTGTCGCCGCGTTCGAGGCACTCTGCGCGACGCCTGCCGTACGGAATATTCTGCGGCAGGGCAGCTATGCGCAGCTTTCCTCCGTCATGATGAGCGGCACGGCACAGGGGATGCAGACGGCGGAGATGGCGGAGAAAGAGCTGCGTGCAAGGGGCATGATCACATGAAGACGTTCTCGTATCGTGCGTGTATGACGGACGGGAGCGCGGTACGCGGAACGATTGCGGCGGACTCGGCCCCCGCTGCAGTACGCATGCTTGCGGCAGAGGGAAAGACGGTGCTGCGCATCAGGGAGCGGCGTGATTTCCGTCTGCCCGATTTTTTGCGGCTGCGCGGGAGTATTTCGGCAGAGGAGCGGATCGCATTTCTGCATGAGCTGGCGGCAGTCCTTGAGGCGGGGCTTCCCGTACATGAGGCACTGGCACATCTGCGCGCAGGCGTGTCCGAACACTCCTTCTATGGACGGCTGGTTGCGGCACTTCATGCGGAGGTTTCGCGTGGGATGCCGCTCTCTCAGACGATGGAGCTGCGCCCTGCGGAATTCCCGGAGAGTCTGGTCGGGATGGTGCGCGCAGGGGAGGAGAGCGGGTCGCTTGCTACGGTTCTGCGGGAGGCTGCCGTCGCTCTCACGGAGGCACATGTTCTACGCGAATCGCTGCGCAGTGCGCTCGCCTATCCGATCTTCCTGCTTGGTGCGACGGCTCTGTCCGTGCTCATCATGACGGTTTTCGTTCTGCCTGTCTTTGCTGCGCTCCTGCGCGATCTTGGTGCGCAGCTACCGCTGCCGACGCGGATACTGCTGGGGCTCTCGGATGTTGTCTTGGCGCAGCCGTATCTTGTCGTTGCCATCATTGCCGCCGTATGCCTCGCTGCGGTGTTGCTGCTCCGCATACCGTCCCTGCGCCGTTATGGCGATGCCGTTCTCCTGCGTGTGCCCGTGCTCGGGATGTTCGTGAAACTCGCCGAATGGCAGATGATCCTGCGCACACTTGCGCTCCTCCTGCGCAGCGGGATTCGGCTGGATCGTGCCGTGGGGCTGGTGCGATCCGTGACGGGGAATCGTGCGCTTGCACATCGTCTCATGCGGATGCAGCAGAGTCTTGTCGAGGGGCGCACATTCGCACAGATCGTCCTGCATGAACCGTACCTGCCCTCCCTCCTGCGCGGAATGCTTGCTGCGGGGGAGGCGGCAGGCGATTTGGAACGCCTCCTGCAGCATGCGGCGGATTATTGCAGACGACGCGCGGGATCGTATGCCGCGCGGATTGAGGCGCTTGCCGAGCCTCTGATGATCGTCCTTGTCGGAGCAGTCATTTTCTTTGTTGTGCTGTCGGTTCTCCTGCCGATCTTTGATGCGATGGATGCGATGATGTAGCGCATAAAAATAGTGCTGTGTCATGAACGCTGTATAGCTTCATGATGCAGCACTATTTTTTTCTCTGTTCGAAGAAGACGGCGCAGCTCATGCAGGCGGCAAAGATGAGCATGAGGTCAAGCTGATACTGCCATGTTCCGACTACGCCGCCGAACGAGAGGTGCTCGAAGAGGAGTTTCTCGTAGATATGCGTTGTGATAAAGGCATGGAGTCCCGCGATGATGAGGAGGATGCCGAGCGCCTCGAAGACGCGTGAGAATCGTTCGGGGACGTGCAGCGAGAGCCGCCGCAGGATGCCGTTCCGGATCGCGCGCCAGTGAAAACCCACGTGCATGCCGACGATGAGATAGAGGAGGATGGCGGCTGCGAGATGCGTTCCGTGGACGTAGATGGACGTGAGTCCGCGCAGCCGGACGACGGGCGTCGCATAGAGCGAGATGAGGATACCCGTCACGATCACGACGACGAGGAGCACGAGCATGACACTGTTGACGATGTTCAGCGGCGTCACCTTGAGGCGCAGTGTGACGAGTGCGCGCAGGTAGCGGCGCACGAGCACGAGATGGATGCTGCCGAGCAGGAGGAAGATGAGCCCGAGATACTCGTGGATGGGTTCCGTTGTCAGCAGCCTATTTGGCAGGAAGAGGATCGGCGCCCAGATGAGGATATAGAGGAGCGTGCGCATCAATTTGTATACCCCAGGGAGGAAAGCCAGTTGGCAACCTCAAGTTTTGCCTGATCGGGATTGTTATGTACGAATTTTCCCTGAATCCCGAGGCCCTTTCGCATCTGCGCCCCCTTTGCAAAGCGCGGGATGTCCTCCTCCATGCCGCTCATCGCATTGCCCATGCCCGTACAGAAAGGGATGATCGTCTTGCCCGTGAAATCGTAGCTTTCGAGGAAGGTGTAGACGGGCATCGGGAGGTCCTGATACCAGATCGGATAGCCGAGGAAGATCACATCGTACGAATCCATGTCCTCTATGTGCGTGGCGAGTGGGGGACGTACCTGCGATTCCTGTTCTTCCTTGGCGATCTTTGTCATCTCCTGATAGGCGGCAGGGTAGGGTTTGACCGTCTGAATCTCGAACACCTTGTCGGCGCGCGTGATTTCCGCAATCTGATCCGCAATGATGTGCGTATTTCCCTTTTCGATGTAGCCAACCTCGAAATTCTCCCCCGCACGCGAAAAGAATGCGACGAGCACGCGCTTGCCTGCAAAATCGGCGGGCGGATGCACGGGCTGCGAGAGGTCGAGCACGGACGCGTCCGCATGGTCGCTCTCACCGTCGCTGCCGCTCATATGCCCGCAGCCGACAACGAGGAATATGAGGACGGCGCTGAGTAGAGCCAAGAACTTTTTCATCAGAATACCCCCTTCGTATTTCATTATTATATAGGAAAAAAGTTCTAATAACAACAGGCTTTGGAGAATCGAAAAAGTCAGCCTCAATGCGCTGAGGCTGACTCAGAAAATGGCGGCTTTTTATTTGCCTGAAAACGTGAATTTCAGTCCCTGCGTGAGCGGTGGAAGAGTACCGCCCTCGAGTTCGATCTGCCCGGGCATCGAGCCTTTCGCGTTGAAGAGGAGGGTGCAGTGCCCGCTCTCGCGGATGGTGTCGTTTGCATTCTCGCCGACGCGCACGACCTTGTATTTCTGCTTTCCAACCGCGAGGGCATCGCCGGGGACAATGTCTCCCGCGAGCTCGCCCGGCGTGTGCTCAATGACCATCTCGGCGAGGTTCGGGTGTGCGCCCTCGTCGAGCAGGATGACGCTGTTGTTCGTCTCAAGGAATTTGCGCGCCAGCTTGCCGATGGCTGTGACTGTGACTTCGTATTTTACACTCATGGTAATGCCTCCCCGGATCATGATCCGAATTTCCCAACGATTCCTTAAAAATATTCTACCACAAGCAATTCTTATTGTAAAATCTTTTCGCGTGTGTCTGCATTGACAAGTGAAAAGGAAATTAGTAAACTTTATCATGGAAGGAATCTGAAAGTGTTTTGGAGAAATTCCAAAGCGACAATTTTATAGGGGGGACTTCATATGCAGGACATTCGTATTGACAGCCCACTCAAGGGACGTCTGATCCCGCTCTCGGAGGTGACGGACCCGGCGTTTGCCAGCGGCGCGATGGGGCGCGGTGCCGCGATTGCAGACCCGGAGGGGCGCGTCGTTTCGCCCGTGGACGGCGAGGTCACAGTGCTCTTCGGCTCGAAGCACGCGATCGGCATTCACTCGGCGGACGGGGTGGATCTCCTCATCCACGTCGGCGTGGACACGGTGAAGCTCGAGGGCAAGCATTTTACGGCGCATGTTGCGCAGGGCGACACGGTCAAGCGCGGGCAGCTGCTGCTCGAGTTCGACCCCGAAGCCATCCGTGCGGAGGGGTATGAGACAACGACACCCGTGCTCGTGACGAATGCAGCGGACTTCGGAAAAATCACGTTTGCACTCGACGATGCGGAGATCTCCTCGGGCGGCGATGCGGCTGCCGAGGAAGCACCTGCGGCGGAAGCTCCGGCGGACGATGACATCGATCCGAATCTGCCGAAGGAGGAGCGCGTTGCAAAGCTCATCTGGAAGTACGTCGGCGGCACGGGCAATGTCCGCAGCGCCGAGCACTGTGCGACGCGTCTGCGCCTCATCGTGAACGACAAGGAACTCATCGATGAGAAGGCGATTGAGAACATCGACGGCGTAAAGGGCCAGTTCTTTGCTGCCGCGCAGTATCAGATCATCCTCGGCACGGGCTTTGTGGACAAGGTCTTTGATGCGTTTGTTGCGGGCACGAATCTTGTGGGCGCGGTCAACAGCAAGCAGGAGGCGTACGATCAGATGACGCCACTGCAGAAGGTCTCTCGCACGCTTGGTGATGTCTTCGTTCCGATCATCCCCGTGCTCGTTGCCACGGGTCTTTTCATGGGACTGCGCGGCGCGGCGCAGAGTCTCGGCATTGAGATGAGCGAGAACCTCGTCCGCATGAGCCAGATTCTTACAGATACGGCGTTTGCATTCCTGCCCGCGCTCGTCTGCTGGTCGACGATGAACCGCTTCGGCGGCACGCCCGTCATCGGCATCGTCCTCGGCCTCATGCTCGTTGCGCCGCAGCTCCCGAACGCCTATGCGATTGCGGCGGGCGACGCCGTGCCGCTTTCGATGGAGATCTTCGGCATTCCGATTCCCGTCGTCGGGTATCAGGGATCGGTACTGCCCGCGCTCGTGCTCGGTATCTTTGCCGCGCGTCTCCAGAAGTGGTTCAAGACCTTTGTGCCCGACATCATCGATCTCATCGTGACGCCGTTCCTGACGCTCTTTGTCTCGATGCTGCTCGGCCTTCTCATCATCGGACCCATCATGCACACGCTTGAGATTGGCATCTTCGGCGCAGTGCGTGCCTTCCTGGAGCTCCCGTACGGCATCGGCGGCTTCATCGTCGGCGCCGTGCATCAGGTCATCGTCGTCTTTGGTGTGCACCATGTATTCAACGCGCTCGAGGTACAGCTGCTCGCCACGACAGGGCTCGACCCGTTCAACGCGATCATCACGGGCGCGATTGTCGCACAGGGCGGCGCAGCGGTCGCTGTCGCGGCGCGTACGCATGACGCAAAGAAGCGTGCGCTCTACATCTCCTCGGCAGTTCCCGCGTTCCTCGGCATCACGGAGCCGGCGATCTTCGGTATCAACCTGCGCTTTATGAAGCCGTTCATCTACGGTCTCGTTGGCGGTGCGTGCGCGGGCGCGATTGCGGGCTTCCTGCACCTCGCGGGTACGGGCATGGGCATCACGGTGCTGCCCGGCACGCTGCTCTATCTTGACCACCTTGCTGAGTACGTTCTCGTCAACGCGGTCGGCTTTGGCGTAGCGTTCGGTCTGACCTTCACCTTCTTCCGCCCCGAGGAGTGAGCACTGTGGAGCATTTTGACAAGCGTGCGATTGACGCAAAGCTCGCGGAGGGCTTTCCCTTCACGCATCGCTGGCACAACCGCTTTCATCTCGAAATGCCGTTCGGCCTCATCAACGATCCGAACGGGATGACCTGCCATAACGGCGCATATCATATTTTCTATCAGTGGAATCCGTTCGGCTGCGCGCATAAAAATAAATCGTGGGCGCATACGAAGACGCGCGATTTCTGCACGTATCAGATTCCGCAGCTCGCGCTCTGGCCGACGGACGAGCACGACAAGGACGGCTGCTACTCGGGCTGCGGCACGGAGGAGGACGGGCATCTGCGCGTCCTCTACACCTGCAACGCAAAGGATGAGCAGGGCAACCGCAGCTCCGTGCAGCGCTTTGGTACCTATACGAAGGCGGCGGGCGCGGTCAAGAAGGAAGAGATCATCATCGACGGCCCGCCTGCGGGCTTTACGGCGCATTTTCGCGACCCGTATCTCTTTGAGCGGCATGGCGTACGTCATCTCATCATCGGTGCACAGACACAGGACGAGCGCGGCTGCGTGCTCGTCTACCGCGAGGCACCGATCCGTTGGGAATGTCTGGGCGAACTCCGCACACAGCTGAAGGACTTCGGCTATATGTGGGAGTGTCCGAACCTCCTGTCCTTCGGTGACAGTGATGTGCTCGTCTTCTGTCCGCAGGGCGTGGAGGCGCGCGCCTACGACCGCCAGAACGTCTATCAGGCGGGCTACATCG
>CAUVMF010000035.1:0-13868 GCA_963552975.1 uncultured Selenomonas sp.
CTTGTTCGGACGAAAAATCTACGCCAATCTGACGGACTTCATTTTATCAGCGATTCCTTAGAGAATCGTATGATCGGGCTGGTGGCTGAGGATGTCCTTGCTGAACTCGATAAAGGACTGGGCGGCGCGTGAGATGTAACGGTCGCGCTTCCATGCGAGTCCAACATCGACGTAGATCGGTGTGGCGAGCGGTATGGCACGAAGACCGGGGGTGTCACGTACGATCATATCGAGCAGGAATGCGTTGCCGACCCCGCTCGCAACGAGCCCCATGATGGTGACCACCTGATTGGACTCGAGTACGATGTTCGGTGTGATCCCCGCCGCCTTCATTTTTTGGAGCATGGTCTGCCGCAGGAACGAGCCCTCCTTGAGCATGATGAGGTTATGATCCTCGATGTCCTGCAGGGTGATCGCCTTGCGTGCGGCGAGGTCACTGTCCTCGGGGACGCAGCAAACAATCTGACTGCGTGCCATCGGGAGCAGCTGCAGGTTCGGCGATGTGTCGGGGATGATGATGATGCCGAAGTCCAGCTCGTCGCGTTCGAGCTGCTCGCGGATGGCAACGGAACCCTCCTCGTGCAGATAGACATCGAGATGTGAGTAGCGGCGCTGAAAGCTCGAGAAGATTTTCGGGAAGAGGTAGGCGCCCATCATCGGCGGGATGCCGATCTTGATCGTACCCTTCTGCAGCTGCTTGTAGTCATTCACCTCGAGTACAGCGTCCTGGATGTTGCGCAGTGCCACCTCGACGCGCCCGAGGAAGACCGTGCCCTCGGGCGTCAGCGAGAGCTGTTTCTGGCTGCGGTCAAAGAGCTGAATACCGAGCTCGGCTTCGAGTTTCTTGATTGCGACGGTGATGTTGGGCTGGGAGACGCGGAGGCGTTCGGCGGCACGCGTGATGTTTTTCAGGCGGCTCGCCATCTGGAAATATTCCAACTGCCGTAGTTCCATGTGGACCATCCTCCTAATAAGTTTTCTTTATGCGCTCTCTATTATACCATATTTTCGATGAATGTATGATAGGATAATATAAATTTATTGAAAAATTTTTTATGAGTTTTTTTAAAAACAGGTAGGATTTTTCGGGGAGTTATGGAATAATATAGGAAGATGTGGACGTGTATCTGACGGAGCAGATATTTATGCGTCTGCCGGTCGAGAGAAATGGAATGGGGGCTTTTGCTTTGGAAAAATCAACGGTCATCGGGATTATAATGGGGCTTATCTCGGTCTTTGTTGGTATGATCTTGAAGGGGGCACCGCTGACGGCGCTCAATAACCCGGCGGCGTTCCTCATCATTATTGGTGGTACGTTCTCATGCCTGTTCATTGGATTTCGCATGGAGCAGTTGGGGAATTTTTTCAACCTGATCAAGAAGACCTGCAAAGTGCCGCAGCTGCAGGAAAAAGGGCAGCTTGTGCAACAGTTCATCGAGCTGTCGCAGATTGCACGTCGCGAGGGTATCCTCGCGCTCGAGAGCAAGGCGCAGGAGATTCAGGATCCGTTCTTTCGTACGGGGCTCGGCATGGTCATCGACGGTATGGATCCGGACTTTGTCGGCGATGTGCTGGATGCGGAGCTGGCGATCATGCAGGAACGTCATGCCGAGGGGCGTTCGATGTTCACGCAGGCGGGTACCTATGCACCGACGCTCGGCGTTCTGGGCGCCGTTGTCGGTCTGATCGCGGCACTCGGCAATCTGAATGATGTCGATAAGCTCGGTCACTCGATCGCGGCTGCGTTCGTTGCGACGATTCTTGGTATCTTCACCGGATACGTTCTTTGGCATCCGTTTGCAAACAAGCTCAAGATTATGTCGGAGCAGGAGGTCAGCCAGAAGCGCATGATCATCGAGGGGATTCTCTCGCTGCAGGCGGGCGACTCCCCGACGGCGATCGAGGCGAAGCTCATGGTCTTCATCCCGCAGTCGGAGCGTGAGGCGCTGAAGGGAGAGGGCTGATATGGCGAGAAAGAAGCATGCGAAGCCGCATGAAGAGGAAGCGAGCGAGGCTTGGCTCCTGCCCTACTCCGATCTGATGACGCTGCTGCTCGCCCTCTTCATCGCTCTGTTCGCGATGTCGCAGACGGATGCCTCGAAGATGCAGGCGCTCGCACAGGCGTTTACGGCGGCGTTCAATATGGGCGGACCGTCATTCTTTGAGGGCATGGGGCCGGCTACGTCGATCAACTCTGCGACAACAACGGGGCAGGATAATGCGAACAACGCCTATATGAAGGAGAATGAGAATCTGCGTGAGGCGCAGGAGAAGATCGAGCAGTATGTGAAGGAAAACAATCTCCAAGATCAGGTGAGTACGGAGCTGTCCGAAGAGGGGCTGATGATTCGTCTGAAGGAGAAGGCGCTCTTTGCCTCCGGCTCGGCAGAGCTTCAGGAACAGGCAGATCAGATTGTGCCTGTGATCGCGGGGCTCCTTGCGTCGCTCCCCGAGCGTGTGACGATCTCCGGGCACACGGACAATATGCCAATCTCCACGGCTCAGTTTCCATCAAACTGGGAGCTGAGTTCCGCGCGTGCCGTGAGTCTTATGCGTGGTCTGATGGGCGTACAGCCTTCGCTGAACCCGGCGCGGTTCAGTGCGCTGGGCTACAGTGAGTATCGTCCGATTGCATCGAATGACACGGAGGAGGGGCGCGCGCAAAACCGTCGCGTTGAGGTCTTCATCGCGCGTAGTATGCGGTTCAGTCAGGAGGACTCGATCAGTGCCTCCGACGGGCAGGTGAAGACGAGTGCGAATGCACCGTCCGCGACGATGCCGACGCCGATAGGTGAAAATGCTGCGGCGGGGACGGCACCGATGGGGGCTGCACAGCGTCCCGTGGGCAATACGCCAGGGTTGGTGCCGACTCCGTTGCAGCACTGAGCATAGGGAAAAGGATTTGAAAGGGGCTATTGCGGGCGCAATGGCTCCTTTTTGTATCAGTGACGGGAGGTTCTATGATCCTCGGAATTGGCAGCGATATTATCCACATCCCGCGCGTGGCGCGCGCGATTGAGAACCAGCGCTTTCTCGAGCGTGTCTATACGGAGGCGGAGCGTACCTATGCCGAGAGCCGGGGGAAGGGGATGGCGGCGAGTCTTGCTGCCCGCTTTGCGGGCAAGGAAGCGGTGATGAAGGCGTTCGGGACGGGGCTGCGCGACGGCAGGATGACACAGATCGAGATTCTGCCGGATAATCTCGGTGCACCCGTGGTGCATCTGAGCGGACATTTTGCCGATCTTGCGGCGCAGATGGGGGCGGGTCGCGTGTGGATCACGCTCTCCCATGAGCGTGACTACGCGACAGCATATTGTATATTGGAGGGTCAGCGATGAATGTATCGTTTGCAGCGGATATGCGCCGGATTGATGCGTGTGTGGTGAAGGACTACGGTCTGCCCGCCGTTGCCCTGATGGAGAATGCGGGACGGCGAACGGCAGAGGAGGCCGCCGCGATGATCGGCGGTGCGGAGGATAAGTCGTTCGCAGTTTTTGCGGGCGGCGGGAACAACGGCGGCGATGCCTTTGCGGCGGCGCGCCATCTCGTGAATATGGGCGCGCGTGTGAAGCTGTTTTTCACGGGCGAGGAGGAGCGGCTCGGTGAGGCGGCGCGCGCGATGCACGATGCTGTGCGCGCGATGGGCGTGGAGATCCGTCCGCTCGTGAGCGACCGCGACTGGGATCGGCTGCGCGTCTCGTTGCGCTTTTGCAATGCGGTTGTTGATGGTGTTTTGGGAACGGGAACGCGAGGAGAGCTTCGGGACAATGTGCGCCGCCTCATCGAGGAGATGGATGCAGCCGGGAAGCCCGTGATGGCGATTGATATTCCGAGCGGCGTGGAGGCGGATACGGGGCGGATTACTTCCGTCGCTGTGCATGCGGTGCGGACGCTCGCGCTCGGGCTGCCGAAGGTCGGGCATCTCCTCGGACAAGGGGCGAGTGCGACGGGTGAGCTGCTCGTCGATGACATCGGTATTCCTCGCGCTTTGCTCGAAGGGGAGGAGCTGCGTCAGTCTCTCATTACGCGCACGGCGGCGGCAAAGCTCCTGCCTGTGCGTGCGCGCGATGTGCACAAGGGCAGCTGCGGGCGTATTCTGGTGCTTGCGGGCTCACTCGGCATGACCGGGGCAGCGGCACTCGCGGCGGAGGCGGCGCTCAGGATTGGCGCGGGGCTTGTGACACTTGCGGTGCCCGAGCGCCTCTATCCCGTATTTGCGGCAAAGCTGACAGAGGTCATGGTCATGCCCGTGCCAGATGATGGGACGGGGCATTTTGGTGGACTCAAGGCTCTTGAATCCGCACTCGGACTTGCGGAGAATGCGGATGCGGTGCTGATCGGCCCCGGCATCGGGCGTGCGGCGGAGACGAGCGAGTTCGTGCGCCTCTTTGCCGCCGATGTGAAGGCACCGCTCGTGATGGATGCGGATGCCATCTATGCCTTCCATGGACATCTCGATGCACTGCGCGAGCTGCCGCAGGTACCGATTCTGACGCCGCATCTCGGAGAGTTTGCGGGACTTCTCGGAAAGACCATAGATGAGGTGGAGGACGATCTCCTCGACGTGGCACGCGAAGCGGCGCGCGCACATCAAGCGGTTTTTGTCGTCAAGAGTGCATGCACGATTGTGGTCTATCCCGACGGGGATGCGTTCTTTACGACGTGCGGCAATGCCGGCATGGCGACGGCAGGGATGGGTGATGTGCTTGCAGGTACGATTGCAGGTCTGATGCGGCAGATGGAAAGTGGGATGACGCCGCTTGTGGGCGTGTATGTGCATGGGCGTGCGGGCGATATTGCGTATGAGCACTGTGGCAACGGACTCGTCGCAGGAGATGTTTTGGAACTCCTGCCCGCGGCTCTAAAGGAACTCAGTTGACAAGACTGCTCAGCGGTACTATGATAGGACTACATTTTGCAGGAAAGAGGGCTTGATTATGGCAAGAGCGGATATTGACTGGGGAAATCTGGGGTTTGCATACCGTGCACTGCCCGAGCGCTATGTGGCGAACTATGCGGACGGTGCGTGGAGCGCGGGCGGCCTGACGTCCGATGCGACGGTTGCGCTCAGTGAGTGTGCGGGCATTCTGCACTACTGCCAGGAGGTCTTTGAGGGACTGAAGGCGTATGAGACGGTGGACGGGCATATCGTGACGTTCCGACCCGATCTCAATGCGGAGCGTATGTATCATTCGACGGCGTATCTTGAGATGCCCTCGTTCCCCAAGGAGCGTTTCATCGAGGCGGTGGATGCGGTGGTCGCGGCGAATCGCGACTACGTGCCGCCGTACGGCTCAGATGCCTCGCTCTATCTGCGGCCGCTGATCTTTGCAACGGGCGAGGTGATCGGCGTAAAACCGGCGGATGCGTATCAGTTCCGCCTTTTTGCAACACCGGTCGGTCCCTATTTCAAGGGCGGCGCGAAGCCTGTGCGGCTCTGCGTGAGTGCGTTCGACCGCGCGGCTCCGCACGGGACGGGACACATCAAGGCGGGGCTGAACTATGCGATGAGTCTGCATGCATACATGGTGGCGCACGCTGCGGGCTTCGATGAGAATATGTTCCTCGATGCGGCGACGCGCACCTATGTTGAGGAGACAGGCGGCGCGAACTTCCTGTTCGTAACGAAGGACGGTACGGTCGTGACGCCGAAGTCAGAATCGATCTTGCCGTCGATCACGCGCCGCTCGCTCGTCTATATCGCAAAGCATATCCTTGGGATGAAGGTGGAGGAGCGTCCTGTTCCATTCGCGGAGCTGCCCGATCTCGCCGAGTGTGGTCTGTGCGGAACGGCGGCGGTGATCTCACCGGTTGGCTCGGTGACGCATGGAGACAAGGTGATCGCATTCCCGAGTGGCATGGAACACATGGGACCGGTGCTGCAAAAGCTCTATGATACGCTGCGCGGGATTCAGCTCGGGACTGTTGAGGCACCCGAGGGATGGATCCGCAAGATCTGTTGATACAATTTCGTTCTCACTGCGAAGGGGTTCCGATACGTTTGGAATCCTTTCGCCGGAGGACGAAATTTTTTTTGTGGAAGAGGATAGGTCACAAGGATTTTTGCGGCTGAGAGAGAAATTCTAAAATAAATGAGAAAATTTACGTAGGGGGTTCTTATGCCGCTTGATTTTACGATGCCGACGCAGTTTCGCGGCATTCTGTCGACCATTACGCTGCTGGATATTCTCGATATTCTGATCGTGGCGTTCATTCTCTACCGTGTCTACGTCATGCTCGAGGATACGCGTGCGATTACGCTCGCGAAGGGCATCCTCGTGCTGCTCGGCGTGACAGTGGTGGCGAGTTATTTCGAACTGCACGTTATCTCATGGCTGCTTCAAAAGTCCGTGACACTGCTCTTTGTTGCGCTGCCGATTGTGTTCCAGCCGGAACTCAGACGTGCGCTCGAGCACCTCGGTCAGGGACGTTTTTTCCGTGCCGGCAGTCTGATGGATGATGAGGAGGCACAGAGTACAATCCGCGAGATTCGCAGCGCGGTGAAGATTCTCTCGGCCAATAAAATCGGTGCACTGCTCGTCATCGAGCGCGACATGGGGCTGAACGACATCAGTGCGACGGGGATTCAGATTGACGGTCTTATCACCTCTGATTTTCTCATGAATGTGTTCATCCCGAATACACCGCTCCACGACGGTGCGGCGGTGATTCGCGGCAAGCGTCTGATTGCGGCGGGCTGCCTCCTGCCACTGACGGAGAACCGCAGCCTCTCGACGGAACTTGGAACGCGCCACCGCGCTGCAATCGGTCTCTCGGAGCAGTGCGACGCGCTCGTCGTGGTGGTGAGCGAGGAGACGGGGACGATCTCGATTGCCGAGAACGGACGGATTCACCGCCATCTGGACGGGGATCAGCTGACGCATATCTTAACGCCCGCCTTTGCATACGGGGCGCGTTCGTCGATTCTGGACATGATTCGGAGTTGGAGGAGGAAATGATGACGAGTCTTCGGAGTATCGTGCAGCACAATCTGCCCGCGAAGATTGCTGCCATCATTGTGGCGGTTGTGCTCTGGCTCTATGTGATGAATGATCAGAACCCTGCGATGGAGGGCAGCTATACGGTGCCCGTGACGATTGAGAATGCGCCGGACGGCTATCTGGTGAATGCGGCTGCGGATACGGTGTCAATCCGTGTGCGCGCTCCGCGCTCCTTCTTTGTTGCGGCAGACCGCAACGACTTCCACGCGCGTGTGAATCTCGCCGACTTCACGGAGGGAGACAAGGACTATACGGTTGAAACGACGATTCCGTACGGCTTTGATTTGCTGAGTGTGTCGCCGGACAAGGTTATGGTGAATTTGGATCGTCTGGTGCAAAAGACGCTCAAGGCAGAGCTGACCATCGGCGGCTCGCCTGCGGCGGGCTTTACGGTGGATAAGATTGTGCAGGACAGCGAAGCCGCGACGGTGGAGGGGCCACGCAGTCTCGTCAATCAGGTTGTGCACATTGTGGGACATATCAATCTGAGAGGGCAGTCTTCCGATGAGAAGATGACGGTGAGCCTCGTTGCGCTGAACAGCGATGGGCGTGAGATTCCGGGCATTACCCTGACGCCGGATTCGACGGAGGTGGCAATTCACCTGGCGCGCGGGCTCACGCGCAAGGTGGTCGAGGTGCAGGCACGTCCGCGTAGCGATCTGCCGTCGAATCTGAAACTGGAGGGGATCACGGTGGAGCCTGCGCGCATCGAGATCGCGGGGACAGAGGATGTGATCGGCAAGATCTCGAGCATCGGAACGGAGGAGTTTTCCCTCGCGGATGTACATGAGACAGGAAAGCGGCAGGTGCGGCTCGTGCTGCCTGCCGGCGTGACGGTCGCAGATGTGAATGTCACGGTGGAAATCAAGGTTGGAGCAATGAAATGATTCGCGTGAAAAATTTGCGCGTTCCCTATGATTCCGCTCAGCCGCTCGAGGTATACGCGGCGGAGCGGCTCAATACATCACCCTGTGCTGTGCACGGGGTGATTGTCGTTCATAAGGCGCTGGATGCGCGGCGCAGGCGCGGCTCCGCGATCGCGTGGGTCTATGTGCTCGATGTCGTGGTGGAACATGAGAGCGGCATCCTCGCTCGTTTTCGTCGAGATAAGGAGATCATGTCCGCGCCCCGTGCGGAGACTCTGGCGATTCCGCGCATAGGTGCGGGAAGGTTGCGCCCTGTCGTCGTCGGATTTGGTCCTGCGGGCATCTTTTCCGCGTGGACACTCGCGCGTGCGGGCTGTGCGCCGCTCGTTTTAGAGCGCGGGCAGGATGTGGATCGGCGCACGGCGGATGTGGCGCGCTTCTGGCAGACGGGCGTGCTCGATCCCGCATCGAATGTGCAGTTTGGCGAGGGCGGGGCGGGGACGTTCTCGGATGGAAAGCTGACGGCGCGCAGCAATGACCCGCGTATGCGCGAGATCATCGAGGCGTTTGTCGCGGCAGGCGCACCTGAGGAGATTCGATACCTTCAAAAACCTCACATCGGGACGGACATCCTGCGTACGGTGGTAAAGAATCTGCGCCATGAGATCATCCGCATGGGCGGTGAGATACGCTTTGATGCACAGGTGACGAGTCTGGAGCTGCGTGCGGGACAACTTGCATCTGTGATTGTGAACGATGCGGAGCGGATTCTCGCAGACGCCGCCTTTTTCGGCATCGGGCACTCGGCGCGTGATACGTACGCCATGCTGCACGAAGCGGAGATCCATATGGAGGCGAAGCCGTTTGCCGTCGGTGTACGCATCGAGCACGCGCAGGAATTCATCGACCGCATGCAGTACGGCGCAGCAGCGGGCAGTCCGCGGCTCCCCGTTGCGGACTATGCGATGACGTACCGCGATGAGGCGGGCGGGCGCGGCGTGTATTCGTTTTGTATGTGCCCCGGTGGCGTGGTGGTTGCGGCAGCGTCGGAGGCGGGGCGACTCGTGACGAACGGGATGAGCAACTACCATAGGAATTCGGGCGTGGCGAACAGTGCTCTGCTCGTGCAGGTGAGTCCTGCGGATTGGGGCGGGGATGTGCTCGGCGGCATCGGCTTTCAGCGGGCAATGGAGGAGCGTGCATTTCGTCTTGGCGGCGGGGAGTACCGTGCGCCCGTGCAGTCCGTCGGTGATTTCTGTGCGGGGCGGACAGGGACGCGAGATTTTGTCGTCACGCCGACGTATGCGCCGGGCGTGCGTCCTGCCGATCTGCGCGCGCTGCTGCCCCCTGCGTGCACGGCATCGCTTGCGCGGGCGCTCATGTTCTGGGAGGGGCGCGTCGCAGGATTCGGCGCAGCGGATGTGCCGCTGACGGGTGTGGAGTCGCGCTCGTCTGCGCCCTGCCGCATCGTGCGCGACCCCGCAACGATGGAGTCCGTCTCGACGGCAGGATTCTATCCGATCGGCGAGGGGGCAGGATATGCGGGCGGCATTATGAGCGCGGCGCTCGACGGGCTGAAAGCCGCTCTTGCTTTTTTGGGTAATATGAAGTAGATTATAAAGATAAAATAAATCAATAAGGGGCTGTTCATGGTGAGACTTTTTGGGACGGATGGTGTGCGCGGAGAGGCAAATACGGAGCTGACACCGGAGCTGGCATATCATCTTGGACGCGCGGCGACGCTCTACTTCGGTGCACAGTCGGATGTGCGCCCGCGCATTCTGATCGGACGCGATACGCGCATCTCAGGCGAGATGTTCGAGGCGGCGCTCACGTCGGGCATCTGCTCGGCAGGCGGGATTGCACTCATAGCGGGTGTTGTGCCGACGCCTGCGGTCGCCTATCTCGCGCGCGAGCACAGGATGCAGGCGGGCATTGTGATCTCCGCCTCGCACAATCCATTTCCCGACAACGGGATCAAGTTCTTCGGCGGGGATGGCTACAAGCTGCCGGACGCGGTGGAGGACGAACTCGAGGCGCTTGTGCGCCGCTTGCAGACGAATGACGATGCGGCACGTCCGACGGGCAAGGAAATCGGGGTTGTGGAGTATCGCGACGATCTGCTCAACCAGTATATCGACTATGTGGTGAGTACGTGCACGGAACGCTTCGACGGCATGAAGATTGTGCTCGACTGCGCGAATGGTGCGGCCTACGAGGCGATGCCGAAGGTGCTGCGCCGTCTTGGCGCGGAGGTGAAGGTGATCCACGCACTGCCGAACGGCGTGAACATCAACGACGGCTGCGGCTCGACCCATCTCGACTCGCTGTGGCGCACGGTACTCGAGCATCATGCAGACATCGGCATCGCGCACGACGGCGACGCGGATCGCTGTCTTTGCCTCGATGAGACGGGGGCGCTGATCGACGGCGACCACATCCTCGTCGCATGCGTCTCGGAGATGATCCGTGCGGGACGTCTGCCGCACAAGACGGTTGTGACGACGGTGATGGCGAACATCGGCTTTCACAAGGCGATTGCAGCGATGGGCGGACGTGTCGATGTGACGGCGGTCGGTGACCGCTATGTGCTCGAGTCCATGCGCGCAAATGGCTATACCATCGGCGGCGAGCAGTCGGGCCATATCATCTTTGCCGAGCATGCGACGACAGGCGACGGGCTCATCACCGCACTGCAGGTGCTTGCGGCGCTCCGCCGCAGTGGAAAGAAGGCATCGGAGCTGAATGCGATGATGACGACCTATCCACAGCTGCTCGTCAATGTGCGCGTCAAGACGAAGGCGGGCTGGGAGGAAAATCCCGCGATCCGCGCGGCCATCGAGGAGGGCGAGTGCGTCCTCGGCAGTGAGGGGCGCGTTCTCGTGCGTCCCTCGGGGACGGAGCCGCTGATTCGTGTGATGGCGGAGGGCAGCGATCAGGCACAGCTTGCGGAGGTCTGCAGCGCAATCGTGGAGGTCGTGAAGCGCGAGCAAGGAGAAGCCTAAATGTCGCACCTCTCTGCCGTCCTCCTCGTCCTGCTCGCAGGGACAATGTGGGCGGCGAGCGGAACGGCGGCACAGCATTTCTACACGCAGTCCACGCACGTCCCCATTGAGTTGACGCAGGTGCGCCTCTTCCTATCGAGCGCACTCTTCTTCCTGCTCGCGTATTGGAGCGGGGGACTCAGGCGAGGTGTGCGTTCTCTGCGCCGCAATCCGCGCCTGCTCGGACAGCTTGCGCTGCACGGTATCCTCGGCATTATGATCGTGCAATTCACCTATTTTATGGGAATCGCAGAGGGGGATGCGGCGGCGACGACGGTCATCGGCTACACGAGCCCCGCCATGATGATCCTCTATCTCGCCGTGCGCTATCGTCGCCTGCCGTCGGCGGCGGAGACGGGGACGGTCGTCGCGGCGGTGGCGGGGGTGTTCCTCCTCGTGACGGGCGGCGACCTCGGGCGGCTCTCTGTGCCGATGGCGTGCATCGTATGGAGCCTCATCTCGGGCGCGACCTTCGTCTTTGCGATGATCTATCCCGTGCGGCTGCTGCGCCTCTTTGACCGCTTTTTCCTGCTCGCCGTCTGCATGCTGATCGGCGGCATCTCGCTCCTGCCCGTGACACAGGTGATTTTCGATGTGGACAGCTTTTTCACGGCGCAGACGTGGCTTGATCTCCTTATCATTATCGGGCTTGGGACGATTGTCGCCTTTTTTGCGTTCAACGTGGGGCTGCGCTGGCTGAGTCCAGAGGAGACGGCGATCACAGCGACAATCGAGCCGGTGGCGAGCGTTATCTTTGCGTGGCTCATCTTTGACACGCATTTTGTCATGATGCAGGTCGTTGGGATCGTGCTCGTTATTGCGGCGATTTTGACGCCGAATCTTTTGCGGAAATGGGGGTATACCTGACCGTGCGGTGGGGATACGGGACGCGATACGATGGCGTTTTGCTTTCAAAAGGAAATGGCGGGAGGTTTGTGCTTGCAGGAGACAACGGAGACGATTGAATTCAGGGATATGCACGAGGCGGCGGCCCTCCTCGGGGAGCGTGACATGCTGCTGCAATGTATGCAGGAGGTCTTTGCCTGCCGCATCGTGAGTCGTGGAACGGCGCTCGCCGTAACGGGGTCAGAGGAGGATGTCGCTGCAGCTTGCACGCTCATGCAGGAACTCCTCTTCTATCACAGGCAGGGCGCAAAGCTGACGACGCATGAGGTGACGTACGGTGCCGGTCTCGTGCGTGCGGGACGCACAGAGGAGCTGCACGCGCTCTTTGCCGAGGTGCTGCTCGTGACGGCAAAGGGCAAGGAGGTGCGCGCAAAGACGCTCGGACAGCGCGACTACCTCGCCAAGATCCGCCGCAACGCCGTGACGCTCGGCGTTGGACCTGCGGGGACGGGCAAGACCTATCTCGCGGTTGTGATGGCGGTCGCAGCACTGCGCAACCGTGAGGTGAGCCGCATCATCCTCACGCGTCCCGCCGTGGAGGCAGGCGAGCATCTGGGCTTTCTGCCCGGCGATCTGACGGAGAAGATCAATCCCTATCTGCGTCCGCTCTACGATGCCTTGCAGGACATCCTCGGCGCTGAAGGCTATCAGAAGATGATGAGCCGTCAGCTGATCGAGGTGGCGCCGCTTGCCTACATCCGCGGGCGCACACTCGAGGATGCGTTCATCATTCTCGACGAGGCGCAGAATACGACGGGCGCGCAGATGAAGATGTTCCTCACGCGCCTCGGCTTTGGCTCGCGCATGGTGGTGACGGGCGATCTTGAGCAGGTTGACCTGCCGCGCGGAACGGTGTCGGGGCTCAGGCAGGCGTGTCAGATCCTAAAGGGCGTGCGGGGCGTCGGCATTGTGCGGCTCGAGCCGGTCGACATCATCCGCCACGAGGTCGTGACGCGCATTGTCGAGGCGTACGGCGCGTGGGAGAAGAAGCGGGGGCAAAAGCATGGAGATTGAGATACGCTGCGCGCCGGAGGATCTGCCCGTATCTGAGGAGGAACGGGCGGCGGTGTACCGTGCGATTGAGATGGTTGGACGCCTCTATGGGGCGGAGAACGCCGAGGTGAGCGTGACGCTCACGGACGACGCGCACATCCACGTGATCAACAGGGAGTACCGCGGCGTTGACCGTCCGACAGATGTCCTCTCATTTGCGCTCACGGAGAGCGAGGAGCCCGAGATCATCGGCGGCGAGGAGCATGAACTGCTCGGCGATCTCATCATCTCGCTTGAGCGCATGCGGGCGCAGGCGGCGGAGTACGGGCATACGGAGCTGCGCGAGCTGTCCTTTCTCACGGTGCACGGCATGCTGCACCTCCTCGGCTACGACCACATGGAGGAGGAGGAGCGACAGGAGATGGAGGAGGAGCAGCGACATGTTATGGAGGAGCTGGGAATCGCACGATGAGTACGCATAAATCCGGATTTGCTGCCGTGATTGGGCGGCCGAATGTCGGCAAATCCACGCTGATCAACGCGCTCATCGGGCAGAAGATCGCCATCATGAGCGACAAGCCGCAGACAACGCGCAGCCGCATCCTCTGCATCCTGACGGAGGAGGACGCGCAGATCATCTTCCTCGATACGCCGGGCGTCCACAAGCCGAAGCACAAGCTCGGCGACTATATGGCAAAGGCGACGGAGGGCGCGCTGCGCGGCGTCGATGTCGTCGTCTTTGTCGTGGATGTGACGGAGAAGATGGGCGCAGGGGAGCAGTACATCCTGAAGCAGCTTGCAAATGTGCGCGTGCCCGTCCTGCTTGCCGTGAACAAGGTGGACTGCATCCCGCACACAGAGGTGCTGCCCGTCCTTGCAAACTATGCAAAGACATATGATTTTGCGGGCATTGTGCCGATCTCGGCGCGTGAGGGGGAGAACCTCGAGGGGCTCCTCGCGGAGATCAAGGCACATCTGCCCGAGGGGCCGCAGTACTACCCTGCCGATATGGTGACGGATCAGCCCGAGCGGCTGATTGTCGCCGAGCTTGTGCGCGA
>CAUVMF010000036.1:0-13718 GCA_963552975.1 uncultured Selenomonas sp.
GCGACGATGTCCATATCCTCCGCATAGCTCCGCTCCTCCTCCGCCTGCCAAAGAGCCTGCACGAGCTTGAACGTGACGCCGACACCCGCGAGTTCTTTGAACGGGTAAGAGCAATCGACGCGGTGGGGATTGAGGACAGCATAGGCAGAAGGAAGTTCCGCCCCCGGCAGATGATGATCGGTGATGATGATGTCCATCGCCCCGTCCATCTCCGCTACTACGTCCACGGATGAGATGCCGCAGTCGACGGTGACAAGCAAATCACAGCCCTCCACCGCAAGCTGTGCAAGTGCTACGCCGTTGATTCCATAACCCTCTGTGAAGCGGTTCGGGATATAGTAGGAGACCGTACCGCCGAGTGCGCGAATATTCTTCATGAGGAGCGTAGTCGAGGTCATGCCGTCCACATCGTAGTCGCCGTAGACAACGATCCGCTCGCCCTCATGAATCGCCTTCCGTATGCGCAGGACGGCTTTTTCCATATCCCTCATGAGAAAGGGATCGTGGAACGGCTCGTCCTCCGGATGAAGGAAGGCCTGCGCATCTTCTGTAGAGCGTATCCCCCTATGCCAGAGAATCTGACCGATGATTGGTACAGCTCCAATGTCGCGTGCAAGCGCAGCCCCTTCGTCGGTTTGTGCGCGTATGATCCATTCTTTCAGCATCGTCTCCCCCCTTCCTTTCAATAGCAAAAGAGCCTGTCCCGTGACAGGCTCTTTTCGTTATCCCTCCACGGCCGCAGGTCTCGCGGTCGGACGCCGCTCCGTACGGTTCCTCAGCTCGATCCAGAGCTGGCTTGCAATGAAGATGGAAGAGTAGCAGCCGCTGGCAAAACCGACGAGGAGCGCGAAGGCAAAGTCCTTTGTTGTCTCGCCGCCGAAATAGTACAGTGCAAATGTCGTGAACAGAACCGTAAACACCGTGTAGAGCGAACGCGTCAGCGTCTGATAGATGGAGCGGTTGACGAGCTCGTTCACGTCGCCACCACGGCGGAAATGGAGTTTCAGATTCTCACGAATACGGTCAAAGATAACAATCGTATCGTTGATCGAATAACCGACAATGGTGAGCAGTGCCGCGATAAACGACGAATCAATCTGCCGCTGCGTAAAGGAGAACACCGCGAGCACAATGATGATGTCGTGGATCAGCGCGAGCACCGCCGACACGCCGAAACGCCACTCAAAACGATAGGCAACATAGAGGATGATGAGTGCCCACGAAATCACGAGCGCGAGCACGGCGTTCGTGATCAGTTCGCCGCCGATGGTCGCGCCGACCTTCTCCTCGCGCAGCACGGTATAGGAGCCGACATCCTGCGTGAGCGATGCCATGACCTCCTTACGCTGATTCTCCTCAAGATCAACGGTACGGATCATGACGTTCTCGGAGGACTCGATACCGGACTCCGCGCCCGCGAGCTGGATTGTACTTCCGTCGAGACCGTATTTCGCAAGACTCGACCGCACATTGGAGAGCGTCACGGGCTGCTCAAAGCGCAGGTCGATGATCGTACCGCCTGTGAAGTCGATGCCGAAGTTGAAGCCGCGCACACCCATACAGATAAATCCAGGGATAATGAGAAGCAGAGAGAGCAGAAACCAAATTTTACGATGTCCAGCAATATCGAACTTAGGCATTCTTCTCATCTCCCTTCTTCTTGACACCGAGCATGAAGCCGTCCGCACCGTAGAGCGCAGGATTCTCGGACAGCTTCGAGTTAATCATCAGTTTCAACAGATACTGCGTCAGCGTAATCGCCGTGAACATCGAGAGGATGGTACCAACCCCGAGCGTGATTGCAAACCCGCGAATCGTCCCCGTGCCAAGGAAGAAGAGTACTCCCGCTGCGATCAGCGTCGTGACGTTCGAGTCAAAGATCGTCGTGAACGCACGCTTGAAGCCCGCATCCATCGCAAGGCGCAGCGTCTTTTGATTGACCTGATATTCCTCCTTGAAATGCTCAAAGATGAGAACGTTCGCATCGACCGCCATACCGATGGAGAGAATGATCCCGGCGACGCCCGGCAGCGTCAGCGTCGCATCCATCAGATAGAGAATGCCGAGCAGCATGATCGTGTACGCCATCAGCGCCACGTCCGCGATGAAGCCCGAGAGATGATAGAAGAATATCATGAAGAGAACAACCGCCCCAAGCCCAATCACAAAGGCGAACTGGGACTTGTCCTTTGAGTCCTGCCCGAGCGTCGGGCCGACTGTGCGCGTCTCGATGATCTCGACCTTCACAGGCAGCGCACCGCTGCGCAGGACGACGGCGAGATTCTGCGCTTCCTCAAGCGTCTTCTGCCCCGTGATCTCTGCACGCCCGCCGAGAATCGGCTCACGCACATTCGGCGCGGTGAGCACCTCGCCGTCAAGCAGGATCGCAATCGTACGCCCGACATTCTTCATCGTGAGATCGGCGAATTTCTGTGCACCCTCGTCCGAGAACTCGAGGTTGACCACGTTCTGCCCCGTCTGCGGATTCGTCGATGCCTGCGCATCCTTCAGATCTGTACCCGTGAGTACCGTATGCCCCTCTTCGTCACGGAACTCGAGCATCGCCGTCTTCCCGATGGTCTGAATTGCCGCATCCGGATCCTTGATGCCCGGCAGCTCGATAATGACGCGCCGCTCACCTTCACGCTGAATGATCGGCTCGGTGAGTCCGAGCGAGTTGACGCGCTTCTCCATGATGGCGATCACGCGGTTCATGGCATCGTCATTGACCTGTGCCTGCTCCGTGTCGACCGCCTCCAGAACGACGTGCGTCCCACCCTGCAGGTCAAGCCCCTGCCGAATCGAACTCGCGAGCGGCTGAACCAGGAAAAAAAATGCACCGATGATGACAGCAACCGCAATCACGAGCTTTAACAGACTATGTTGTCTCAACAGTCCTCACACCTCTTCCTCAAGGTAGTATTCATTGCAGGAAATCATGCGCCGCTCGGTCAAAATGACATCAACGCGGGCGTCCTGCGCGCCCATAGGAACATCTGGAACAATTTGAAAATCAAAGGCAAGCACGAGGCGCACGGCGTTCCCTGCACGCGGCAGGAAACGGTCGTAGTAGCCGCCGCCAAGCCCTAATCGTCCACCGTTTTCATCAAATGCGGCACCCGGAACGATAATAACATCGATTTCCTCCGGCGCGACGATGTTGCCGCGCATAGGATCGGGGGACAATATGCCGAATGTGCCGTCTGTCAGCGCATCCATCGCAGGGAGTTCACGCGCCTCCATCACACCTCTGCCCGTGATCTCGGGGAGCACGATGCGCCGCCCTTCGGTAAGCAGTACCTCCATCAGCGGATAGAGGTTGATTTCCTCCTCCGTGGAGGCATAGAGCATCATTGTCCGCGCCTCTTGCAGCACCGTCAGCTCCTGCACGCGTGCGCATATCATTTTGCTCGCGTGTGTACGCTCCGCCGTCGAAAGGGCACGGCGACGAGCCAGCATCTCCCGCCGCAGGACCTTTTTGTCGGCAAGCATATCCCCGGTCATCGCACCGTATTACTCCTGCTCTGAGGTATTCACAGCACTGACCGCCGAGCGCTCAAAGACGATGTTGACATTGTCCGCCACACGCAGCGTCACCGTCTTATCATCAATCGTCGTGATCTTGCCGTGCATCCCGCCGAGCGTGATGATCTCATCACCGATCTTGAGTGCACTAAGCATCGCGTCACGCTTCTTCTGTGCCTGCTTCTGCGGGCGATAGAGGAGGAAATAAAAGAAGATCACCAATATGATAATGGGTCCCCATGAACTCAGCTGTGCCATCATTTCTGCATCCATAAATACAACTCCTTCAAATATTTATTATCTTTTATGATAGTGATTCATAAAATCCTGATAAAATGCGGGGAACGTGCCCGCAATGATCGCTGCACGCATACGGCGCATGAATTCCTGCAGGAAATAGAGATTGTGCAGGGTCAGGAGGCGCAGACCGAAGATCTCCTCCGCGCGCACAAGGTGACGGATGTACGCACGTGTATAGCCGTTGCGACAGGCGAAGCATCCGCAGCCCTCTTCAAGTACCGTATGATCGTGCGTATGCACGGCATTCTTCATCACAAGCCGTCCCGTCCACGTCATCGCCATGCCGTTGCGCGCGACACGCGTCGGGAATACACAGTCGAACATATCGATGCCGTGCCGTACGCCCGTGAGCAGGTAATCGGGCGTGCCGACGCCCATAAGGTAGCGTGGCTTGTGTTCCGGCAGGAGCTCTGTCGTATAGGAGAGAATCTCCTCCATCAGATCATGTGGTTCACCGACGCTCAGCCCCCCGATCGCATAGCCCGGCAAGTCGAGTGCCGCTACCTCGGCAGCATGCCATGCGCGCAGGTCGCGGTACATCCCCCCCTGCACGATGCCGAAAAGCCCCTGCCCCTCCGCATCCGCCATTGCGTCGCGACACCGCACGAGCCAGCGCTGCGTGCGCTCTGTCGATGCCTTCGCGTAACTGTGGTCGGCAGGATACGGGATGCACTCGTCGAACGCCATGACAATATCTGAGCCGAGACATTTCTGCACCTCCATCGACACCTCGGGCGAAAGAAATTTCTTTGAGCCGTCGATGTGCGAACGAAATGTCGCACCGTCCTCCGTGATCTTTCGGAGATCGCCGAGGCTGAACACCTGAAAGCCTCCGCTGTCCGTGAGGATTGCGCCATCCCAGTGCATGAAACGGTGCAGCCCTCCCGCCTCGCGCACGAGTTCCATACCGGGACGGAGGAAAAGATGATAGGTGTTGCTGAGGATGATCCCAGCGCCTAGGTCACGCAGTTCATCGGGCGACACGCCCTTGACCGTCGCCTGTGTCCCCACGGGCATAAAGATGGGCGTCGGAAAGCTCCCATGCGGCGTGTGAATGATGCCCGCGCGCGCGCCCGTTGTCTCGTCCCTGCGAATCAACTCATAGATAATTGCTGCCAATCATCCACCACCATTCTCAAAACACTCTGTATCATAACATAAAAAAAGAGATTTTCAAAATGCGATTTATTCTCTGCGTGAAAGTTCCTCCCGCAGGACGCGCTTCATCAGTTCCAAATCGGGCATGACGCCCGTCCAGAGGCGGAATGCCTCCGCGCCCTGCACCGCGAGCATGGTTTCGCCGTTGATCGTCGTATGAGAGTGCTCCGCGCCCGCGCGCAGGAAACGCGTTACAGCGGGCGTATAGATGAGATCGTAAAGAACGGCAGAGTTTTTCAGTGCAGATATATCCACGGGCGGCATTTCTTCGACGCACGGCGTCATGCCAACGGGCGTTGTCTGCACCACGATGTCGGCAGCGCACAGTGCATTTTCAAAGGCAGGATCGTCAAAGGCATAGGCCTCGACTGTGCCGTCCGCGGCAAAATCTGCCGCAAGTGCCGCGCCCTTCGCCACCGTCCGCACGCCAATCGTGACGGAAGAAATGCGGCTGCGCAGCAGCCCCCAAAGGACTGCACGCGCCGCCCCGCCCGCACCAATGAGCACGGTACGCTTGCCCCCGATGGAAATACCGCGCTCTGCAAAGCCCGCGAGAAAGCCCGTGACATCCGTATTGTGCCCGACCATGTATCCATCCTGCATAACGACGGTGTTGACGGCACCGATACGCCGCGCGTCCTCGCTCAGCGCATCCATCAGCGGAATGATCTCCGTCTTGAACGGGATCGTCACGTTGAGCCCACAATAGCCCGCGTCGCGCAGTCCGCGCACCGCCAACGCGAGCGCATCGGGACGCACGGGCAGTGCCGTATACACATAGTCAAGCCCTGCTGCACGCAGGGCTGCATTCTGTATGATCGGTGAAAGGCTGTGTCCGATGGGCGCACCGATGACGCCCAACAGCTTTGTTTTTCCTGTAATCATCCGCATTTTCTAACTGTGCCTGCCACGCATATCGTCGAGGAGGCCCATCTTGAGTTCATAATACATCGGCGTCATATCGAGGTAATGCCGATGCGGATTCTCAAAGCGTTGCTCCTCGGGCCAAATCTCATCGTGGAGCTGCCCCTGCACATAGGCGCGGATCGCATCCAGGGTCGGCAGCTCCTCCACGCGCTTGCCCGCGCGCATATAGAGACGACGCAGATTCACCGCCGAGAAACCGTCGAAGAAGCGATTCTTCCACGGCTTGATCGGATCGACGTAGCGGAAGGGACGCGCAAGATCGATTGCTTCCCCCTGCACGGCGAGCATATCAGCCACTGCCTTGCCGTGGCTGTCGTAGATGCGATAGAGATCCTTCATCCCGGGGTTCGTCAGCTTTTCGACATTCTCGGACATCTTGATCCGCGGCTCGAACACATCATCCTTCTGCACAGCGACGAGTTTATAGACCGCGCCAAAGACGGGATCGGACTTCGCCGTAATCAGCCGCTCGCCCACGCCGAAGCTGTCCACCTGCGCCCCTTGCAGAAGGAGCGAGGAGATCGTAAACTCATCGAGACTGTTCGAGAGGACAATCTTACAGTCTGCAAGCCCCGCATCATCCAGCATCGTGCGAACCCGCTTGGAGAGATAGGCGAGATCGCCCGAGTCGATGCGCACACCCGCAAGCCGCTGTCCTTGCGGCTCCAGGATCTCATGCGCCGTACGGATGGCATTTGGAATTCCTGAGTGAATGACATCGTAGGTATCGACAAGGAGCACAGTCGCCTGCGGATAGATCTCCGCGTAGTGCTTGAACGCTGTGAATTCATCGTCAAAGAACATGACCCAGCTGTGCGCCATCGTTCCCGAGATGGGGATGCCAAACTGCTGGCCCGCCGAGACCGTCGCCGTCATATCGACGCCGCCGATGTATGCGGCGCGTGCGCCGTATGTCGCTGCATCCATATTGTGCGCCCGCCGCGCGCCGAAGTCCGAGACACACCTGCCCTCTGCCGCACGCACAATGCGCGACGCCTTTGTCGCAATGAGGGACTGATGATTGATCTGCGCAAGGATTGCTGTCTCGATGAGCTGCGCGTCGATGATCGGCGCGACAATCGTCATCAGCGGCTCATCGGGATAGATGATCGTCCCCTCTGGCACGGCATAGATATCCCCACGGAAACGGAAGCCGCGTAAAAAGGTCAAAAACTCCTCGGAAAACAATTTTTGTGCGCGGAAATAGTCGATGTCCTCATCCGAGAACGCGAGGTTCTCCACAAACTCGATGACGTGCTCGAGCCCCGCGAACACCGCATAGCCCCCCTTATCGGGAACCGCGCGGAAGAAGAGATCGAACGCAACGCACACATCGCCGTGGCATTGATGAAAATATCCGTAGGACATCGTCATCTCGTAGAAATCCATCATCATGGACAAATTTCGCTTATCAAACTGTGTCACAGTAGAGTCCCCCTATCGGGCAGAAAGAAACGGCATGAAAAAAATGCTTTTTCATTATACCATTTCCTCAAGATTCACGCAAAAAGAGTTTTTCACCGTATTTCATCCTGATTCGCGAGAAATTTCAAATCCTCACTCGTTAGTTTCGCCATTGGCAGCAGCTCGGGACGGCAGCGCAGTGTCGCAAGCAGCGCCTGCTCCCGCCGCCAGCGCGCAATCTGTGCGTGATTGCCCGAGAGCAACACCTCCGGAACGGCCTTCCCTTCAAACGTACGCGGTCGCGTATACTGCGGATAACCGAGCAGAACATCGAAGAACGAATCCGTCGGTGCAGACGTATCGTCACCGAGTACACCCGGCAGCATGCGTGCCGTCGCATCCACAGCGAGCATCGCCGGGATCTCCCCACCCGTCAGCACAAAGTCCCCGACGGAGATGAGTCGGTCGGCGAGATCATAGACACGATGGTCGAACCCCTCATAGTGTCCACAGATGAGAACAAGCTGCTCATAGGAAGCAAGATTCTTTGCCATCTTCTGCGTGAACACCTCACCCGCCGGGTCAAAGATGATCGTACAGCGCCGCTCCGCAAACGCTTCCGTCTGTGCCAAGACATCGCGCACGGCAGCATAGATCGGCTCAGGCTTTAGAACCATGCCCGCACCGCCGCCGCACGGCGTATCGTCCACATGACGGTGCTTGTCCGTCGCATAGTCACGGAAATTTGTATAGTGGATATCGAGGATACTACGCTCTGCTGCCCGCCCGATGATGCTGCTCCCAAACACGCCCGCGAACATCTCGGGAAAGAGCGTCACAAGATCAATTCTCATAGGAACTCCTTCTTTTACCGGAACTTCCTCATTATAGCATGAATCCCTCTGTGATTTGGCGCTTTCGATAAAATATTTTACGAATGGACGCAGAAGCGCTATAATAGAATGAAAGATTTCAGCGATTGGGAGTATTTCATGGACATCAACCTTGCCCATTTCAATACCGACATCGGGCGGCAAAAGCCCGAGAACATCATCCACAGTGATAATGCTTGCCCATTCTGTGCGACGGACAAGCTCACGGACATCATCGCAACGGACGGCGACATCATTCTGCTCAAAAATAAATACAACGTCATCGAGGAGGCGGATCAGTTCGTCCTCATTGAGGGGCGGGACTGCGACGCAGATATGCCCGACTATACACGTGACCATATGCACCGCCTCATCGCGTTTGGGATGGCGCACTGGAAACAGATGCGTACCAGCGGGAAGTACGACACCGTCCTCTTCTTTAAGAACTACGGGCCATATTCGGGCGGCACAATCCGCCATCCCCATATGCAGCTCGTCGGCTTCCCTACATTTCAACAGGAACTCGCCTTCCACCGCACGGAGTTCGTGGGGCTTACCGTGGACGAGCGGGACGGCGTTGTACTGAATCTGTCAACGCAGCCCCGCGTTGGCTTCTGGGAGCTGAACATCGTACCCGCCGATGCAGCGGCAATCACGACGATTGCGGACTATATACAGATTGCCGTGGATTTTCTGATGAAGGCATTCCGCAGACCGCTCACAAGCTACAATATCTTCTTCTACAACGAGGGGGATGAGATCTTTATCAAGATCATGCCGCGCTTTGCGACCTCTCCCGTCTTCATTGGCTACAACATCCGCCTGCTTCCTTCCAATCTTACGGAGATGCGCGATCAAATGCGCGCGATTTATTTTGAGGAATCACTGATAAATTCAGCCACGCCATCTTAGCGCATCTTTTTTGCCCGCTTTTCGTTAGCAAATCCTCCACATAGCTCTGGCTATGCGTCCGGTTTGCTGCCTCAATCGGACAGAAAAATCTGTGCCAATCTGACGGACTTCATTTTATCAGTGATTCCTTGAAAACAAATGGAGCAATCTATGAGCGATACAATGAACCAAGCACCCCCGAAGCGAAAACGGCGTAGGACGGCGACGCGCAAGCGCAGACAAACGAAAAAAACGCCCCGTGGATTTGGGCGTTTTTTCTTGAGTGTATGCGTGTGTCTGCTGCTCGTCGCGCTTGGGACATTTCTCTTCGTCCCGCAGGCGTGGCAGGAGCTCGGCGGGATGCTGCCGACGGCGGAGCGGCAGCTGCCTGCGAATCAGCTGCATGACATCCACGAGCCGGATGCTGCCGAGCAGCTCGCGCGCATCCTCTTCATCCGCCGTGCCATTGAAGCGCGCCTCGACCGCGCGGACTACGTGCCCATCGGGCGCATTTCGCCTGATCTGAAGCGTGCCATCGTCGCCATCGAGGATCGCCGCTTCTACGATCACATGGGCTTCGACCTCACAGGTATGGCACGCGCGACGCTCATCAACATCCAACATGGACGCATCGAGGAGGGGGCGAGTACGATCACGCAGCAGCTCGTCAAGAATCTCTTCCTCGCAAACGAGCAGACCTTTACGCGCAAACTGCAGGAGCTCCTACTCGCGCTCGATATCGAACGCGCATACTCCAAGGACGAAATCCTCGAGATGTATCTGAACGTCGTCTACTACGGCTCCGGCTTTTACGGAGTCAATGCCGCGTCGGAGGGGTACTTCGGGAAAAGTTCCGCTGCGCTCGATCTGCCCGAATCTTCGATGCTCGCAGGCATCCCAAATGCGCCCTCCGAGCTCTCGCCCTTTGTGGATTTCATCGCAGCAAAGAAGCGTCAGGCAATCGTCCTCGACACGATGGAGGCGCAAGGTATGATCGACGCACGCACTGCCGAAGACGCAAAGATACAGCCGCTGATCTTCCGCCCGTCAGAGAGTACAATAGAAACGCAGAGATGAAAAATATTGCGTAACGAGGTGTTTGCGTGGAGTGCGCACGGATTTGTTTCCGATTTTCTGTATTCTATGCGCGGTCAATCAACGCAACACCATCCGCAAACAGGCCCGTGCGCGTCACATACGCCTCGCTTGGGTCGACGGGAAGATCAAAATCCCGCACCATAACGCTCAGAATCTCGATGGGCTTTACACTGCCCTGCGGCGTGACAATAAGGTTCATCCAAAAGATAAGACGTCCGTTCTCCATCTGGAAGGAGACGGGCGTTTTTACATACGCCTTCGTCTCAATCGCGCGGTGCTTCTTCGGTGTACTGCGCTCCCATACGGCGCTCTCTGCTGCGTTGTAGCGCGCAACGCTCGTGCGCACCGCTTCAACATCACCCGCATAGGACACAGCGATCCGATAGCGTGCCTCATCCACATCCGCCATCAGCGCCTTGTGTTTTCCCTCCAGGATTTTAAGCCGCACGATCTGTGCCCCACGCGGCAGATGATTCCGCAGACGCTCGATCACCAGAGAAGGCGCAAGATCCTCTCTCATCTCGAAATCAACATACTCCGCATCGCTCGCCGCGCCCAGAGAGAGCGCAGAGGCGAACGCGACCTTCATATGCGGATTAAAGCCCTCCGAGTATGCCATCGGAAGTTTTGCACGCTTGCACGCGCGCACGAAGAGATTCGCATAGTCGAGATGGGAGACGTAGCGCAGCTCCTCCCCCTTCGTAATGAGTCCCCGATAGACGAAGAGTCTGCGCTCTGCAGTCGTGTTTTCCGCGCTCGATTCAGTGGCAGCTTGCTTTTCCATCGGAGCACTCACATCTGCACGCTCCGCCTCCGTGCCCGCATAGTCGATCACATCCACGCCGAGCGTCGGACAGATGCCGCAGCCCGTGCAGTGCGTGCGGCGGCAGTCCTCCGTGAGCGAAGCCGCAAGAGCCTTCTGCCACTCGGACTTTAGGAAGCGTTCGAGGACACCGGGTGATGTATGTGCCCACGGCAGCGGCTCGCCGATCGTACGCGTGCGACGGCTAAAATACACCCAGTCGATGCCGCATTTCTCAAACGCTGCAAAATAACGGCTGTCGTCGAAGAGATCCGACCACCCATCGAATTTCGCACCGTTCTTCCACGCCTCATAGAGTGCAGGCACCAGGCGGCGGTCGCCACGCGCAAAGACGCCCTCGATCACGGAAAGCCGCGCGTCATGATAGTGGAACGTAATCGATCGGTCTGTGATGTGCTCCTTGAGGAGCTGCTGACGTCGCTGGAACTCCTCGATCGGAAGCTGACCGAACCACTGGAACGGCGTATAGGGCTTCGGCACGAAGCAGGAGACGGAAACCGTCACCTTACAGCCGCGCCGCCCCCGAATCTCCGTATAGAGATCGACCACCTTTTTCGCAAGACGCGCAATCCCGATGATGTCCTCATCCGTCTCCGTCGGCAGCCCCATCATAAAGTAGAGCTTCACCTGCTTCCACCCGTGACGGAATGCCGCTCCGCACGCCGTGAGCAAATTCTCCTCCGTCACGCCCTTGTTGATGACATCGCGCATACGCTGCGTCCCAGCCTCGGGTGCAAAGGTCAGCCCCGACTTTCGCACCTGCTGCATGCGGTGTGCGAGGTCGATCGAGAAGCTGTCGATGCGCAGCGACGGCAGGGAGAAGCTGATCTTCTCCCCCGCATTGTCCTCCATCAGATCATCCACAAGCCGCCCGAGGCAGGAGTAATCCGCAGAGGAGAGCGAGGTGAGACTCATCTCATCGTAGCCCGTTGAGGCAATGAGCCCCGCCGCCGTCCTGCGCAGACGCTCCTCCGTGCGCTCGCGCGCAGGACGGTATGCGATCCCCGCCTGACAGAAGCGACAGCCGCGCGAGCAACCGCGAAAGAGCTCCAGCATCATGCGGTTGTGCACAATGTCCATATAGGGCACAATCGGGTGCTCGACCGACATGACCGCATCCATATCGCGTACAACGCGCTTGTAGATCACGGGACGCGCCGCAGGATGCAGGAGACGCATCTCACGAAAATGCCCCGCCTCGTCGTAGATCGGCTCATAGAACGAGGGTATATAGATGCCGTCAATGGTGAGGAGGCGCGTGAGGAATTCGTGACGTCCGCCCTCGCGTCCCGCCGCGTTCCACGCAATAAAGGCATCGCAAACCTCAAGAATGACCTCCTCCGCTTCCCCAATGATGAAAAAGTCAAAGAAGTCTGCAATCGGCTCCACGTTGTAGACACACGGTCCTCCGCCCACGACAAAGGGCATATCCTCCCCGCGCTCACGCGCATAGAGAGGAATCCCCGCCAGATCGAGCATATTGAGAACGTTGGAGTAGATCATCTCGTATTGGAGGGAGAAGCCGAGGAAGTCAAACGCCCTGATGGGACGACGGCTTTCGAGCGCAAAGAGCGGAATCCCCTGCTCGCGCATCTTCTCCTCCATATCGATCCACGGCGCGTAGACACGCTCTGCTGCAATATCCACGCGACGGTTCAGAATCTCATAGAGAATGGCAAGCCCGAGATTGCTCATGCCGACCTCGTAGACATCGGGCAGGGCGAGTGCAAATCTGCACTGCACACCATCCCAGTCCTTGCGCACGGCATTCCATTCGCCGCCCGTATAGCGCGCAGGTTTCAGTACCGATTGCAGGATACTGTGATCGAGCTGCACCATTGTTTCGTATTCCCCCACAAAAATAAAAAGGCTGTCGCGCGAAGGCGAACAGCCTCACAGAATTTCTTTCTAAAATAACAGTTTTTGCCGCCGCAGCTGAATGTTCAGCAGAATAGCAATCGCCATGATATTCGTCGTAAGCGAACTCACGCCGTAGCTCATGAGCGGCAACGGAATGCCCGTGACAGGCATAATGCCCATCGTCATGCCGACGTTGACGAGCACATGGAACGCAATCATCGAGGTGATGCCGACGGCAAGCAGCCTGCCGAACGCATCACTTGCATCCTGTGCGATCCGTATGCCACGCCAGAGCACGATGAGATAGAGCAGGAGCAGCACGGCACAGCCGACAAAGCCGAGTTCCTCGCCCACGACGGAGAAGATGAAGTCCGTATGGTTCTCCGGCAGGAAGTTCAGCTGACTCTGCGTCCCGCCGAACAGCCCCTTCCCGAAGAGCAGCCCCGAGCCGATCGCAATCTTCGATTGGATGATATGATAGCCCGCGCCGAGCGGGTCGACATTGGGATCCATGAAGACCATGATGCGCATTTTCTGATAGTCCTTCAGGAAATGCCAGAGCACAGGCATCGCCGCAAGTCCGAGCCCGAAGATCCCGGCGAGAATGCGCAGGCGAAGCCCCGCAACGAACACCATGCCAAAGAAGATTGCGAGAAAGACAAGCGACGTGCCAAGATCCGGCTGCTTCAGAACGAGCAGGAACGGCACAAGCACATAGCCGGCAACGGGCGCGACATCGCTGAGCGACTGTATTTTCCCGCGCTTTTCCATCATCGCGGCGAGCGCGATGATCATGATGAGCTTTGAGAACTCCGATGGCTGTATGCTGATGGGGCCGAGTGCGATCCACCGCTGTGCGC
>CAUVMF010000037.1:0-13451 GCA_963552975.1 uncultured Selenomonas sp.
GGAAGGGGACGATGTAGACGGTGTAGCTCGCAGGGTTCAGTCCCATGAGGAGGGCGGCGACGGGATAGGCTGCGAGTGCGCCGAGGATGCCGGTACCGAGTGCCTCGGCGATGCAGGTGATGCCGAGGCGCTTCGTATAGTGGTAGGCGAGCCCGCACGAGAGCGCACCGATCATGCTGCCGGGGAATGCCATGAGGCTGCCGAGCCCTGCGATGTTGCGGAGAAGGCTCGCGGCAAAGGCGACGCCGATGCCCCAGAGAGGGCCGAGAAAGACGGCGGCGAGGATGTTGACGAGGTGCTGCACGGGGGCGCAGCGGCTGCCGAGCACGGGGATGCTGAACAGTCCGCCGAGGACGGCGACGGCGACGAGGATGCCGGCGAGGGTGAGTTTGCGGGTGCGTGTGTCTAGCATATAAATTCGCTCCTCAGATCAAATCCATGCGCGAGCGGCCCGCTGCCCGCGCCGAGGTCAAGCCCTGCAGCGAGTGCGCCCGAGATGTATGCCTTCGCACGTTCGACTGCGATGTCAACCGTCATGCCACGTGCGAGGTTCGCGGCGATCGCACTGGAGAGGGTGCAGCCCGTGCCGTGCGTGTTCGCAGTAGCAATGCGCCGCCCCTCGAACCAACGCGTGCCGGCACCGTCGACGAGGAGATCGTTCGCGTCGTCGATGCTGTGTCCGCCCTTTATGAGCACCGCCGTGTGTGCACGTTCATAGATGCGCGCCGCTGCTGCGGTCATGCCCTCTCGGTCGGTGATTGCCGTATCCGCGAGCACCTCCGCCTCGGGGATGTTCGGTGTGATGATCGCCGCACGCGGTAGGAGCAGTGAGATGAGCGCCTCAACTGCATTCTCGCTGATGAGACGTGCGCCGCTGGTCGCGACCATGACGGGGTCGAGGACGACGTTCTGCGCATGGTATTCGTCCAGCTTTTCGGCAATCACGCGGATGAGCGCGGCATCCGCGACCATGCCGATCTTCACGGCATCGGGCGGTATGTCGGTAAAGACGGCATCGAGCTGTGCCGCGAGGAATGCGGGCGTGACGGCGAGGATGTCCGTGACGCCTGTGGTGTTCTGTGCGGTGAGGGCGGTGACGGCACTCATGCCGTAGACGCCGTGCGCGGTCATGGTCTTGAGATCTGCCTGAATGCCCGCGCCGCCGCTCGAATCGCTGCCCGCAATGGTGAGTGCTGTGTGCATTTTCATTGTGCTTCCTCCTCAGAGTTTTGTGATGTTCATATGTGTGCTGAGTTCTTCACTCGTCATGCGATAAATGGCATCAATGATGCGCGTTCGATAGGCAGCGTTGCCGTCACGCTCCCCCATCTGCGCCCATGCAATCTCCCCCGCCGTCCCCATAAGTGCGACAGTCTCGGCGACTGCCGCGAGGGTGTCGGACGGAGCGGCGGCAAGGGCGGCAGCGAGCAGCGCAGAGAGCTGGCAGCCCGTCCCCGTGACCTGTCCCATTTCTGCCCGCCCGTTTCGGATGGCATAGCAGTCCCGTCCGTCCGTCACGAGATCGATTGCGCCCGTGACGGCGACGATTGCACCCGTACGCGTGGAAAAATTGCGGAGAAAATCCGCGGACGCCGCAAGATTCTTCTCGGTGACGGCGTCCGCTGCATTCGCGTCAACGCCTTGTGTTGTCCCCGTGCCAACAGCAAGCGTCCGAATCTCGGAGATGTTGCCGCGCACGACGGTCGGATGCACCTCATGGAGGATACGCAGCGCGGTCTCGGTGCGCAGTCTGCTCGCACCTGCACCGACGGGGTCGAGGACGACGGGATGTCCGAGAGCGCGGGCACGTTTGCCCGCCACAATCATACTTGGGATGGTTCGCGCATTGAGCGTGCCGATGTTGAGGCAGAGCCCCGCGCAGAGGTCGGTGATCTCCTCTACCTCCTCCGGATCGTCCGCCATGATGGGACGCGCCCCGATGGCGAGCAGAACGTTCGCAACGTCATTGACGGTGACGTAGTTGGTGATGCAGTGGATAAGGGGCGCAGTGCGGCGCACCGCAGCGAGGGTAGAGTCTTTCATTGTGTTTTCCTTTCAAATACGCGGTGTGCCAGAAGCGCAAGCAAAAGCGTGATCGCCATGGTCGGGAGGGTGCTGCCGACGGGGGTGTCGAGTGTCATGAGCCAGCGGTAGCAGAGGAAGCCGATGAACCAGACAGCGAGGTTGACCGTGTGGACAGAGCGTCCCGCCGCATCCTCGCGCAGGAGGAAGTAGCTCGCGATCTGGACGGCAATCATCGGGGCAAAGACCGAGCCAATGATGTAGAGGAAACCCGTGATGTCGTCCATCGGATAGAGCGATGCCGCAACCGCACCGAGGACGGTCACGCCGATGCCGACGGTACGCCCCGAGACGGAGCGCACGATGCTCTCGCTTGAGACACCCGCCGAGTACGCATCGAGATACGTTGTGGTGACGGTCGAGAGGATGACGACACCAAGCCCCGCCGTGCCAAGCCCCGCATGGAGCATGATCTGTGCGATGTCACTCTCGCCCGTAAGGATCGCCGCGCCCATGCCGATGAAGTACATCCAGCAGCTGACGAGCCCGTAGACGAGCGCACTCACGGCGGCAGCGGCGACGGGCTTCTCCGCCTCGCGCGTGTAGTCCGAGATGAGTGGCAGCCACGAGAGCGGCATCGCAATCGAGAGCTCGAGTGCCATCGCAAAGCTCATCGCCTCACCTGCCGCAGAGCCCGCAGCCTCCGTCCCGCCCATGATGACGGAGCAGAGGAGCACGGTGAGGAGGAACAGCCCCGTCATGGCGACGGCGTTCACGCGCTCAATCCGCAGAATCCCGATCCGAATCCAAACGATAATCAGCACGCCGATGACGAAGCACCAAAGCCAATGCCCCGCATCCATCACGGAATTTGCCGCGAGTGCCCCGTCATAGATCATGATGCTCGTCCAACCGATGAGCTGCATGACGTTGAGCACGGCAAAGAGCAGCCCGCCGCGCGCACCGAACGCCATCTTGACCGTCTCCATCGCACTGCGACGCGTGTGTGCACCGATCAGCCCCGCGAGGAAAAGCAGCGCACAGCCGATGATGTGTCCGACCACAATGGCAATCCCGCCGTCGCGAAAGCCGAGCGGTGCAAAAAACGTGCCCGTCAAAATCTCCGCAAGCGAAACGCCCGCACCAAACCAAATGAGCGCATTCGCGCCAAGTCCTGTCCTCTTTTCCATGTGAGACCTCCTTACTATGTGGGGATAGCGCCGCGTAATTTTCGATGCAAAAAACGCGGCTATGCCAATGACATAGCCGCGCTATCTGCACACATATCCCTACGTTGGCATTATCCAAATCAGGTAATGGGTCGGGACGCATAATCCCCTCTCAGCCGACTGCTGCCAGCTCCCCTTATTCTGTTGTGCCTCCACCACCGCCCACGATTCTCTAGAGAACCTCGTTACGATGGTTTGGTATATTCATCGTCTGAAATTACTGTGCGCTCATCGAGAGCTCGATGAACTTGTTGCCGAGCTTCGCCTTCTGCAGGACTTCCTCGGTGATGTCCGCGCCCGCCTCGACGATGACAACGCCGTTGTCCATCTTGATCGTGCGCGTCGCCTTCTTGCCGAGCAGGAAGCGGCGGTGACGATCCTCGTTTACACGCTCCGCACTCTTGTCCTCAGCGGGGTCTGCTGCCGGAGCCGCAGGCTCTGCGACCGGCGCAGAAGGAGCTGCCTCCGGTTCCGCTGCGGGGGCAGGCTCCGCTGCCGGCATCTCGACAGCGGATGCCTCGGGCGCGGCAGGCAGTTCCGGCTCCGGTGCAGGCTCTGCCACGGGTGCTGCAGGCTCCTCAACGGGTGTCGCCACAGTCTCCGCCACAGGCTCCTCCACTGCGGGCGCAGCGACCTCTGTCACCGGCTCTGCCGCAGCCGCTTCAGCTACGGGGGCTATCACAGCGGATGCCGCCGGTGCAGCCGCTGCGTCAGATTTTTTTCCGGCATCGCCCTCCGGGGAGATGACCGTGACTTCCTTGCCAAAGATCGAAACCTGATCCGCCGTCACCTCGGTCGTCGACCCCTCTGGTGCCGTGATCTCGCATTTCTCGATGCTCCCGTCCTCACCGATGAAGATCTCTGTGATATTGCCCTGTATCACGCCCGTACGCGTGATCGCCTTCGTGCCGATGACGCGGATATTATCGTCGAGCAGTGTCTCAAAGTCACCCGCCGCATCGAGTGTCAGGATGTTCTCACTGTTGTTGATCGTGACGGCATCCTCGCCGACCGCAATGACGTTATCGTAGGGAATGAGCTTGACTCCGCGATACCAGTCCTCGTCCTCAATCGTGATCGCCGCCACAACGCGGTTCGGCGCGTCGATGAGCAGGGTTTTGCTCATGCCGAGCTCGCGCCCCTCGGTGATACTGATGACGGGCAGTCCCAGAATGTCAACGCTTTTCTTCATATGTATTCCTCCATTTGTCTAGGGGAAGCACTGATAAATTCAGCAGTTCCCAAATGTCAGATGTTCGGCTCATCTGCGCGCCGATCTGCCTCTGCGAGCAGATCCTTCGGCACATCGCCGAAGGGGAGCGCGGGCGTCCCCTGCGCCGCGAGCATATCAGAAACGACGGTCAGGACTCTGCGGGAGCGCTCAAACTCCTGTGCCATGACGGCGTTCTTTGCAATGATGGGAAGTGCACACGCCTCATCAAAGAGGGCGAGTGCCGCATCGTAGTCCCCGAGTCGCTTGTAGAGCGTCGAGAGCTCGATGATGAGATACGGCATATAGGAATCGTTAGGGTACCGTAGAAGTGCCTCGCGATATGCCTCTATGGCACGCAGCGGTGCGGCTGCCGCCGTCTCGTACGCGATGTCGAGCAGAGCGTCCAGACTCTCCGGCAGCTCCTCCGCGTACGTCTCCGCCGATGCTTTTGCATCCTGCGCCGTAGCACACAGATCCGTCACCATGGCAATCGCAGGGCGCGCCACAGGTTGCACGGGCAGCGCATTCTCCTCCGTCGCCGCATAGGCAGGCGGAGCATCGAGCGCACAGTCCACCGTGGAAACCTCCGCCGGCAGGGTGCACTCCTCCGTTGCAGATTTCTCTGCACGCCGTGCACGCGCGGTCATGAACGCATTGTAGAGCGTCACAACGACACCCGCCCCCGCGATCAGCCCGCCCAGCTGCACATAGTACATCTGCGTCAGCGGAGGCCGCAGGGCAATCACCCCCGCGACAACACCAATGCTCATCAGGATGGCAAGAACAAGCGAGGACCGGCGAATATCAAGCTGCAATATCCTCGCCTCCCCCTCATCGGACGGTCACGCATACCCATAGGTATTCTAAGACTCTTTCGACACGAATACGATTTTTCCTTCCTCTCCAAAGAAATATTAAAAAATACATGGATTTTTTTCCAAAACTTTTTTGTTTCTGCTCTTTTTTCATTTCTCGTTTTATAGTATAAGAGAAATCTGCGCAAAGAGGTGATATATCAAGTTTTATGATAAACCCGTAACCCCAACAGCGACGGGACTTCACAGGAATAACGCAGTGTTTTTTACACAAAGATAAAATAGCGATATAGAAGGTGAATCATAGTGTGTTGTATACAAATGCAGAAAAGAAAAACAGCGGGATAACACGGTCTGCGTCGCCTCTCTGTTCGTTTTCTGTAGGAATCGCTGATAAAATAGACCTGCAGATTGGCGTAGATTTTTTCGTCCGAACAAGGTGGAAAACCGGACGCAGAGTGGTGCTCTGTGGAGGATTTGCAGGCGTTGTGCGGGCAAAAAAGTGCGCTAAGATGGCGTGGCTGAATTCCCTGAAAGGGGGCGATGCCATGGAACTCTACGATTTCTTGTCGTTGGTTTTCCTTGTAATGATCTGTATCGTTGCGTTAAAGGCACAAGAAAACCCGCCTAGTCTTTGTGACCTGACCCCCAAAAGTTAGACTTAGAGAATCTAACTTTTGGGGGTCACTACATTGCCGGAACAGGCGGGTTTTCGAACCCAAATTGTCTAGCGGGGCTGACCGTTTACACGATAGCACCTTTTCTATGCCCTTTATACGACACGTAAGGAAATCCGTCAACTACTGCGCGGCGTAGAAGTTCGCCTTGCCGACGATGGCATCCATCTGCGCGAAGAGATTATCCCCGGGGCACGCCGTTTATTGTAGTCAAGCTTTTTTGTAACATCAGTGTCCAATAAATTTACGGCGAGTATCTCGCCTCGAACGGCGTCTTCTCCTTCTGCTCGCGGTACTCACTCAGCACCGCCATGATAAGCCCCGTGATCGTCATCCCTTTCCGCTGCGCTTCTTGCCGCAGCCATCTTTTGAGAGAAATCGGCATCGCCAACAAAAACGACACTTTCGTAGAATCCACTTTTCAACCTCCCTCAAAACGTATATAATAAATATATAGGAATCGCTGATAAAATAGACCTGCAGATTGGCGTAGATTTTTTCGTCCAAACTAGGAGGCAAACCGGACGCAGAGTGGTGCTCTGTGGAGGATCGAGGGCGAAGTGCGGGTAAAAAAGATGCGTCAAGATGGCGCGGCTGAATTTATCAGTGCTTCCTAAAGACCTCTAAGAATCTGCTGCAAAAAGACATTGCCGCAGGAGTTTGGCTGTCCTTACGCACATACCAACGCTATGAATACGGCGAGCGTGAGCCATCGTATACCGTCCTCATCGCCCTCGCGGACTACTTCGACGTTTCGCTTGACTACCTCGTCGGAAGAAGTGATAATCCAACCATCAACCGTTGAACGGAGGTCTGCGCTTGAACGTTGTGTTCTACGAGAAAGAAGACGGGACTGTACCTGTTGCCGAGTTTATTATCTCACTCGATGATGGAATGAGAGCAAAGATTACGCGCTCCCTCAAAATCCTTCAGGCAAGAGGCTACACCTTACGCGCTCCATACTCCAAAGAACTGACCGACGGAATCATGGAGCTGCGCGTCACATTCGACGGCAACATCTCACGCGTTCTCTACTTCTTTGTTGTTGGCAATACCGCCGTAGTCACCAACGGATTTATCAAGAAGTCCAAGAAAACACCGCCCGAGGAAATCCAATGGGCGAAGACCTATCGTGCAGACTATCAAAGGAGGTATCTCAAATGACGCTGGACGAATTCCTCAATGAACAGCTTAAAGACCCCGAATTCAAACGTGAATACGACGCCCTTGAAGGCTGGTATCAGCAGGAGCTTGCCAGACAGGAAGCTCTTGACCGCGCCGAGGAAGAAGAACGCCGTCACGCATCCACGCCACCGCCCCGTCCTGCATTCGCCTGACCGACATGAAAGGGGGTTCCATGCGTCATAACAACAAAATGGAGGAGAAGCGGCGATTACACAAACTCATGAGAGAATGCGGTTACTTCGCAGGTGCCTATTACGACAAGCAGAAAAACCGAATTTGTCGCTTTTCCTATTCATGTAAAGCAATCAAGAAAGCAGTTTCGCGAAAGCTGCGTCGCAGTCGTGTCGAACTTGCCAACGGCTGCTATTACAAAAAGGTCTATGAATACCGTTACGAATGTATCTGATCGCCCGCTTCACGCGGGTTTTTCTTTTGCCCACACTCACGCCGTCTTGCATTCCGCAAGCACAGACACAACGGAATCATTCCACCGAATCTGATAGCCGTTGTGACCGTTGCGCTCGTAGGGCATTTCCTCACCGTGTGACTTTCCTTTGTTCGTGAGCCGCCATGTCCCGTTGAAGCGCACCTGCAAGCCCGCGTTTTGGAGCAGTGCGTTTGCCTTGCGTGCGTTCACACCGAGCCGCATTCCGACCTCCGTCGCGTTGAGGAAACCTGTCTCGTGCTCTGCAGGAGGGATGAGTTCCTTGACCTCCTCCATGTCCACGCCGTACGCCCGCTCGATCATGTTCGTCGCCTTGGCGATGGCGATGCCGCTCTTCACGCCGAAGAGTTTCTGCAGCTCCGCCGCCGTGCTGCGAATGTCCCATACCGCCGTCCCGACCATGCGGGTGCGGTACTTCGGATTCTTCTCGAGCTTCGGGAGGGAGTACGTCCCCGTCTTGCGGATCGCAGGGAGAATCTCGTCGGCAAGTTTCGCTTGAAACTCCTGCGCCCGATCGTTGTTTGCCTTGAAACCAAGGCGGTAGACCATGTTCTCGGGGAGGAAATCATCTTTCGCCACTTGTGGCGAAAACCCAAACTCATTGAGATAGCCGTTGATTCGATTCCAACGAACATACTCGACGCCATTCTTTTCGTCCACAAAGCCCCATCCACGCGCCACGTCCTCAGCGTTCAGCCATGCGTTTCCATCTTTGGCAATGTAGCCACGTACATTGCCGATTGTCGTGATGTTTTTCATTCTTTCTCCTGATGTTGCATAAATAAAGTTGACAACTTCTTCGCAAGGTTTTATATAAAGTCAAAGAGGAGAAGGAGATGTCAAAATGATTTTGTAGACAAATGGAGGGTGGAAAATTATACAAGCCTTGCAGTGAAAGGCGTTATTGAAAAGCCCGACATTTTATAGTATAATGGCTGTGACATTCATTCGCGCACGGAACAAGGCACGGGCGCGGGGAAAATATGCTGATTCACTATACGGATGGGAGAGGTTCACATGACGCAGGAAACAGTAACGATCGAAAACAAGACGGGCATCCATGCGCGTCCCGCATCGGTATTCGTTCAGACGGCAACGAAGTTCAAGTCCAAGATTCAGATCGAGGCAAAGGGCAAAAAGGTCGACGCCAAGAGCATTCTCATGCTGATGAGTATGGGGCTTGTCAAGGGCACGGAGCTCACCATCGTCGCTGAGGGCGAGGACGAGGCAGCGGCTGTGAAGGAGCTCGCGGATCTCGTCAACTCGAAGTTCGGCGAGGAGTAATCAGATACAATGGGACGCCGTGAGGTTTTGCAGTGCACTGTGCACCTCGCGGCGTTTTTTCATAGGGGGTATCAATATGGCGGAAAACATTCGCGGAAAAGGGGTCATCTCCGGCATCGCCGTCGGTAAGGTCATGCTCGCAGGGCAGAACCTCGACGGCTATCTTGCAGCCTATCAGCCCGGCTCCGTCGCAGAGGAGCAAAACAAGGCGGAAGCGGCGCTCGTCGCCGTCACCGAAACCCTGCTCGCGACCATTGAGCGTCTGAGGAAAGAGGAGCAGGCGGAGCAGGCGGCGATCCTTGAGGCGCACCGCATGATGGTGCAGGATCCGATGATGGCGGAGAACATCAAGACGAAGATCGAGGCGTGCGGCAGCGCCCCGCAGGGCATTCTCGACGCGGCGAACGAGCAGGCGCAGCTCTTCGAGCAGATGGAGGACGAGTATTTCGCCGCGCGCGCCGTTGATCTGCGCGACGTCGGCAAGCGCATCGCAAAATACGTCCTCGGCGTCAAGGAGCCGGAGATTGGATCCGGTCAGGTCATCCTCTGCGGCGAGGAGATCGAGCCGTCTGTCGTCGCGGGCATGCCCACGGAGCAGATTGCGGGCGTCATCCTAGGTTCCGGCAGCGCGACGAGCCACGTCGTCATCATCGCCAAGGCGCGCGCAATTCCGACCGTCCTTGGCATCGGCGACAAGATCAACCTCATCCATGACGAGGACGAGATCATCCTCGACGGCAGCCGCGGCGACATCATCATCCGCCCGACCGAGGCGGAGCGCTCCCTCTATCAGACCAAGATCGAGGAGCAAAAAAAGCTCGCGGCGCACTATGCCGCGCTCAAGGATCTGCCTGCTGTGACGAAGGACGGCGTGCGCATCGAGCTCACGGCGAACATCGGCACGCATATGGACGTGGACAACGCGCTCACGTACGGTGCGGAGGGCGTCGGACTCTTCCGCTCCGAATTCGTCTTCATGGGCTCCACCACGATCCCGACCGAGGAGGACCAGTTCAAGGCATACCGCGCCGCCGTCGAGAAATGCGGTGGTCACATCTGCGTCATCCGCACGATGGACATCGGCGGCGACAAGCCCCTGCCCTACCTCAACATCGACCCCGAGGAGAATCCGTTCCTCGGCTACCGGGCGCTGCGCATCAGCCTCGACCGTCACGACCTCTTCCTCCCGCAGATCAAGGCGATCCTGCGCGCAGGGCTCTACGGCAAGGCGGCGATGATGGTGCCCATGGTCATCAGCGTCAGCGAGATCCAGCGCGTGCAGAAGCTCGTCGAGCAGGCAAAGGTCGAGCTCGCGCACGAGGGCAAGGAGTACTCCGACGACGTGCAGATCGGCATCATGGTCGAGACGCCGGCGGCGGCGGTCGTCTCCCCGCTCCTCTCGCAGTACGTTGACTTCTTCAGCATCGGCACGAACGACCTCATCCAGTACACGCTTGCGGTCGACCGGGGCAACGCACAGATTGCAAATCTCTACAATCCGTTCAACCCCGCCGTCCTCCGCCTCATCCAGCGCACGATCCAGAGCGCACGCGAGCGCGGCATCTGGGCGGGCATGTGCGGCGAGATGGCGAGCGACCCGTACGCCGCCGTCATCCTGCTCGGCATGGGCATCACGGAGCTCTCTATGAGCGCGCCGAGCATCCCGCGCGTCAAGGAGATGATCCGCTCCGTCACCTCGACACAGGCAAAGGAACTCCTCGCCGATGTCATGAAGATGGAGCACGGTGTGGAGATCCGCGCCTACCTGCACAAGATGCTCGAGGGCTCGGACGCGAGCGCAGGACTCTGATTGTTGCTGCAGTCACAGACATCTGCGCACGGATACGCCATACTTTAGGCGTGTGTTATATTTGATATGAAAAGACTCCTGCTGTACTCTCGTGCGGCAGGAAATTTTCATTTGGAGAGCGCGATGAAACTATCCATCAACCCTGCCGCCTGTGTCTCCTGCGGCATGTGCGCCGAGCGTCTGCCCGCCGTCTTTCGGATCGACCGTACAGCGCGCAGCGCTGTGCTCCTGCGCCAGCCGCAGCCCGCCGAACAGGACGATGCCCTCGAGGCGGCGGAGGACTGCCCTGCGGGCGCAATTATTTCCTCGTTTTTCATGCCAAACCTCTAAAGATATGATAGAATAAAGGAATCGCTGATAAAATGAAGTACGTCAGATTGGCGTAGATTTTTTCGACCGAACTAGGAGGCAAACCGGACGCATAGCAGAGGCTATGTGGAGGATTTGCCGACGAAGTGCGGGCAAAAAAGATGCGCTAAGATGGCGGTGCTGAATTTATCAGTGCTTCCTAAAGACGATTTTCGATTGTTGTTTGTCGTTTTCAATGGCGGCGCAGCCGCTTCAGGAGGAATCTGCGATGACGGAGTTAAAGATGGAAGCGTTTGGCTCGATGCCGGGCGGGGATCGGATCGATCTCTACACCTTGACGAACGGAAACGGTACACGCGTTGCCATCACGAGCTACGGGGCGCGCCTCGTCAAGTTTGAACGGCTCGTAAAGGGAAAACCGCTGGACATCGTGCTCGGCTATGAGACGGGCGAGGACTATGTCGCCGACACCGCCTCGATGGGCGCTGTGGTCGGACGGCACGCAAACCGCATTGCGGGCGGGCGTGTCACGATCGCGGGGCGTCCCTATCAGCTTGAACTGAACACGGGATCAAAGAAGCAGAACCACATCCACGGCGGCTCGAAGGGGCTGCACTACCACCTCTGGATGGCGGAGATCGTCGAGGGCGGCGTGGAGTTCACGACCGTCAGCCCCGACGGCGAGTGTGGCTACCCGGGCAACTTCGAGGCAAAGGTCACGTACCGCCTCACGGACGACGATGCGCTCCGCATCTCCTACCACGCCGTCAGCGATGCGGATACGATCTGCAACCTCACGAATCACACCTACTTCAACCTCGATGGTGCGACCGCCGGCAGCGTGCTCGATCACGAGGCGGAGATCTACGCGGACGCGTTCACGTGGGCGGATGCGGAGTCCCTGCCCGACGGGCGCATCCTCTCCGTCTTCGGAACGCCGATGGACTTCACGACGCCGCATCGCATCGGCGAACGCATCGACGCGGACTATGACCAGCTGCAGATGGCGGGCGGCTACGATCACAACTGGGTGCTGCGCAGCGACTACGCGCCCGAGCCGTATTCGCATCTAAAGAAGGCGGCGCGTGTCATTTCACGGAAAACGGGGCTTGCCCTCTCCTGCTACACGACACAGATCGGCGTGCAGTTCTACACGGGCAACTCCCTCGGGAAAAAGCCCCTCATCGGCAAGGGCGGAAAACAGTTCGCACGGCGCAGCGGCTTCTGCCTCGAGACGCAGTTCTTCCCGAACGCGCCTGCGAACCCTCATTTCCCACAGCCCGAGCTGCGCATGGGCGAGGTTTGGGAGGCGGAAACCGTCTACAAACTCGATGATGTATAGCTATAGAATTTGTTTATAGCAGTGCAAGTTTTTTCAATCACTCACTTATACAAAATCGCTAGACATTTCTATAAAAGAGGGGTAAGATCGTATCTATAGGAAAGCTCTGCTCACAAAAATTAAGGGAGGATTGACGAAATGAATATTCATGAGTACCAGTCCAAGCAGGTTTTGCGCGAGTTCGGCGTGAACGTGCCAAACGGCCTGCCGGCGTTCACCGTCGACGAGGCAGTCGCAAACGCAGAGAAGCTTGGTTCCCCCGTCATCGTCGTCAAGGCGCAGATCCACGCAGGCGGCCGCGGCAAAGCGGGCGGCGTCAAGATCGCAAAGAACGTGGATGAGGTGCGTGCCTACGCGCAGGAGCTGCTCGGCAAGGTGCTTGTCACGCATCAGACCGGCCCCGAGGGCAAGAAGGTCGGACGCCTCCTGATCGAGGAGGGCTCGAAGATCAAGAAGGAATACTACCTCTCCTTTGTCGTTGATCGCCAGACGGCAAGCATCGTCATGATGGGCTCCGAGGAGGGCGGCGTCGAGATCGAAAAGGTCGCCGCCGAGACCCCCGAAAAGATCATCAAAGAGTACATCGACCCCGTCATCGGACTCGCGCCGTTCCAGGCGACACGTATGGCATACGCCATCAACATCCCGGGGCCCGCCGTCCGCAAGGCGGCCGCGCTCATGCAGGGGCTCTATGCGGCGTTCATCGGCAAGGACTGCTCGCAGGTCGAGATCAACCCGCTCGTCGTCACCGAGGACGACGACGTCATCGCGCTCGATGCAAAGCTGAACTTCGACGACAGCGCACTCTTCCGTCACCCCGACATCGCGGAGCTGCGCGATGAGACCGAGGAGGATCCGAAGGAGCGCGAGGCGGCAGCGGCAGGGCTGAACTACGTCAACCTCGGCGGCGACGTCGCGTGCATGGTCAACGGCGCGGGCCTTGCGATGGCGACCGTTGACATCATCAAGCACTACGGCGGCGAGCCCGCGAACTTCCTCGATGTCGGCGGCGACTCCGAGCCGGAGAAGATTGCAAAGGCGTTCAGCATCATGCTCGAGGGCGGCCAGGCAAAGGGCATCTTCGTCAACATCTTCGGCGGCATCAACCGCTGTGACAACA
>CAUVMF010000038.1:0-12659 GCA_963552975.1 uncultured Selenomonas sp.
ACCATCGCGTGACGATGAACCTCTTCATTACGATCACGAATGCGAACTTCGACCGTGAGGCGATCATCGATGTGATCGAGGAGACGCTCGCGCTGAAGTCGGATCTGCTCGCACAGGTTGCAGATGCGTCGAAGCTGCCAGAGGCGGCGCATTGGACGGCTCCGCGCGCGGACTTTGAGGCAAAGGCAAAGACAGTCGGCGTACTCGCGACGGAGAACGAGGATGTACGTAGCCTGCGTGAGCTGACGACGTATGGTCTGAAGGGGCTGTCTGCTTATGTCGAGCACGCAAATGCGCTGGGGCACGAGAACGAGGAGATCGACGCATTCATGCAGCACGCACTGGCACAGCTGCTCGATGATACGATGGACGGCGATGCGCTGACGGCGCTCGTCCTCGAGACGGGCAAGTGGGGCGTCGCGGGCATGGCGCTCCTCGATACGGCGAACACGGAGAGCTACGGCAACCCTGAGATCACAAAGGTGAAGCTCGGCGTCAGCAATCGCCCCGGCATCCTTATCTCGGGGCATGATCTCAAGGATCTCGAGTGTCTCCTCGAGCAGACGAAGGGCACGGGCGTCGATGTCTACACGCACGGCGAGATGATCCCCGCGCACTACTATCCGAAGTTCAAGCAGTACGACAACCTCGTCGGCAACTACGGCAATGCGTGGTGGCAGCAGAAGGAGGAGTTCGAGAAGTTCAACGGCGCAATCCTCATGACGACGAACTGCGTCGTTCCGCCGAAGGACAGCTACAAGGATCGTCTCTTCACAACGGCTGCGGTTGGCGTGCCGGGCTGCATGCACATCCCCCTCGTGAACGGCGAGAAGGACTTTACGCCCGTGATCGAGTGTGCGAAGAAGTGTGCGCCTCCGACGGAGCTGGAGCGGGGCGAGATCGTCGGCGGCTTCGCGCATGAGCAGGTCTTTGCCGTTGCAGATAAGGTCGTCGAGGCGGTCAAGAGCGGCGCGATCAAGAAGTTCGTCGTCATGGCGGGCTGTGACGGGCGCATGAAGTCGCGTGCGTACTACGGCGAGTTTGCCGAGGCGCTGCCGCATGACACGGTCATCCTCACGGCGGGTTGCGCGAAGTACAAGTACATCAAGAAGGATCTCGGCGATATCGGCGGCATCCCGCGCGTGCTCGATGCGGGGCAGTGCAACGACTCCTACTCGCTCGCACTGATCGCGCTGAAGCTGAAGGAAGTGTTCGGGTTGGATGATGTGAATAAGCTCCCGATTGCGTACAACATTGCGTGGTACGAGCAGAAGGCGGTCATTGTTCTCCTCGCGTTCCTCCACCTCGGCGTGAAGAACATCCACCTCGGCCCCACGCTCCCCGCGTTCCTCTCCCCGAACGTCGCAAAGGTTCTTGTAGAGACCTTCGGCATCGGCGGCATCACGAATGTTGAGGACGATATGGCGATGTTCGGCATTGAGACGGACGAGCCGGCAGCTGCTGCTGTGTAAGAGAATAAAATCTGTATGAATAAAGAGGTATCGCTCGATTTCGTGTCGAGTGATACCTCTTTATTCGTATGGTAGGATTGTTTACTGTTTGAGGAGCTGCGCATAACGTGCGCGCTCTGTGTCTGCAATATGCAGAATGTCCATCGCGCGTTCAGGTGGGAGGGAAAGTTCATCCATGAGATGGTGTAAATTTTGCAGCAACATTTCCTCTGCACCTTCGGAACGACAGGCACTCATTTCACTGAGATAGTCCCGTAATGCCTTTTCACGCTGCTCATACTGCCAGCGTTCTACATCGCTCTGCATAAAGATTTGTTCTGCCTGAATTGCTTCGCTGATGGCGGCTTCACTCATTGCCAACTCCTCCGTTTCTCGTTCGTCCAATTTGTTTGAAAAGTAGGCAAGCCACTTTTCGAGGCGCTTCATTTCTTTGATGGATTTGGTCTTGAACTTTGGAATCTCAAGGAAGTGTATCTCCAGATCCTTGGTCAGTCGATGTCCGCTCCTGATGTCATAGAGCCCGTACATCGCGTGCGGGTCCTCCTGCGGGAGTAGGTAAAAATTCAACAGGTTGATCGTAATGGAGCGTCTGAGATCCTGATACTCCTCGCCTTTGTGCAGCGTCTGATACATGCGTGCCCAATAGTACAGCGTTCGCTTCTGCATATTGTGGCGATTGAGCAGCTGCACCTCAATGTTAATCTGGCTGCCGTCGCTCGTGATACCATATATATCAAGCTGTGAACGCTTGTCCTCCTCAAACTGTGGATCGAACTCTCGGTCAATGAAGGAAATGTCTGTAAGTTCATCGGTTTCTTCCCGCTCTAAAACCGCATTTAGAAAGCTGAGTGTAATACGTTTTCGTTCTTCCCTGCCAAAGACGAATTTGAAGAGATAGTCGTTCAATGGATTGTAATTTCGGCGATTCATCATATCTCCTCCCTCGTAGCAATCTGTTTTCCTATATTCTATCGCTTTTCCCGTGATAACACAAGAAAAGACGACGTGAAAGATAAAAATCTTTCATGCCGTCTTCTTCTGTCTACAGCGCCGCCCGCAGGAGATTCCGCGTATAGTCCTCGCTTGGTTCTCTGAGGACGCGGCTGGTCTCGCCCTGTTCGACGATGCGTCCATTCTGCATGATGAGGACGCGGTCGGCGATGGAGCTGACGAGCGGCAGATCATGTGAGATGAAGAGCAGGCTCATTGCGTGTTCCTGCTGCAAGTGCAGGAGGAGCGCGACGATCTTTGCCTGTACGGAGACATCGAGTGCGGAGGTCGCCTCATCGCAGATGAGGATGTCGGGATGCACTGCCATTGCGCGCGCAATCGCGGCGCGCTGACACTCACCGCCGCTTATCTCGTGCGGATAGCGTGCGGCATAGGCGGCGGGCAGCCCCACCTCGGTGAGGAGCTGTGCGACGCGCTGCTCGGTTGTGCGCCCATCTGGATTGCACAGGCGGCAGATGGGCTCGCCGATCATCGCGCCGATTGTGCGGCGTGGATTGAAGGAGCCGACTGCATCCTGAAAGACCATCTGCATACGCGTGTAGAGGTGACGCCGCTCCCTGCCCGAGGCATATGTAATGTCCCTGCCGTCCAGCAGGATGCGTCCGCCCGTCGGTGCGTGCAGCCCCGTGAGCAGCTTTGCCACGGTGGATTTGCCGCTGCCGCTCTCGCCGACGATGCCGAGGAGTTCACGCCGCGCGAGGGTGAACGAAATGTCGTTCACAGCCTGTACGCGCCCCGCCGCGTCGTCGAAGTGCATGGAGACGTTCTCAAAGCGCAGGAGTGCATCTGCGTCCTCAGCCTGTGCGCGCTCGACAGAGGCATGTGCGTGGGCAGGGGATTTATCCTCTGCCTGCCCGTGTCCGCCACAGTTGATCGGGGCGGATGGAGGCGCGGCGCACATTTGCGGCACTGCCGCAAGGAGTTCCTGCGTATAGGGATGCTGCGGATTGCTCAGAACATCCTCTACTGCGCCCTGCTCGACGATGCGTCCCCGACACATGACGGCGACGCGGTCGGCGATGTGCCGCACGACGCCGATGTTATGCGTGATGAGGAGGATCGCCGTGCCCGTGCGCTCCCTGAGGGCGCGCAGATGGTCGAGTACCTGCAGCTGGATGGTGGCGTCGAGTGCCGAGGTCGGCTCGTCGGCGAGCAGCAGCTGCGGGCGCAGGATGACGGCGAGGGCGATGGCGGCGCGCTGCGCCATGCCGCCCGAGAGCTCGAACGGGTATGCGCGCAGAATGCGGTCGATTTCGGTGAATCCCATGCCGCTGAATACCTCTGCGGCGCGTGCACGGATCTCGTCCTGTGAGAGATCCGTGTGCGCGCGCATGGTCTCGACGAGCTGCGTGCCAATCCGCCGCGCGGGGTTCAGAGATGCGCCGGCGTACTGGAAGACCATGGCGAGCTCCTCGCCGCGCATACGGCGGCGCGTGCTCTCGGCGAGCACGGCGATGTCGCGCCCGTTCATGGAGACGGTACCCGCGTGGATCTCGGTGGAGAGTCCGCGAATCTGGGCGATGGCGCGCAGCAGTGTGGATTTGCCGCTGCCGCTTTCGCCGACGATGCCGAGGACTTCGCCCGCCGAGAGGCTGAGACAGATGTCCTCGACAACGGCGTCACCGCCGTATCCCGCCGTCAGGTGGTCGATTCGTAAGAGTTCCTGCATGATATGCTCCGCTGCATAAGCTCTATGAAATGTTACGGATGCCGCCGTGCGTACTCCACGCAAACGCCTCGTTACGCAAGCGGTCGGGCACTTATCTGCCTAAATACCTGCGGACTTCTTAAACGCGCTTCGCTTGAACGAAAGAAATCCGCAGGGGGCAGAACGTGCCCTTTTCTCCGCCTGCTCCACTAGGGTTTGCTTAGGAGCATCGCACGGAGCTGTTTCCGATGTTCCGTAACAAGAGCCTTATAATTACTTCTTATCCAAATCCTTTGTCACGTGGTAGTAGTCGCTCGGCGTGGAGAGGAATCCGCTGACCTTCTTCGAGATGCCGACCTGCATATTGTTGAACCCGATGAAGTCCATCGCCGCATCGTCGATGACCTGCTGCTGAATGCGGTTGGCAAGCTCAATGCGCTTCGCGGGATCAAACGTGTTCGGCAAATCCGCAAGTGCCTGTTCGACCACGGGGTTCGTGTAGTGTCCAAAGTTGGCGACACCCTTTGCGCTCAGTACGTCACGCAGGAATGCATACGGGTCGCCCGTTGGCATGGTGATGACGGAGTAAAGACCGATCTCGTATTCGCCCGCCTTGTAGTAATTCGATTTCTCATGTGAAACGATGTTGACGTTAATGCCAATTTTCTTGAGCTGTGCCTGCATCTCCGTTGTGATGTTCTCGTTGAAGAGACGCTTGTAGACACCCATCTCGACGGTCAGCGGCTGTCCGTTCTTTTCGACAATGCCGTCGCCGTTCGTGTCCGTATATCCTGCCGCCGCAAGTACCTGCTTTGCCTTTTCGGGATCGTAGGAGCGTGCCTTGAGTGCGGGATCGCCATAGGGCGTGGAGGCGAGGAACGCACTGTTCGACGCTGTCATTGCACCCTTGAGGTACTGGTCGCCAATGGTTTTTTTGTCGACACCGTACATGATCGCCTGACGAACCGCAGGATCGGTGAGCTTATCGAGGTTCATGTAGAGCTGATAGGTGCGCGTCTGCGGCGTCTTGACAACCGTAAACTTGTCATTCGCCGCAATCGTCTCTGCCGTCTCGGGGTTGAGATCCAGTGCTACGTCGATCTCATCGCCCTGCAGTGCCATTGCGAGCGTGTTGAAGTCTGCGATCTTCGTATACTCGACCTCGTCGACCTTCACGTCGCCGCCCCAATACTTCGGGTTCTTCGTCATGACGGCGTGCTTGTCCGCCTCAAAGCTGCTCATGACAAACGGCCCCGTGCAGATGGGCTCGTTCTCAAAGTCCTTCGTGCCTGCAACATCGACGATGACAGCGTACGGGTCGCACAGATCGTTGACGAGGGTCGCATACGGCTCTTTCGTACGGATCGTGAGGACATTTCCCTCCGCTGTGTACTCTGCATCCTTCAGCCACGCGGCGCGGTCGTTCGTCTCCGCCGTGCGCTTGAGCGAGGCGATGACCTTGTCCGCCGTCATCTTCTCGCCGTTCGAGAACGTGACATTGTCCTTCAGTGTGATGCGCCAGATGGTCGGCTCGACATTCTCCGCCTTCTCGGCGAGCCACGGCTGCGGCTTCATACTGTCGTCGAGACGGAAGAGTGTTTCGCCGACACCGTAGCGTACGGCGTACCAGCCCATCCACTCCTTCGCGGGATCCATCGAGCTCGTCACGGCGACTGTGCCGCCGACGCGCACGATTTTCTTGCTGTCTGCCGCCTGATCCGAGCCGCCGCAGCCGCTCATGGTGAGCGGAACGGCGAGCAGGAGCGCGGCGCAGAGACGTTTCAGTGTTTTGTTCATGGGAATCCTCCTGAAAAATATTTATCAGAGATGCTGTATGCGCTGTGTAAGCCTCACGCGAATGCCTCGTTACGCAAGTGATCGTGTGCTTATTCGCCTAAATACCTGCGGACTTCTTAAACGCGCTTCGCTTGAACGAAAGAAATCCGCAGGGGGCGAAACGCACTCTTTACTCACTTGCTTCACTAGGGTTCGCTTTGAGGCATTACACAGCATCCATACAGATAATCTGTCTGTACGTTACACTCGTTTTTCCCGCATCTTGGGATCGAGCAGGTCGCGCAGCTGGTCGCCGAACATGTTGAATACCATCATCACGGCAACCATCACCGCGCTCGGAGCGAGTGCCGCCCACGGTGCCTGTTGCAGATATTTCTGCCCCTCGCTGATCATTGCGCCCCACTCCGCCGCCGGAATCTGGACGCCGATGCCGAGGTAGGAGAGTCCCGCCAGCCCCATCATCATTGTGCTGACGTGCAGGACAGCCGTGACGACGAGCGGGCCTGCGATGTTCGGCAGGATGTGTCCGAACAGGATGCTCGTGTCGGTGCAGCCCGAGAGCCGCGCCGCCTGTATGTATGTCTCCTCCCGCGCCGCGATGGCCGCGCTGCGTGCAATGCGTGCGTACTGCGTCCACGTCGTTACGATGAGTGCGAGTATGGCGTTGACGAGCCCGCCGCCGAGTACACCCGCGACCGCAATGGCAAGGACGATGTCGGGGAATGCCTGAAAGATGTCGGTTACGCGCATCAGCATGGCATCCATCCGCCCGCGGTAGTAGCCCGATAGCAGCCCGATGAGACTGCCAAGCGAGCCTGCAATGAGAATGATGAAGAGCGCAGCAAAGATGGACGTTTTCCCGCCCGCGAGGATGCGTGAGAGAATGTCTCTGCCGTAGTTGTCCGTGCCGAGGAGATGCTCCACCGACGGCGGCTTTAGGATCAGCTGCGGATCCGTTGCATACGGATCGTATGGGGCAAGCTGTCCGGAGAAAAGGCTCACAAGAAGAATAAATGCCGCGAGGAATGTGAGTACGCGAAAGAGCGGCGGTGTTTGCATGAAAAAGTTCATCGTTTTACAGATCCTTGATCTTCGGATTGAAATAGCGGTAGGAGAGGTCGGCGAGCAGATTCACAAGGAAGAACGCGAGCGCCATCCAGACGACAACCGCCTGTATGACGGGATAGTCGCGCGCACTGATCGCTGTCATGATGAGGCTGCCGACGCCCGGCCAGTTAAAGATGGTCTCGATGATGACCGTCCCGCCGAGCAACGAGCCGACCGAGATGCCCGTGAGGGTGATGACGATGACCATGATGTTTTTCAGCACATTGCGAAAGAGGATCACGCGCTCGGGAATCCCGCGCGCGCGCAGCCCGATCACGTAGTCCTTTGCCAGCTCGTCGAGCGCTGCCGCGCGGATCTGCCGAATGTAGCGCGAGGACATGACGAGTGCGAGGGTCAGCGCGGGCAGCACCATGCCGATGGGCTTTGTCGTCGCGAGCACGGGAATCCAGCCGAGGCGGTAGGAGAATACAAACATGAGGACGATACCGATGATGAAGCCGGGCGTTGCGTTCAGCACGAAGGTCAGGAAGCGCAGCGCGTAGTCCATGCGGCTGTTCCTGCAGGCGGCGATGGCGATGCCGAGCGGGAGCGAGATGAGGAGGGTGAGCGCCATTGCCGTGCCCGCCATGCGCAGGGTGTAGGGGACAGCCTTCCAGAAGGTCGTTGCAACGGGCACGTCTGTGATGTAGGATCTGCCCATGTCCCCTTGGAGGAAGTGGACGAGCCAGTGTCCGTACTGGACGAGGAAGGGCGCGTCGAGCCCCATCTCCGCACGCATGCGCTCGACGATCTGCGGATCAATCGCCGTGCCGCCCGCCGAGAGGCGGATGCCGACGGGATCGCCCGGGGCAATGTAGATGAGCCCGAACGAGAGGAGTGTGATGCCGAAAAAGACGGGGATGAACTGTAGACATCGCCTGAGGATTGCCGCTGCTGTCATAGAAATCTCCATTATATTGTATACATATGTTGTGTGATTTGGAAAAACGATAGTTATTTTTTATGGTTTTTTTCGTAAAAAAACAATTTTTAGTATAGCCCTCATTGAAGAAAATTGTCAATCCTTTGCTAAAAAATATTTCTTGTTTTCATCTGTTGAGCTTGATATAAAAGGATGTTTTCGATTTCTTTATCATATATTCATATCTTGTGCATGAGTTGATGAAATGTTATTACTATAAATTTTGAATATAATGCAGGGGAAGAATAAAGATATGAACAAACATGAAGATGATGCTGAACGTCAGGCAGGTGCGAAACATTTGACCCCGCGCCATCTTCTCGCTATAATGGGGGAACACTGTGCAGAAAGTAAGATACGGCAAAGCGCCGCATGGGAGGGCTTACAGATGAGGATTTTGGCTGCGGACGGTATTTCGCCCAAGGGGATTGAACTGCTGGCAGAGTATGAGGTCGACGTACGCGAGAAGATCTCGCATGAGGAGCTTGTGGAGATCATCGGTGACTACGACGCGCTCATGGTGCGCTCCGCGTCGAAGGTGTCGGCGGATGTGCTCGCGCGCGCCGATAAACTCAAGATCATCGGACGCGCAGGTGTCGGCGTGGACAACATTGACGTAAAGGCGGCGACGGAGCGCGGGATCATTGTCATCAACTCGCCGGGCGGCAATACGATTGCTGCGACGGAGCACACGATGGCGATGATGCTCTCGCTCGCACGCAACATCCCTGCGGCGGATGCAACGATGCACGCGGGCGCGTGGGATCGCAAGGCATTCGTCGGCGTGGAACTGCGCGGCAAGACGCTCGGTATCATCGGTATGGGGCGCATCGGCAGCGGCGTTGCAAAGCGTGCACTTGCCTTTGATATGAACATCATTGCGTATGATCCGTACATCAATGAGGAACGTGCAAAGGCGCTTGGCGTGACTGTAGGGACGCTCGACGATATCTTTGCGGCGGCGGACTTTGTCACGGTACATATGCCGCTCACGAAGGAGACGCGCGGTATGATCTCGATGCCAGAGCTGCGTAAGATGAAGAAGGGCGTGCGCCTCGTCAACTGTGCGCGCGGCGGCATTATCAACGAAAGTGATTTAGCGGCGGCGGTCAAGGATGGGATCGTCGCGGGGGCGGCGATCGACGTGTTCGAGAGCGAGCCGCTTGCGGAGGATCATCCGCTGCGCGGCGTTCCGGGCGTTGTGCTCACGCCGCACCTCGGCGCATCCACCGTGGAGGCACAGATCGGCGTGTCCGTCGACGTGGCAGAGGGCATTCGTGCGGCTCTGCGCGGCGAACCCGTGACGGCGGCGGTCAACATGGCTCCTGTATCGAAGGAGGTCATGCGCGTCATTCGTCCCTACATCACACTCGCGGAGCAGCTCGGCTGCACCGTTTGCTCCCTCGCCGAAGGGCCGATCTCCCATGTGGAGGTCGTCTACAATGGCGAGATTACCGAGGTCAACACGAGTTTCCTTACGACGGCACTCCTCAAGGGGATGCTCAATCCGATCCTTGAGAGCGAGATCAATTATGTCAACGCGCCGAGTGTTGCGAAGTCGCGCGGCATCAAGGTGACGGAGATCAAGGAAAAGGAAACCTCACACTATTCGACGCTCATCACCGTGCGTGTCACGACGGCGGCGGGGACAGCAGAAGCGGGCACGGCAGAGGTGCAGGGCACGCTCTTCGGTACGGAGGGGCGCATTGTACGGATCAACGGCTTCCGTGTGGACATCGACCCGCACGCACGTCTCCTCATCTGCCCGCACATCAACCGCCCCGGTGTCATTGGCACGGTTGGTTCCATCATGGGCGAGGCGGGCATCAACATCTCGTCGATGCAGGTCGGCAAGTCGAAGCGCGAGGGCATGAGCATCATGGCACTCACGATTGACCACGACATCCCCGATGATACGCTTGCACGCGTGCTTGCGATCGACGGCATCTTCGATGCAAAATTTGTCAACTTTGAGACGATCTGAGGGGATTTCAGCCTTTTTCCATAATTGTTCGCTATGATATAGTCAAAAGGACAAAGATTGTATCGAAGGAGATATTTGCCTATGAACTCACTCAAAACCACCATGCTCATGGCGCTCCTGATGGCGCTCATGGTTGCACTCGGCGGAATCTTCGCCGGACATACGGGCATGACCGTCATGCTCGTCATCGCGCTCGGCATGAACTTCTTCTCGTATTGGTTCTCCGACCGCATGGTGCTCAGCATGTATCACGCGCAGGAGGTTGACCGCCAGAGTGCCCCCGAACTCTACGGACTGGTGGAGAAACTCGCGGGGCGTGCGGGACTGCCCATGCCGCGCGTCTACATCATCAACGAGGACGCGCCGAACGCCTTTGCGACGGGGCGCAACCCCTCGAACGCGGCAGTCGCCGTTACGACGGGGCTCATGCGTGCGCTCGACTACAACGAGATCTCGGGCGTGCTCGGGCATGAGCTCGCACACGTCAAGCACCGCGATATCCTCATTTCGACCATTGCGGCGACGATGGCGACCGTCATCTCCTACGCCGCGAGCATCGCCCAGTGGGCGGCGATCTTCGGCGCGGGACGCTCGAGCGACGACGACCGCGGCGGCATCATCGGACTCATTGCAACGGCGATCATTGCCCCGATTGCGGCGGCGCTCATCCAGATGGCGATCTCGCGCTCGCGCGAGTACAGCGCGGACGAGGGCGGCGCAGAGATCTGCGGCAACCCGAACTACCTTGCATCGGCGCTCGAGAAGATCGAGTACTACGCCTTGCACGGTGCGCCGCTGCCCGAGGCGACGCCCGCAACTGCGCATATGTGCATCATCAACCCGCTGACGGGGCGTGACATCTCGTTCAAGAGCCTGTTCTCGACACACCCCGACACGCAGGAGCGCATTGCACGCCTGCGCGAACAGGCGCAGCGCATGCACATCCGCTGATTTCCAACGACACCCGGCTCCAAGAGTTTGCAGTGAACTCTTGGGGCTTTTGCATATAGCTATGTATTGCGTTTGTATGTAGGTGAAAATATAATAAGGAAGACGATCCAACTGCTTTAGAGGAGGAAACAACATGAGTTCACTGCACATTGCCGCCGAAAAGGGCGAGATCGCCGAGCGCATTCTGCTGCCGGGGGATCCGCTGCGTGCGAAGTTCATCGCGGAGAATTTCCTGGAGGGGGCGAAGGAGTACACCTCCATCCGCAATATCCTCGGCTACACGGGCTCATACAAGGGCGTTCCCGTCTCCGTGCAGGGCACGGGTATGGGCATGCCGTCCATCTCCATCTATGTGAATGAGCTGATGGACTACTACGGCGTGCAGAAGCTCATCCGCGTCGGCACCTGCGGCGGTATGCACGAGAAGGTAAAGCTGCGCGACGTGTTCATCGCACAGGGCGCGACCACGGACTCAGGGATCATTCGGAGCATCTTTGGCGGCTCGATCAACTATGCGCCGCTTGCGGACTACGAACTGCTTTCCGCAGCTGTGGAGAATGCAAAGAAGCTGAACCTCCCTGTGCGCGTCGGCAATGTCATCTCCGTCGACCGTTTCTACGATGAGGAGAGCGACAATGCGAAGCTGCGTCAGTACGGCGTGCTCGCGGTCGAGATGGAGGCTGCGGCACTCTATACACTCGCGGCGAAGTATGGACGGCAGGCACTCGCGCTCTTCACCGTCAGCGACCATCTCGTCACGGGCGAGAAGTGCACGGCAGAGGAGCGGCAGACGACGTTCAGCGATATGATCAAGATCGCGCTTGAGACGGCGGTCGGCTGAAAATCTTCATGAGAGACCTTGTGAACGCGAGGTCTCTTTTTTGATTCCGAAGTGCATAATTTTTTTTTGCTTTTCAAAAGAAAACGTTTGCTTTTTGGAAAATGATGGGTTATAATGAAAACCGTAAGAAAGAAAACGTTTACTTTTCCAAAAAAACTTTTCCATTTTATCATTTTCAAGAGTTGTTAGTGGGAAACATTTATCCGTTTCCCATGATGAAGGAGGGAGTCACATGGAGGAGAAGAATTTCATCCTCACAATCAGCCGTCGGTACGGCTGCGGCGGACGGGAACTCGCGAACATTCTCGCCGAGAAGCTGGGGGTTCATCTCTACGATCGCCAGATCGTCCACCTCGCGGCGGCAAAGCTCGGCATCAATGATCTGCATGAGAAGGAGCTGCTCGAGCTTGAGAACACAGTGAAGCCGCTTGCATCGCGCTTCATTCCGTTCCACTCGTTCGGCATGGCGATGGGAGAGTCCAGTCAGGGGATGTTCATGGCGGAGTCGAACGTTGTGCGGAAACTTGCCGACGATGGCCCGTGCATTTTCCTCGGACGCTGTGCGGACTATGCGCTTCGGAAGCGCAACGATGTGTTTTCCATTTTCGTCTGTGCGGACGACGACTACCGTGAGGAGCGCGGACGTACGGTCTACGAGGGCAAGACGCTCAAGGAGATGGATCGCGAGGACGAGAAACGCGCGCGCTACTATGACTACTATACGGGGCGCAAGTGGGGCGACGGCGCACACTATGATCTCGTTGTGAATGCGGGGCGCGCACCGCTCGCGCAGATTGCGGACGGCATCATTGCCTACATCCGCACGGTCAAAGGCTGAGGAGGGCTTCCCATGTCGGACAAAAAGAGCAAGTTCTGGCCGCGCATCGCTTATTCCTGCGGCACCTTCGGACATGATGTGTTCTATG
>CAUVMF010000039.1:0-12628 GCA_963552975.1 uncultured Selenomonas sp.
ACAGTGACCTGTTTTTGTGTGCCTTTATTTACTCGTGTTACTTTCAACCTTCTCCCTTCTCTTATTTCGCACCGTTTGCGGCATTCATGAATCTTCTCTGATAGGAAACGACCTGATTCGAACTGGAGAATCGTGCAAGGTAGCCGGGCTCCGCCGTGAGCACGACCTTACCCACCATATCACTGAACTCATCCGATGCTAGGAGACGATCGATGTCATAATAGTTGTGGTCGCCTTCCATGCTGCAGATGATGAGCCGCGTATCTTCGAGATTGCAATTTCTCATGATACGGAGGTTGTGGCGGAAGCCATCTAGTCCGTCGGCACCCTCCGCATCGTAGAATCGACGCTGGTTCAGAAGAACCTCCGCTTTTTTCTTCACCGCAAGGAGGTCTACGCTCTCCTCGCCGACCGCATAGTAATCCTTCTCCAGCATGAAGCTGCGAAGCGCTTCGAGATACTTCTTATCACCCGTCACATCATAGATCGAGAGGAGATTTGCCATCTCCTGCGACTGCATAAGTCGATGACGGATGAAACTGTTGATGAAGTACGGCTTTGCCTGTAACGCCAGTGCCGTCTGTACCGGGTCGAACATCAGCGTGAAGTTGACGCGGTATCCGTTCTCCTGAAGCATGAGCGCCAGATTGTGCCCGCGAAAAGCATCGAGCGTTGACGGAGCGTCATATCTACTGGCCAGTCTCTTGTCACCCGTAAGCAGCTGACCGACGTTATCCTTGTTGACGGGACCCGTATGCGGAACCTTGATAACGACGCGATAATCCGTCAGAATTTCCTTGAAGTGCGCAGCCTCCTCAAGGAGCTCTGCATCGCTCTTGCCGAATGGATCGTTCAGCTCCACACTGATATCGCAGCCGGAACCGAGGATGCGGCCGATCTCCGTCATGACCTCGTCTCGCGTCTTGAACTTATTGCCGACATTCGCCTTCGGATTGTTGATGAACAGGTCATAGATGATGCCCGGGTTGCAGGTAAGGTTTGCGAGGAGTCCGGAAACGGGTGCGACTTCGTAAGGATTGGCGCTGTCTGCCGAGAAGAGCAGGTTCGTCGGACGCTTCCTTCCGTTTTTATCAAAGCTAATGTTGCGTTTCAAATCCGCGCGCAGAACGCGATCCTTGCTGACGTTCAGCTGCACTTCAAAGCCGGCTGGTGTCTCTCCTGCCGGTACCTTAAACGTATCGATGACGCGCTTGAACTCCGGCGTCACACCGATGCGATCCGCCATGGGAATCAGCTCGTTGAACTCGCAGAGACTCAGCTTCTGCTCCAGTACTCGCTGTACGTAGTCCTCATCACCGCTTACTGCCGGAAGTCCGAGATTCTTGATCTTAGATTCAATGACCATACTTGCTTGCTCCTTTCCGCCCCGCTCCGCACGACGCGTGACCCGAAAAACTTGTTTAAGCGCTTAAAAATGCCTCAGAAACCTTCCATTGGACCATTGTCAGTGCCTTTTCAAATGTCTGGAACACAAGCAAATTACCGTTGTGCTCGCTTATGATATAGGCAACGATTCTTCTGTCGTAAATCGAGGATGGCGCAGATATATATTTTTGTGGACTGTAATTTCCTCATACCACCTAAGACAGGCCATGTCATCACTAAATGACAGCTGTGGTCTGTTCATTCTCATAGGCGACGATCCGCTGCACCTTGGGCATGGATCTGCTGCCGGGGTCAAATGTGCAGGCGAGATACTCCTTGACCAGAGCCTTTGCCAGCTCTATACCGATCACCTGCGAGCCCATCGTGATGATATTGGCATGATTGGACAGCTCGGCACGCTGCGCTTGATAGACATCATGGATACATGCCGCGTAGGCGCCTTTTACTTTGTTCGCGGCAATAGATACACCAATTCCCGTGCCGCACACGATGATGCCGCGATCATATGCCCCAGCTGCAACCGCCTGTGCCACCTCGATCGCCGTATTCGCATAGATCGGATCATCACTGCCAAAATCAGCGATCTCATGTCCCAAATAGGTTACGTAAGCCATCAGCTGCTGCTTGAAGTCACTGGCGTTCGGATCACAGCCAAATGCGATTTTCATGATGCATGCACTCCTTTTACAAAATCTCTGATTACCTCAGCAATCCCTTTGGAATCCAACTTATAGTATGCCATCAGCTCCTCATAAGAACCGTTGCTGGCATAGATATGCGGGACTCCGTGGCGCTTTAGCGGAACGGTCAAATCGTTCTCACTAAGCGTTTCCAACACAATACTGCCAAGTCCGCCCTTCACATAGTGCTCCTCAACGGTTACAACCTTCCCCGTCCGCCGTACAGATGTGAGCAGCTGCTCTGCATCGATCGGCCATACGCTCCCCATGCCGATATGATCGGCATAGATCCCCTCGTCTCGCAGCTCTCTCACAGCGCGCATCGCAAAGGCAGTCACCGATCCCGTTGTCACCAGTGTGATCGTATCACCATCCGCCAGCCTGTGCCCCTTGCCGATCGCAAACGGCAATCGTTCGTCAAATGCTTCGATCTTTGCGTTGCCGATGCGCATATAGCAGGGCCCTTCCCAATCCATCATCGCGGAAACAGCATCGATGATCTCGTAGGGATCCTGAGGGGCAAGGATCGCGACCCCGGGGATCATACGCATCAGTGCAAAATCGTCCAGCGAGTGGTGCGTGGAGCCGAGATCAGAATAGGTGATGCCGCAGTTGCGCCCCACAATCTTGACATTCTGCTGCATATAGCCAAGGTCATTGCGGAACATCTCATAGGGACGGGCTGTCACAAATGGAGCGATCGCACAGAACACGGGAATCTTCCCCGTTGTAGCAAGTCCCGACGCAAATCCGATCACTCCCTGTTCCATAATACCGCATTCAAAATACCGCTCCGGATGCGCCACAATAAAGTCCGAAAATCCTGAGCTCTTCCCACTGTCCGCAGACAGGACAACAATTTCCTCTCGTTTTTCTGCCAGCTCTGTCACGGCTTTTCCAAAAGTTTTTCTGGGATCCATCCATTCGCCCATCTCACGCACCCGCCTTTCGTTCGAGCTCCGCCCTGAGCTCCGCTTCCAGTCGGTCACAGTCCTCTGCAGACGGATTCCAGTAATGATAGTTTGCCTTTCCTTCCGCCTCCGCAAATCCCTTTGACTTCACCGTATGCGCAACGATCAGAGAGGGTTTCCCCACAGTGAAGGGCAAGACATCCAGAGCCTCCACAATCTCCGTCATACTGTTTCCGTCAATCTCCTTGACCGCCCAGCCAAAAGCTCTGAACTTATCTGCGATTGGTGCGAAATCCATAACATCCTCAACACGACCGCTGATCTGCAGACCGTTACAGTCGATAAAGGCCGTCAGATTGTCCGTCTTATGGTGCGCTGCAGCAGCAGCCGCCTCCCAATTGGAGCCCTCTGCGAGCTCGCCATCGCCCATGACGACGTATACCCTTGCAAAACTCCCTTCCAAGCGAAGCCCCCATGCCATCCCCGTCGCTATGGAAAGTCCATGCCCCAATGCACCGGTATTTGCCTCCAGCCCCGGCAGTTTGTGCATACTCGGATGCCCCGGCAATACAGAGTGGAGCGCACCGTAGGTGTCCAATACTTCCTCAGAGAAGAACCCCCTGGCTGCCAGCGCGGCATACTGCGCCAGGCACTTATGTCCCGCAGACAAGAGGAAACGATCTCGTTCCTTCCATAACGGCTCTGTGGGACGCAACTTCATTTGATAAAAATACAGCGCTGTCACGATATCCATGACAGAAAAAGCGCCGCCGATATGACCGTGCCCGCCGGCTCTCAGCATGCGACAGATATTCAGGCGACACAATACAGCTTGTCGCTCCAAATCCTGAATTCGCCGCCGTTTTTCACTCGGAGTTTCCACATTTACGTTCATACTAAACTCCTTCTCCTTTCATTTACATTTACATCAAAATATTGTATAGTTATATATGATTATTCTTGTATATACAACATTGTTGTTTAGAGATTATCATAGAATTATTCTATTGTCAATAAATTATCTTCGAAGTATTTGTTCAAGACTAAATTGCCAGTATTTTACATAGTACATAAAAGTACGGTAAAATAAGGCATCTATACAAATATAGAGAGGGGAAGCAATATGCCAGGCATCGGGATTGTGGCGAATGTGATTGCTATTGTGCTCGGAGGTCTCCTCGGGCTTGGCTGCGGCCGCTTTATCTCAGAGCGATTCCAACAGACGCTGATGCACGCCTGTGGGCTCGCAGTGATCTTCCTCGGAGTCGGCGGAACGCTCAGTAAGATGCTCGAGATTGGGGCGGGCGGACAGCTCACGTTCGTCGGTGCCAATATGATGCTCGCCTCCCTCATCGGCGGAGCGATCATTGGCGAATTCATCAACATCGAGGATCGCTTGGAAGCATTTGGCGCATGGCTGAAGCGCGTGTCAGGCAACGCAAGTGATGCACGTTTTATCGACGGCTTCGTCACCGCTTCTCTTATCGTCTGCATCGGTGCGATGGCAGTCATTGGTTCAATCAACGATCGTCTGCTCGGCGATCCGTCCATCCTCTTCGCCAAGAGCATTCTTGACATTACGATCGTCATGCTGCTCACAGCAACACTTGGTAAGGGCTGCATCTTCTCTGCGGTCTCGGTTGGGCTCTTTCAAGGGGCAATCTTTCTCGCGGCAGGTGCAATCGAACCACTCATGACCCCCGTCGCTCTCAACAATCTCAGCTACATCGGCAACATCCTGATCTTTGCTGTCGGCACGAACATCCTCGGCCTGCCGCACATCCGCGTCGCGAACTTCCTGCCCGCCCTCGTGATTGCAGTACTGTGGCAGACACTGTAAAAGAATCGCCGATGCCATGAAGTCTTTCTGATCGATACAAAATTTCTGTCCTGCCTGCGCCAACAGATTCTCCTCACAACAAGAGTTAGCGGTGGATCTCATGTTTGAGCGTGCACGTACGGCAGGGCTCACGATCTCGTTTGATCCGAATCTGTGTCCCCAGCTCTGGCCGGATGAGCGCACAATGCGCGAGAACATCAATGATCTCGCTGCGCGTGCAGACATCGTGCTTCCGGGCACGGCGGAGGGGAAGATCCTCGTGGGGAGCGACGATCCCGCCGCAATCTCCGACTACTAGAGGTCACATTCCGCACGGATGCGTGCCTCGATACGATCCGCGCGATGAAGGAGATCCCTGATCTCATCGTCGGAGCGGGCACGGTGCACACGGCAAAGCAGGCGGCGGCGGTCGATGCGGGCGCGACCTACATTGTGACGCCCGCCTACAACCCCTCTGTCATTGAATGGTGCCTTACGCACGATGTCGATGTGATCCCCGGCACCGTTACGCCGGGCGAGATCGAGGGCGTGCGCACATACGGCATCCGCCTGTGCAAGTTCTTCCCCGCCGCCGCGTACGGCGGAACGACAACACTCAAGGCGCTCGCGGGGCCGTTTGCCGATGTGAATTTCCTTCCGACGGGCGGCGTAAGTCTCGACAATATGATCGACTACCTCGCTCTCCCGAACGTCGCGGCGATCGGCGGCAGCTTTATGACACCCGACAAACTCGTCGCGGCGCGCGACTGGGATGGTATTACTGCGGTTTGCCGCACGATTGTAAAGAAGATGCACGACGCACTGCCTGCGCGGATATAACAGTGCTGAGAAATCACTGATAAAACGATCATTGCTTCCCTAAATCAAGACGGGGACGCTGCATGAAGTCAATCGACGTCACGCAACGCCCCCGTCTTTTTCGATGCGATTAGAATGCAGCCTCACTCCGATCCGACGATCCCGATGTAGGTGATTTTCCCATGCTCGGTGCGGAACACAATCGCGATATCGTATTTGTCACGGTAGACGAAATTTTCCTTCCCATCCTCATACTTTGTATCACGCCACGGCTTGCCATACGTCTGCATAATCTTGTCCGCAGGGTCGCCGACGGTCACGTCCGCTGGTGTCGCGATGCCGTTGTGTGCATTTGTGTTGAGGTACATGACGGTATCTTTGACGAAGATGATCTTGAATGACGTACCATAGGTGTAGGTATCCATCATCTCACCAAACATGGCGCCCTTCACCGGCTCGGTGCGCTCCGTCGGCGCGCCGTAGATCGCCTCGACCTCACTGCGCGGCGTCCCGACCATGATGCCGCCGAGCGCAATCTCAGCGTTCTCCAGGATGTGTCCGTCCCGATTGATCTGATCCTTATACGCCGCTGCCGTAACCGCCGACAGGGCAATTATAAAGACAGCAATCAGGCAAAAAATTCGCTTCATCACTCGTCTCATCCTCCTTGCAGTTTTCAAAATCTCTCTAACCTTCTTTCGACAGAAAGAAGGCAAATTCCTCTCTCGTCCGCCGTACGATAAAAGTTGCCAGTCCGCTGCAACGTTGTTGGTAAATGGTTGGCAGATTTAGTTTTCAGCTACATTGTATACGAAGGACATCATGAAATCATGCAGGGCTTTTCCTCCGCATATCGAATAGATACAGTAGAAATACGTAAGGAGGTCGTATCATGTCCATACTTGCCGCCTATGTTGTCCCCCATCCGCCGCTCATCATCCCCGAGGTCGGGCGCGGCGAGGAGAAGAAGATCCAGCTCACCGTGAATGCCTACGAGCGTGCGATGAAGGAGGCAGCGGAGCTCGCGCCCGACACGGTCATCATCGTGAGTCCGCACACGGTGATGTATGCCGACTACTTCCACATCGCGCCGGGCGAGGACGCCTCGGGCAGCTTCGGTCAGTTCGGTGCGCCCGAGGTTGCGGTGGCGGTGCAGTATGATGCGGTGCTTGCAAAGGAGATCGAAATGGAGGCGGCGGAGGCGGGCATCGAAGCGGGCCCCGTCGGCGGGCGAAATGCCGCACTCGATCACGCGGTCATGATCCCGCTGCACTTTCTGCACGCGTATACGCGCAACTTCCGCGTGGTGCGGCTCGGCATTTCTGGGCTCTCCCCGCTCGACCACTACAACTTCGGCAAATGCGTCGCACGCGCGGTGGAAACCCTCGAGCGGCGTGCCGTCTTCATCGCGAGCGGTGACCTCTCGCACAAGCTGACGCCCGAGGGACCGTACGGCTTTGCGCCCGAGGGGCCGCGCTTTGACAAGGCGTGCATGAAGTACCTGGAGGAGGGCGACTTCCTAAAGCTCCTGCGCATGGAGCGCACGCTCTATGAGCCTGCGGCGGAGTGCGGCCTGCGTTCGTTTTGGATGATGGCGGGCGCGCTCGATGCGAGGGCGCTGAAGATCAAGAAGCTCTCGTATCAGGGGACGTTCGGCGTCGGCTACGGGGTGGTGTCCCTCAGGGTGACGCGCGAGGACACGCGCCGCTCCTTTGCCGAGCGCTATGAGATGCTCGAACGGCGGGCGCAGGAGGAGCGGCGTGCCGCCGAGGACGACTATGTGCGGCTTGCGCGGCACGCGATTGAGACCGTTGTCACGACGGGAAAGCTGCCCGAGCGTCCTGCGGGACTTCCGCCCGAGATGGGAGAACGCGCGGGGGTCTTCGTCTCCCTCAAAAAGAACGGTGAGCTGCGCGGCTGCATCGGGACATTTGAACCGACAGCGAAGAACATCGCGGCCGAGATCATGCAGAACGCGGCAAGTGCTGCCCTGCGCGACCCGCGCTTCCCACCCGTCAAGGAGGAGGAGCTGGACGCGCTCGTCTACTCCGTGGATGTGCTCACGGAGCCGGAACTGGTCGCGGGCACGGACGAACTCGATGCGAAAAAGTATGGTGTCATCGTCGAGTACCGCGCGCGCAAGGGGCTGCTGCTGCCCGATCTTACGGGCGTGGACACGGTGGACGAGCAGCTGCGCATCGCCCGCCAAAAGGGCGGCATCCCCGCCGATGCACCGATCCGCATCTGGCGGTTTACCGTCGAACGGCACACGTGAGATGAAGACACGGCTCGTGCATGCGGACGGATCTGCGGGGGGCTGCTATGTATACGAAGGTCATACATGAGGATGGATCTGCGGACGTTGCTGCATCTCCAACGAGCACAGACGCACGCATGACCTGCACGCTCTGCCCCCATGCCTGCCGTCTGCGTGTGGGCGAGACGGGCTTCTGCCGCGCACGCAGGAACGAGGGCAGCACGATCCGCGCAATCAACTACGGACGGCTGACCGCGCTCGCGCTCGATCCGATCGAGAAGAAGCCGCTCTACCATTTTTATCCCAATACCTACATCCTCTCCGTCGGCAGCTTCGGCTGCAACCTCGCGTGTCCCTTCTGCCAGAACGCGGGGATTGCGATGGCAGACGCACACACGGAGACGGAGTATGTCGCGTCCGTGCGTCTTGCCGCGCTCGCGGAGGAACTGAGCTACGCGCCGCGCGGCAACATCGGCGTTGCCTTCACCTACAACGAACCGCTCGTCGGCTATGAGTACATCATGGACAGTGCGCCGCTCCTGCACGCGGCGGGGCTGAAGGTCGTGATCGTCACGAACGGGACGATCTGCGGGGAACCGCTCGCGCATCTCCTGCCGCACGTCGATGCGATGAATATCGACCTGAAGGCATGGCGCACAGACACATATCGGCGGCTTGGCGGTGATCTCGGGACCGTGAAGTCGACCATCGCAAACGCCGTCCATGCCGGCGTGCACGTCGAGGTGACAAGCCTCATTGTCCCTGGCATGAACGACAGTGCGGCGGATATGGAGGAGGAAGCGCGCTGGCTCGCCGCGCTCTCGCCCGCGATCCCGCTGCACATCAGCCGCTATTTCCCGCGCCACCGCATGATGGCGCCGCCCACCCCGATTTCGACCATTGACCGACTCACGGAGATCGCCCGCCAGAATCTCAGATACGTCCATCGCGGGAACTGCTGAATAAAGTATTGTATCCCTTTGCAAGATACGGTATGATAGATGATAGGAAGCCCTGATAAATTCAGCCCGATCATCTTGGCGCATCTTAATGCCGTAATCCCAAGCCTCCCCCGCTCACAGCGGGGGAGGGGGACCATGCAAGCGGTGGTAGGGGCGCTCCGTGTACGAGTAAGGTATTTCAAAGGAGATGACGCACATGACAAAATCCAAGAAGCTGCGCGGCATGATCGCAGCAATGACGGTGACAGGACTCCTGCTCGCAATGCCAACTTCTCAGGCGGCAGAGGAGAGCCGCACCGCAGCACAGATACAGACGGAGCAGACTGTGCCGGCGAACGCCCCCTTTGCCATCGTCCGCCAGGGAAAGAAGTGGGGCGCAGTCACACCGACGGGCGCACTCGCAATCCCGGCGGAGTACGATGAGATCACATCCTATTCGGCGGACGCACTCGCCGTCCGTCAGGGCAAGAAATGGGGTGTCGTCCGCCTCGATGGAACGCCCATCGTCCCCGTTGCCTACAAGACCATCTATCCGATGTCCGGGGATATGATTGTCGTCGTGGATGCCAAGGACAACTACGGCGCATACAACACGGGCGGCAGTCTTATCCTGCCTGCCGAGTACAAGTATATCAGTCCGTTCAACGACGGTATTGCCAAGGTCATGCGCAAGGACAAGAAGGATGTATTCTATCGAAGCGACGGCAGCCTCCTGTCGGATGCGACCTACGACGCGGCGCAACCGTTCTCGGAGGGACTTGCCGCCGTCAAAACATCCAACGGCAAATACGGCTTTATTGACAGGGCGGGCACCATGGTCATTCCCGCTGCCTACGATTGGGCAGACTCCTTTATGGAGGGGCTTTGCGTGGTCGAGGTCAAGAAGAAATACGGCTTCATCGACAAAAATGGCACAATGGTCATCGCCCCGCAGCTCCGCGCGAAGCAGATGCGCGGCTTCCATGACGGGCTTGCAATGGTAAAGGAAAAGAAGCACTGGGCGTTCATCGACAAGACGGGTGCAAAGGTAATCCAGACGAAATACGAGGATGTTGACCCGTTCGATCACGGTCTTGCCGAGGTACGCCGCCCGGTGAAATCGACCAACTTCCTTGGTGCTGTTCTCACTCTTGGTGCTGCAACCGCAGGACATTTTATATACGACAGCGTTATTCTGGATGATGAAAAGATCAAGCGCGGCTACATCGATCGAAACGGTGTGGAGGTCATATCGGCAAAGAATGACTACAACTCCCCCTTTTATAACGACATGGCGCGCGTCCGCATCAAGTACAAATGGGGTCTGGTCGATCGCGCGGGGGCATACATCATCGAGCCGAAATATAAGGACATACACTTCTTCTACGACGATCTCGCTGCGGTGCAGGACGGCGACAAATGGGGCTTTGTCGGGCGTGACGGCGCTGTCGTGATTGCGCCAAAATACGATGAGGTAAAGGACTTCAGCGAGGGGCTTGCCGTTGTCCGTCAGGGACAAAAATCCTTCTTCATCGACAAGACGGGGCGCGTCCCCTTCCTCGTCCCGAGCACGATCACAGATCTTGGCATGTTCATCGCAGGGCTTGCACCCGCGAAGATCGGGGACAAGTGGGGATTCATCGACCACGCGGGCACTGTCGTCATCCCGCCCACATATGACGAGACGCGCACGCATCAGTACACAACGGACAAACTCTAGGGAATCGCTGATAAAATAAACCTGCAGATTGGTGCAGAATTTTTGTCCTGCCAAGGAAACAAATCCAACGCTGCAAAGGCTATGTGGAGGATTTGTTGACACAGGCAGGGCGAAAAGGATGCGCCAAGATGATTGGGCTGAATTTATCAGTGCTTCCTAAAATAAGGAGATGACGCACATGACACAACGCGGGAAGCTGCGCAGCATGATTGCGGCGATGACGGCGACGTGCCTCCTGCTCGCAATGCCCACCTCTCAGGCGGCAGGGGCGGGCAGCAGCGCAGTACAGATGCGGACGGTAGAGGGCACGCCCACCGCAGCAGCGGAGCAGAGTGCACCCCTCGCAGCAGAGCAGCCCGATCGCGCCCCCGCCGCCGAGATGAATGCCGCTCCCGTGCGCGCGTCCGCCCCCTTTGCCATTGTCCGCGCAGGGAAAAAATGGGGCGCACTCACACCTGCCGGCACACTCGCGATTCCGGCGGAGTACGATGAGATCGTCCCCTACGCCGAACATCTCTTCGCCGTGCGGCAGGGCGGGAAATGGGGCATCGCGGGTGCAGACGGCAGGATGATCGTCCCTGTATCCTACAAGAGCATCGATCCAATGACGGCGGATACCATCATCGTACAGGACGCAAAGGATCGGCGCGGCGCGTACGATGCGGCAGGGCATCTCCTCCTGCCCGTAGAGTTCCGCGCCGTCAGCCCGTTCTACGATGGTGTCTCCTGCGTCGAGCAGAAGAAGGACAGATTCGTTTTCTTCCGCCGCGACGGCAGCCGCCTGAGCAACGAAACCTATGCGTGGGCGCGTCCGTTCTCGGAGGGGCTTGCTGTCGCCGCAAAATCCAAGAAAAAGGCAGGCTACATCGACACGACAGGGACAATGGTCATCCCCGCGAAATACGAAGCCGCACAGGACTTCAGCGAGGGGCTTGCCCCCGTCATGCACAGGGGGAAATGGGGCTTTATCGACAAAGCAGGTGCATTTGTCATCAAGCCGAAGCTGCGCACGGACAGCATCAGCGGCTTTCACGAGGGGCTTGCGCTCGTCAAGGAGAAGAAGGGCTGGAGCTTTATCGACCGCAGCGGGAAAAAGGCCTTTCATACGCGCTATGAGGCAGTCGCGCCGTTCGAGGGGGGACTCGCGGAGGTCGGGCGCGAGACGCGGACGGCGAACATCGGCGGCTTTCTGCTGAAAACCCTCGTCATCGTCAAGAATCTGCCCACCTTCGGCAGGGACATCGAGATGTTCGACGAGAAGATGAAGCGCGGCTACATCGACAAGACAGGCGCCGAGGTCATATCCACCAAGCACGACTACATCTCCGACTTTGAGGACGGCATGGCTCTCGTGCGGAGGGGCGGCAAATGGGGCATGGTCGACCGCACGGGCAGCTACATTGTGGCGCCGGAGTACAGTGCGATCCGCCGCTTCTCCGAAGGGTTTGCGGCTGTGGAGCAGGGGGGGCTCTGGGGATTCGTCGGACGCGACGGACAGATCGCAATCGCGCCGGCCTACGAGGAAGCGCATGACTTCCACGAGGATCTCGCTGTCGTCTCCAAGGGACAAAAATCCTTCTTCATCGACAAGACAGGCCGCATTCCCTTCCTCGTCCCGAGCACGATCACGGCGCTCGGCGACTTCGCATCAGGGCTTGCTCCCGCGAAGATCGGGGAGAAATGGGGCTTTATCGACCACACGGGCGCTGTCGTCATCGCCCCTGCATACGACGAGGCACTCACCTTCTTTCAGTAAAACATCATCTTCCCTCAACAACATATAATGCGTCCAAATAGGACTATAACGCGCAGTGTCGCACTACAGTCCTATTTGTATGCGGAAAATTTTAAGGAATCGCTGAGAACAGGCAGGGCACGGCATGCGCGCCCCCCACGAAATGACGGAACTCTGCTCCCATCTAATATAACTGCCATAATGCAGTAGACAAACGGAATGAATCCCGCCTCATTCCCTACGTTTGCCCCATTTACGCATACGATTGGCTATGTTATCAATGTAATTAAGGAATCGCTGATAAAATGAAGTCCGTCAGATTGGCGTAGATTTTTTCGT
>CAUVMF010000040.1:0-12591 GCA_963552975.1 uncultured Selenomonas sp.
GAGCGCATGGAGATGATCCGCGTCCTCCCCGAGGTCGCGGAGGTCGTCGTGCAGGAGCACATCATGTATGACGAGATTCTGGATCGGCTGCGCCCCGACTACGTTGTCCACGGGAGCAACTGGGCGCAGGGACCCGAGTCCTCCATCCGCAAGAACGTGCTCGCGTGTCTTGCACGCTATGGCGGGGAGCTCATCGAGCCGCCGTACACGGAGAACGCCGAGGTGCGCAACATCGACTGGCGCATGCGTGAGCAGCTCGCCATGCCCGAGGCGCGGCGCGGACGGCTGCGCCGTTTGCTCGAGATTGTCCCGATCGTCAAGACCATCGAGGTGCACAACGGGCTGACGGGACTCATCGCGGAGAAGACTGTCGTCGAGAATGACGGCGGACTCGACCAGTTCGACGCGATGTGGATCTCGAGCCTGTGCGACTCGACGGCGCGCGGCAAGCCCGACATCGAGCTGGTCGACCTCTCCGACCGCATCCAGACCATCAACGAGGTCATGGACGTGACGACGAAGCCGATCATCCTCGACATGGACACGGGCGGCACGGCGGAGCATTTCGCGTACAACGTCCGCACGCTTGAGCGCATCGGCGTCTCCGCCGTCATCGTCGAGGACAAGACGGGGGCAAAGCGCAACTCCCTCTTTGGCACGGAGGTCGCGCAGACGCAGGACACGATCGAGAATTTCTCCGAGAAGATTGCGGCAGGCAAGGCGGCGCAGCGCACCGAGGAGTTCATGATCATCGCACGCATCGAGAGCCTGATTCTGGAAAAGGGATTAGCAGACGCGCTCGAGCGCGCATACGCGTATGTAGCGGCGGGCGCAGACGGCATCATGATCCACTCACGCGCCAAATCGCCCGACGAGATCATTGCATTCTGCGACAGTTTCCGTGCGAAGCATCCCGATGTGCCCATCGTCGCCGTTCCCTCCTCCTACAACACGATCACGGAGGCGGAGCTTGCCGCACACGGCGTGCGCATCGTCATCTACGCGAACCAGCTGACGCGCGCGGCATTCCCCGCGATGGAGAGCGCAGCACGCTCCATCCTCACACACCACCGCGCACACGAGATCGACAGCACGCTGCTGCCGATCAAGGACATCATCCGACTGATTGAGGTCATGTAATTGGGGGATTTGTTTCTATTGTATGTTATGTATCGGAGATGAACCATGAACATCAAACGCAACATTCTCCTCAATCCCGGTCCTGCGACCACCACCGACACCGTCAAGGCGGCGCAGCTCGTCCCCGACATCTGCCCGCGCGAGCGCGAGTTCGGTGATCTCATGCGAGCGCTGGGCACAGACCTCCTGAGGGTCGTCCACGCGAACGAAGCGGAGTGGACGACCGTCCTTTTCTGCGGCTCGGGTACGATCTGCATGGACGCGTGCGTCAGCTCGCTCATCGGCGCAGACGGGAAACTCCTCATCGTCAACAACGGCGCGTATTCCGCACGAGCCGCAGAGATGGCGCGTGCGTACAGAGTGCCGCATATCGACCTGAAATTCCCGATCGACGGACTGCCCGATCTCGCTGCCGTCGAGCGCACGCTCACCGAGCATCCCGACATCACCGCCGTCTACACGACCCATCAGGAGACGGGTACGGGCATCCTGAACCCCGTGCGGGAGATCGGCACACTCGCCCATGCACACGGCGTGATCATGATTGCGGATACGATCTCAACCTATGCGATGATCCCATTCTCCGCCGACGAGATGAACATCGACGTGTGTATGTCCTCGGCGCAAAAGGGCATCCAGGGCATGACGGGGCTGTCCTTTGTCCTCGCGAAAAAATCCGTGCTCACAGCGGCAAAGTCCTACCCCGTGCGCTCCTACTACACGAATCTCGTCATGCAGCATACGGGATTCGAGCAGACGGGCGAGATGCGCTTTACCCCGCCCGTGCAGACCGTCTATGCGGCAAGGCGTGCCCTCGCCGAGTACTTCGCCGAGGGCGCGGCGAAGAAATGGGCGCGTCACACGCGCACGATCGAGGCGATCCACGCAGGTCTTGCAAAGCTCGGGCTAAAGGAAGCCATTCCGCGCGAGATCCAGTCGGGGCTGGTCGTCGCGGTGGAGTACCCACAGGACTTCGACTTCCTCCGCGTACATGACTACTGCTATGAGCGCGGCTACACGATCTACCCCGGCAAGATGCAGAGCGCCGCGACGTTCCGCCTCTGTGCGCTCGGCGCAATCGATGCGCCCGACATCGCGGGCTTCTTCCGCGTGTTCGAGGAAGCGCTGAACGCGTCATAAAAGCCTTCCTCGCCGGTGCGGGGGAGGGAGATCATACGCGGCATGGTGGAAGGGGCGCCATGAAGAGCAGAGGGAGATCAACCACAGAAAGGAATCTCATGACGAACGATTTCACGGTATTTTGGCAAAACGACGAACGCGCCCGTGCACTCTTTTACGACCTCCTTGACCGCGTACAGCGCGAGGAATACGATGATGATTTTCTCGCCCGACTCGCCGCCTATCGGGAGGCGGGGGGCGATGCGGCACACGCGGATGTCTTTGCCGCGCAGTACCTCCTCTACGAGGGGGATGCTCAGACGGCGTGCATCTGTGCGGAGCGTGCATATGCACAGAGGAGCGCGAACGGCGCGGTCTGGGATGTGCTTGCGCGGGTGTACAAGGAACTCGGTCGCTATGCGGATGCGCTCATGATGGAGGGGCGTATGCAGAAGATGAATCTCGCTCCGATCGCCATCGCCGACTATCCGGAGGAGGTCATCACGCAGGAGGCACTGGATCGACTGTCCATCATTATGAGCCGTCCCGGTTTCGGCCCGATGGCAATGCGTATGTCCTATGACAAGGAACGGGGGCTGACCGCTGCCGAGGGTGTTTTCGCAGACGAGTTCCTTCCGGCATCTCCACAGGACGCTCCCCCATACTACGTCGGGGTATACACAGAGCAGGGAATTCAGGGCGATAAGCTGTGGCAGATCCGCACACTCAAATCTGCCGGTGGCGTCTCGTACTTCGGCGCAGGGGATTTCGTATTCGATCTGATGCGCGGCACGCGTGCGCAAGGAGCCGTTCACATCGACCTTTCCCCGGGACAGGAGGTCGTCCTGCCCATCCTCGGAACAGTTCTGCCCGCAATCGGTGCATTTGACTCGCAGACCGTCCGCATCAAAGCACCGTCGCTGAATACCTTCGGGTGGCTCAATGGCGGAACGCCGAATTTCTTCCGTCTCAATGCGCCGACGGATGTCACCTCCGAACAGCCCTTTATCGTCGGCACGCCCATCCGCATCGCTCACAGCCCTGCGCGCCGCCGTCTCGTCCTAAACATCCTCGCTGATGCCATGCCGTGGCAAGTGCTGCGGGGCTCCTTTGCCGCCGAAATGCCGCAGACGGCGCGGTTCTTCGCACGCGGTACGATCTTCGATCAGCATTTCTCTGTCTCGGAGTATACCTATCCGTCCACTGCAACGATCGAGACAGGGATGTACCCGCAGCACCACCAGATCTTCAACGATAGCGTCCATGTCACGCTCCGCACGGACTACGTGACACTCTCCGAGCGTATGCGTGCGGCGGGCTACGCGACGGCAAAGCTCATGGGTCTCGGCGACGGTCTTTACACCGGTATCTCGCGCGGCTATGATCGCCTCATTATCTCGTCCTATCGACAGCAGAATTACGAGGCGGTCGAACGTGTCATCCGCCATCTTGAGGGTTTTGGCGATGCCGATCATTTCATTCTCATTCACTCGGCCGATGTGCATCCATGGCCCTCTCCGGTGTTCCAATATGCTACGGCCGCACAGGCGCGGCTGCCTCTCGCTGCACGTCTCACAGAGTTGATGAATATGCAGCCCAGTCCCTATCTGCTCGGATCGCTCTTGAATCAGGAGGCGTTTCGACTCGGTGTGCGCGAGCTTGACCGCACGCTCGGTATGCTCTTTGCCTATATCGAGGAGCACTATGCGCCCGAGGACTATCTCGTGAGTCTCTACTCCGACCACGGTGTTTCTATCTTCAGTGAGCATCCCTACATCGTCGATCCGATCCTCACGGGTGCGACATGGATGATGCGCGGCGCGGGCGTACCCGAAGGGGTAACGGTGGACGATCTGACGAGTACGGTTGATCTCTATCCGACGCTCGCCCATCTGCTTGATTTCCCTGTGGGGGACAATGTAGACGGCGTGCTGCCGCGTGTCTTTGGCGGTACGGGACGCGAGATCGCCTACAGCAACTCACTCTATCCCGGCAAACCTTACTGCCTCGCCGCACGTTCCAAGACGCATACGTTCTGTCTTGAGACGGATGAAATGACGGCACCGGACGGCACGGTCGATCTGGCGCGGGCAACGGCGGCAATCTACCCCCGCGAACACGAGCGCGAGGAGGGCTATGCGGTGGACAGTCCCGCCCTGCGTGACTTTTTCTATCCGCACGTGCGTGCGTTTTTGCGTGGGATCGGAAACAATGGGGAGGTATTCCCGCCGCCGACGGAGAAATGAAAAGGAAGCTCTATGACCGACAATCTTAGCGTATTTTGGCAAAACAACGAACGCGCCCGTGCACTCTTTTACGACCTCCTTGACCGCACGCAGCGCAATGCCTACGACGACGACTTCCTCGCCCGACTTGCCGCCTATCGGGAGGCAGGGGGCGACGCGGTGCACGCGGACATCTTTGCCGCGCAGTACCTCCTCTACGAGGGGGATGCGGAGAGTGCCGCGCTTTGCGGTGAGCGAGCCTATAAAAAGCGTCCCACCAGTCTCGCCGTGTGCAAGGTGCTTGCGTGCACGTATACCGCACTCTGCCGTCCTACCGATGCACTCGTCATGGAGGGACGTGCGGCAAAGCTCACAGATCGCCCACTCCAAACGAACTGCCCGCCTGAACTGCTGACCGCAGAAGTGCTCGACCGCCTGTCCGTTGCGATGGGCAAGCCGAGCTATGCGCCGATGGCACTGTCCCGCATGAGCTACGATGCCGCAGCGGGCTTCACGGCACACGAGGGGGTATTTGCGGGCGAATTTCTCCCGCAGGAGACGGACATCCACCCCCCCTACTATGTGGCGACGTATACGGAGCAGGAGCAGCAGGGCAACAAGGCATGGCTGCTCCATACCATCGAGGATGCCAAGGGCTTTGCCGAGAACGTCGGCGGCGAGTTCGTCTACGATCTCATCCGTGCCCGGCGTGCGCCGGGACGCGCCGAGATCACGCTCGCGGCGGGACAGGAGGTCGTGCTCCCCGTGCTCGGGGTGCAGGGATTTCAGCGGCTTCACATGAAGACGGACAGCCTCGAAAAGGATACGCCGCTCAGCCCCGCCACGCCGAATTTCTTCCGTCTCACGGAGCGCACGACGCTCTCCTCCGATCACGCCTTTCTCGTCGGTACGCCGATCTCCGTCGGCCACAGCCCGCAGCGCCGCCCACTCGTGCTGAATCTCCTCGCCGACGCGCTCCCGTGGGAGATCCTCGGTGCGCATTTCGCGGAGTGGATGCCGAACACGGCGCGTTTCTTTGCACGCGGCGTGATCTTCGATCAGCATTTCTCCGTGTCCGAGTACACCTATCCCTCGCTCCCGACCATCGAGACGGGGATGTACCCGCACCACAGCCACATCTTCAACGACAAGATCGCCATCTCCCTGCCGCCGGAGTATGTAACGCTCTCCGAGCGGATGCGGACACTCGGCTATGCGACGGCGAGCCTCATGGGCGACGGCATCGGTGTCTACAACGGCACGACGCGCGGCTATGACCGTCTGCTCATCTCAGGCTATCGTACGCTCGCCTATGAAGGTGTGGAGCGCACGATCCGCCATCTGGAGGGAATGCGCGATGTAGATCACTTCATCTTTCTCCACGCGATGGATGCACATCCGTGGCCGTACCCCCTCTTTCAGGTTACGGCGAGCGTACAGGCACGTCTTTCGCTTACGGAACGTCTCTCGGGAGCGGAGGGGAGTGAGCCGAGTCCCTATCTCCGCTCGACGCCGCTCAGCATTGCAGCGTGCCAACAGGGCATCCGCAACCTCGACCGTGCACTCGGGACACTCTTTTCCTACCTCGAGCAGAACTACGCGCCCGAGGAGTACCTCGTGAACCTCTACTCCGATCACGGCGTGCCCGTCTTTAGCAAAGGGCATTTCATCGTCAGCCCCGCCATGACACATTCTACATGGATGATGCGCGGCGCAGGCGTGCCCGAGGGGGCTCGCACGGACGAACTGACGAGTGCGGTTGACATCTATCCTGCGCTCGCGCATCTCCTCGGCTTTCCCGTGGATGACAATGTAGACGGCGTGCTGCCGCGTGTCTTTGGCGGTACGGGACGCGAGATCGCCTACAGCAACTCACTCTATCCCGGTCGTCCCTACTGTCTGCGGGCACGCACGCGGACGCATACCTTCCATCTGGAGAGTGAGGACGGTGTCGCACCGAACGGGACGGTCGATCTCGCACGTGCAGAGACGGCAATCTACCCGCGTGCACATGAGGGTGAGGCGGGCTGCGAAGTGGACAGCCCGGAGCTGCGTGCGTTCTTCTATCCGCGCGTCCGCGCATTTTTGCAGGGGATCGGAAACAATGGGGAGCAGTTCCCCCCACCGAAGGAGATATAGCATGACGGATGATTTCAGCGTGTTTTGGCAAAACGATGAACGCGCCCGCACGCTCTTTTACGAACTTTTGGAACAGTCGGAGCGTGCCGCCTATGACGACGACTTCCTCGCACGCCTTGCGGCATATCGGGAGGCGGAGTGTCTTTTGAGGGGGGGCACGGATGCACCAAATGCGGACATCTTCGCCGCACGCTATCTCCTCCATCACGGGGACGCAGAGGCGGCGATCGTCTGCGGCAGGCGTTCCTTGCTCCGATACGCCGTGAACCATGCCGCATGGGATGTGCTCATCCGTTCCTATGAGGCACTTGGCCGTTATGGGGAAGCGCTCGTGATGCAGGGATATGCGGCGCGCCTCCATCCGATGCCGTTCTCCATCGAGGGCTATCCGACGGGGGCAATGACGGACGATGTGCTCGATCGCCTGTCCGTCGTTATGTCCCGCCCCGCATCTGCCCCGACGGCGGTGCGGATGTCCTATGATCCGGAAAAGGGCATCACTGCCGCGGGCGGGGTCTTTGTCGGCGAACATCTCCCCGCAGACACACATGACCCTCCCTACTATGTCGGCGTATACGCAGAACAGGGGATGCAGGGGGACAGGGCATGGATGATCAGCGTCCTCCAAAATGCGCCGAGGGTCTTGCCCTTTGGTGCGGGAGATTTCGTATTTGACATCATGCGCGGTACGCGTGCCCCCGGTACGGCGCACATCGATCTCGCGCCGGGGCAGAAGGTAATCCTCCCCGTCATCGGGACGGTGGTGCCCGTTCCCGGTGTGGACACGCCGCAGCACCTCCGCATCACCACGCCTTCATTCCACGCATTCGGATGGCTCAACGGTGCGACGCCGAATTTCTTCCGTCTCAACGAGACCACGGATTTCGCGTCCAAGGAATCCTTTATCGTCGGCACCCCCATCCACATCGGTCACAGCCCGCAGCGGCGGCGTCTTGTCCTGAACATTCTCGCCGATGCGCTGCCGTGGCAGGTGCTGCGCAATTCGTTTGCCGCCGCGATGCCGCAGACGGCACGCTTTTTCGCACGCGGGACGATCTTCGACCAGCATTTTTCTGTGGCGGAGTACACCTATCCGTCGTTTGCCACGATCGAAACGGGGATGTATCCCCAGCACAGTCAGATCTTTCACAGCAACGTCCACGTATCCCTCCGCACGGAGTATGTGACGCTCGCGGAGCGGATGCGGGAGCTCGGCTATGCGACGGCAAATCTCATGGGACTTGGCGACGGCATATACAACGGTGTCACGCGCGGCTATGACCGTCTGTTGATCGCGTCCTACCGCCAGCAGAACTATGAAGCGGTCGCGCGTGTCATCCGCCATCTTGAGGGGCTTGGCGATGCCGATCATTTCATCCTCATCCACTCAGGCGATGTGCATCCATTCCCCTCTCCGCTGTTCCAGTATGGCACGGCGGCACAGGCGCATCTGCCGCTGCGGCCGCGCCTGACGGAGCTCGTCAATGCGCCGCCCAGTCCCTATCTGATCGGGAGCCCCTTGAACCAGGAGGCATTCCGCCTCGGCGTACGTGAGCTCGACCGCACGCTCGGGATGCTCTTTGCCTATCTGGAGGAGAACTACGCCCCCGAGGACTACCTCGTGAATCTCTACTCCGATCACGGGGTCTCTATTTTCAGCGAACATCCTCACATCGTCGATCCGCTCCTCACGGGTGCAACGTGGATGATGCGCGGCGCAGGCGTGCCCGAGGGGGTGGTCACGGACGAGCTGACAAGCCCCGTTGACATCTATCCTGCGCTCGCGCATCTCCTCGGCTTTCCCGTGGGGGAGAATGTGGACGGTGTTCTGCCGCAGGTCTTTGGGGGGACGGGACGCGACATCACGTTCAGCAACTCGCTGTACCCCGGCAAGCCTTACTTCCTCACGGCACGCACCAAGACGCATAGCTTCTGTCTGGAGACCGAGGACGGTGTCGCACCGAACGGGACGGTCGATCTCGCGCGTGCCGTGACCGCCATCTATCCGCGCGCACATGAGCGAGAGGCAGGATATGAGGTGGACAGCCCGGAGCTGCGGGCGTTCTTCTATCCGCGCGTCCGCGCATTTTTGCAGGGGATCGGGAGCAACGACGAGCAGTTCCCCCCACCGAAGGAGATATAGCATGACGAACGATTTCAGCGTGTTTTGGCAAAACGCTGAACGCGCCCACACGCTCTTTTACGAACTCCTCGAACGCGCGCAGCGCGAGGAATACGACGACGACTTCCTCGCTCGACTCGCCGCCTATCGGGAGGCAGGGGGCGACGCGGCACACGCAGATGTCTTTGCCGCGCAGTACCTCCTCTACGAGGGGGATGCAGAGACGGCACTCGTCTGTGCGGAGCGGGCATATCGCCGCCGTCCCGTGAACTACGAGGTGTGGAAACTGCTTGCGGAGGTCTACACGCGACAGGGGCGCACGACGGATGCCCTCACGATGCACGGTTATGCCTACGGACTGTATCTCGCCCCCGAACTCCCCACCGACCTCCTGCGACGCGCCGGTGCGGAGGGGCTCAACCGCCTTTCCATCGCGCTCGGCTTCGGCAATTTTGCCCCGCTGGTCAAGGTGCGTGCAGCAAGAAAGGAAGCGGGTGTGAACTTCCAGACCGATGTTTTTATCGGTGAGCCGCTGCCGCTGACGATGCCGCCGCAGACCTCCCGTTTCTGGGTGGCGTGCTATACGGAAAACTCCTTCCTCTCGGATCGTGCGGCTCTTGTTGAGGAGATCCGCCACACAGAGGTGTTTCGCGAGAAAATACACCGCGACTTCACCTTTCAGCTCCAACGGGCGGAGGAGGTGCGCGGCGCAACAACGATCCCCGTTCCGCCGGGCGCGACGATCATCCTCCCCATTGCGGGTACGGAGCATCTGCAGGAACTCCGCGTGTGCGCGGAGTCGATGCCGGCGCAGGTCGCCTATCTCGGTAAATGGGCATTCAGTCATTTCCGCCTGACGGAAACGACGACGCTCACACCGCTCAGTGACGCGCCCTATGCTGTCGGCACACCGATCCGCCTCGGGCACAGCCCTGCACGGAGAAAACTGGTGCTGAACATCCTCGTGGATGGGCTGTCGTGGAATGTGGCACGCACGCGCTTTCCGGACTGCATGCCGAACATCGCACGCTTTTTCGCACGCGGAACGATCTTCGATCAGCATTTCTCGACGTCCGAGTGTACCTACCCTGCGCTGCCCGTCATCGAGACGGGGCGCTATCCAACGCAGACGCAGGTGTTCAACGAGAATGACAGCCACGAGCTGCCGCTTGATTTTCAGACGCTCTCGGAGTGTATGTCGGGTCTCGGCTACTACGCCGCCGCGCCGATGGGGGCGAGCGACAACGTCTACTGCGGAGCAATGCGCGGCTACGATCTCATGAATGTGACCTCGTGGAAACAGCCCTCAGCAGAGGGCATCGACCGCACGATCATGCAGATCGAGGCGTTCCACGAGGCGGATCAGTTCCTCTATCTGCACATCTCCGACGTGCATCCGTGGAATGCAAAGGGGTTCAAGTTCCATCCTGCGGTGGAGACGCAGCTGCCGCTCGACAAGCGGCTGTTTGAGCTGGATGAACGGGTCGCGAGCGTGCGTCTGCCGAAGCTCGTCATCTATCAGGAGCAGTTCTGGCAGAGCCTCCGCCATGTCGACCGCACGATCGGCTATTTGCTCTCCTACATCGAGGAGCATTACGACGAGGACGAGTACATCGTGAATCTGTACGCGGATCACGGCAACTCGGTGTTCTCCGCGCCGCATGATGGCGTTGTCGATGTCATCGGCGAGAACGCGACGCGCGCCGTCTGGATGATGCGCGGGGCGGGCGTGCCCGAGGGTGTTGTTGCAGACGAATTGACGAGCATAGCCGACATCTACCCCACGCTCGCACATCTATGTGGATTCTCTACAGCACCGGACATCGACGGCAACCTGCCCGCCGTATTCGGTGGCACGCCGCGCGATGCCGCCGTCAGTATGTCGATCTTCCCGGGGCAGACGTTCAAGCTCGCCGTGCACTCGCATGAGCACACGCTGCGCGTCGAGACGCAGGAGTTCGTCGATGAGGACGGTACCGTGGACTTCGCGGGAGCAAAGGCGGCGATCTACCCGCGCGCCCATGAAAATGAGGAGGGCTATGCGGTGGACAGCCCTGCCCTGCGCGCGTTCTTCTATCCGCGTGCACGAGAGATTGTGCGCGCGATTGCAAACAACGGCGAATTCTGGCCGGCGATGCGCGCGGCTCGCCCGCAGTGGTTCAAAGAGGAAAATAAGGAGCAAATATGAACGTCAGCGATCTCATCTCTGCGCTTGGCACGGAGTTCTACGCGGGTGTGCCCGACTCGAAGCTGCGCCCGCTCGTGGACTATCTGATGGACAGATACGGTGCAAGCAGCCCCGCGCATATGATCGCCGCCAATGAAGGAAATGCGGCGGCGCTCGCGGCGGGCTATCACCTGGCGACGGGCAAAACGCCGCTCGTCTACCTCCAGAACAGCGGTCTCGGCAACATCGTCAACCCCCTGCTCTCGCTGCTGCATGAGGAGGTCTACGGCATCCCATGCGTCTTCGTCATCGGTTGGCGCGGCGAGCCGGATCTGCATGACGAGCCGCAGCATCTCGTGCAGGGGCGGCTGACGCTCCCGCTGCTCGAGACGATGGGCGTTCGGACGATGGTGCTTACGCGCGAAACGACACCCGCAGAGGTGGCGGGATGGATGGAGGAAATGCAGCCCCATCTCGCGGCGGGGGGGCAATGCGCCCTCCTCGTGCGTGACGGTGCACTCACAGCACCCAAACAGAAGTATGCAAACGACTATACGCTGCGCCGTGAGGAGGCGATCACGCACATCCTCGATGCAGCGGGAGACGCCGTCATCGTCGCGACCACGGGCAAGACGGGGCGCGAGCTGTTCGAGCTGCGCGCGGCACGCGGGGAGGATCACGCGCATGACTTCCTCACCGTCGGCTCGATGGGGCACGCAGCTGCGATTGCGCTCGGCATCGCCCTCCACGCTCCTGCGCGGCGCGTCATGGTGCTCGACGGCGACGGCGCGGCACTCATGCACATGGGCGCACTCGCGACCATCGGGGCGGCGGCTCCGCCGAACCTCACGCACATCCTCCTCAACAACGAGGCGCACGAGAGCGTCGGCGGCGCACCGACGACGGCGCACAGCGTCGACTTTCCCGCCATCGCTGCCGCCCTCGGCTACCCTCTGATCCGCACGGCGGCGACGGAGGATGCGCTCACGCAGGCGCTTGCCGCGATGAAAAGCGCCCGCAGCCTATCCTTCCTCGAAGTCCGCACTGCGATCGGCTCCCGCGCGGATCTCGGCCGCCCGACCACAACGCCCGCTGAGAACAAGGCGGCGCTGATGCGGACGCTGCGGGGGTAAAGACACAAAAAAGAGCCGCGCGAGCGGCTCTTTCTTATGCAGGAAAAAGAACTGTTATCCCACGATCCAAACGACGAAGTAGATGGCAAGCGGGATGGTGACGCAGAAGATACCGATGAAGTCGATGTAGACACCGGTCTTGATCATCTTCGTGATCGGGATGTAGCCGGATGCGTAGACGATCGCGTTCGGCGGCGTCGACACCGGCAGCATGAAGCCGAGCGAGGACGAGAGTGCGATACCGACCGCGACGTGGATCGGGCTGAAACCTGCTGCAATCGCGGCTGTGATGGCGAGCGGTCCGATCATGTTGGTCGCTGCCGTGTGGCTCGTCAGCTCGGAGAGCAGCAGGGACATAACGCAGAAGATTGCAACGAGGGCGAACTCGGAGGGGTCGCCGCCGAGCATGCCGATGATCTTGTCGCCGACCCACTGCGAGAGGCCGGTCTTATACATCATGCCGCCCATTGCAAGGCCGCCGCCGAAGAGGATGAGCGTGCCCCACTCGACGCCCGCAACAGCCGATTTCCACTCGAGCGTGAACTG
>CAUVMF010000041.1:0-12490 GCA_963552975.1 uncultured Selenomonas sp.
GTGCGGATGGTCTGATGGTGGTCTGCCCCTCGGAGACGGCGGATGTGCGGATGCGTGAGTTCAACCCCGACGGGACGGAGCCGGAGATGTGCGGTAACGGCATTCGCTGTTTTGCGCGCTATCTCTATGACTACGGGCGCGTAACGAAAGAGCAGTTCACGATCGAGACGATTGCGGGCAGGATGGTGCCGCGCATCATGCTCTCGGATGGCGCGGTGACGGCGGTCGAGGTGGATATGGGCGTGCCCGTGCTCGAAGGAGAGCGGATTCCTGTCGCGGGCTTCGGTGCGGAGCAGGTTGTTGCGCAGCCGCTCATGGTCGATGGCACGGAGTATAGAATGACTTGTGTGTCGATGGGCAATCCCCATTGCGTGATCTTTGTGGACGATGCAGAGCATTTTCCACTCGCGGAACTGGGCGCACAGTTCGAAAATCACCCCGCGTTTCCGGGCAAGATCAATACGGAGTTCGTCGAGGTGCGAGACCGCACGCACGCGCGTATGCGTGTCTGGGAGCGCGGTGCGGGCATCACGCTCGCCTGTGGGACGGGGACGTGTGCAACACTCACGGCGGGCGTGCTGAATGATGTGCTCGACCGCGCGGCGGACATCGAGGTTGATGGTGGAATCATTCATGTGGAGTGGCGCGCGGACGGGCATATCTTTATGACGGGGCCTGCCGTGCCGGTCTTCACGGGTGAATGGCAGGGGACGCTATGAGTACGCCGCGCAGAAGCATGACGGGCTATGGCGCGGGGACGGCGGAGAACGCCGACTACCGCGTGACGGTCGAGATCAAGGCGGTCAATCAACGCTTTCTCGAGATCGCGCCGCATATGCCACGCGCGCTCGGTGCGTGGGAGAACGATCTGCGCGAGCTCATCCGCACGCGCGTTGCGCGCGGGAAGCTTGATGTCTATGTGAACTTTGAGGATCACAGCGAAAAGCAGTACGATGTCCACGTTAACGAGGGGCTTGCACGCGCCTACTATGCGGCACTCGCCAAGGTCGCGCGTGCAGTGGACGCGCCGCTGACGGACGGTGTGCGCATGACTGCAGCGTATGAGGGCGTGATTGCGGTGAGCGAGCAGGTGGATATTGCAGGTGCGCGCACGGTGTTTCTGGAAGCGGCGGAGCAGGCACTTACGGCACTCGATGCGATGCGGCTCGCGGAGGGCGCACATATTGCACGCGACTTTGAGAAGCGCCTTGCACGCCTTGAAGATCAGCGGCTGCAGGTGAAGGCAATCGCGCCAACGATTGTCGCGGACTACCGTGCGCATCTGGTGGAGGTGCTTGCCGAGTTCCGCGAGGTCACGCCCGATGAGACACGCATCGTGCAGGAGGCTGCCCTCTACGCCGACCGCGTGAACATCACGGAGGAGCTCGTGCGGCTTGCGAGCCATTTCGCGCAGTTCCGCGCGATCCTTGCCGAGGAGGAGCCGGTCGGGCGGCGGCTGGATTTTCTTTTGCAGGAGATCAACCGTGAGACGAATACGATCGGCTCGAAGGTGAATAATGCCGCCGCACAGCAAATGGTCGTAGCGATGAAGAACGAGGTCGAGAAGCTGCGCGAGCAGGTACAGAATTTGGAGTGACGCATGGAGACTGTGAGTATCGGGTTCGGTGACATTGTCCTCGCGGGGCGCATGGTCGCCATCGTTGCGCCGACCTCCATGTCGGTGAAGCGCATGGTGCAGGATGCGCGGGACGCAGGGCGGCTCATCGATGCGACGTACAAGCGGCGGACGCGTGCGGTCATCATACTGGACAGCGGTCACATCGTGCTCTCGGCACTCCAGCCGGAGACGATTGCGGGGCGTATGACGACGAAGGAGGCGGCAGAGTGAAAAAAGGACTTCTCATTGTGATTTCGGGGGCATCCGGCACGGGCAAGGGGACGGTCTGCAAGGAACTGCTCACACGTGAAACGGGCATTGCCTATTCCGTCTCCGCGACCTCGCGTGCGCCGCGTGAGGGCGAGCAGGACGGGCGCGAATACTATTTCCGCACGCGCACGGAGTTTGAGGCGATGATCGCAGCGGGGGAATTCCTCGAGTATGCGGATGTGTACGGCAACTATTACGGCACGCCGCTCGCACCGATTGAGCAGCGCCGCGCGGCGGGCGAGGACATCCTGCTTGAGATCGATACGCAGGGCGCACTGAATGTGATGGAACGCTGCCCCGACGGGACGTTCATCTTCCTCCTGCCGCCTTCGCTTGAGGAGCTGCGCCGCCGCATCACAGGGCGCGGCACGGAGTCGGAGGAGAGCCTTGCGCGTCGTCTTGCGGCAGCGCGTGATGAGATCCAACTCGGGAGGCGTTACCGCTACGCCGTGCTGAACGATACGGTGGAGGCGGCGACGGCGCGGATTCAGACGATCCTTGCGGCAGAGCGTCTGCGTGCGGATATGGATCTTGCACAGTTTGAAATTTGAAGCCTTACGGTGCACGCTCCACGCGAACGCTTAGTTACGCAAGTGATCGCGTGCTTATTCGCCTAAATACCTGCGGATTCCAAACGCGCTTCGCTTGAACGAATAAAATCCGCAGGGGGCGAAACGCCCGAGCGGTCAACGTCATCCAATCACGCTTCGCCCTTGGGCTTGCGTTCTTGGGACGTTTTCGCATGCGACCTGTTTCCCAATCAGCTTCGTCCTACGGACTTGCTTCTTGGACAGGTCAGTATTTCCTCACTTGCTCCACTATGGTTTGCTTAGGAGCATCGTACGGATATGTTTCCGGTTTTCCGTAACCAATGACAAAGAATCCGTTTCATTTCGTAAAAAACAAATAGGAAAGACAGAGGTACAGCAATGAAGACGAATGTGGAAATCGGCATGGTCAATCCCTCGACGGATGAACTGCTGACAAAGGTGGACAGCCGCTACGGCGTGGTCGTGCTTGCGGCGAAGCGTGCGCGCCAGCTGCTTGCGGGCGATCCTGTGAAGTCCGAGCGCGCGCGTTCGACGAAGAATGTCACGAATGCGTTTGAGGAGATTGCCGAGGGCAAGATCAGCTATGACCTCTGCAAGGAGAGCATCTGACGTGGGAGCACTCGCAGGGCGGCGCATCGTCCTCGGTGTGACGGGCGGCATTGCCGCATACAAGGCGGTCGAGATTGCGAGCCGTCTGAAAAAATCGGGTGCGGATGTGCGCGTCATCATGACGCGGGCGGCGTGCTCCTTTGTTACGCCGCTCACCTTCCGTGAGATCACGGGTCAGCCTGTTGCGGAGACGATGTGGGGCGAGCCGCATCATCACGTCGAGCACATCGCGCTTGCGGAGTTCGCGGAGCTCGTCCTCGTTGCACCCGCTACGGCGAATTTTATCGCAAAGGCGGCGGCGGGCATCGCCGATGATATGCTGACGACGAGCGTGCTTGCGACGCGTGCGCCGCTTCTTATCGCACCCGCGATGAATACGGGCATGTGGGAGAACATCGTCACGCAGGAGAATGTATGCCGTCTTGTGGAGCGCGGTGTGCGCGTCATTCCTCCCGCTGTGGGGCAGCTTGCGTGCGGCGCGATGGGCGCGGGGCGACTGCCTGAGCCGGTGGAAATCGTTCGCATCGTTGAGGAGCATTTTGCGCACGCGCAGAGCCTTGCGGGGCGGCGCATTCTCGTGACGGCGGCGGGCACAGAGGAGCCACTCGATCCCGTGCGCTATTTCGGCAATCGATCGACGGGGCGCATGGGCTTCGAGGTCGCTGCCGAGGCGGCACGGCGCGGCGCGGAGGTGATGCTCGTCGCGGGACCGACCCCACTTGCGACCCCTGCGGGCGTGCGGCGTGTGGATGTGCGCAGCGCGTGCGATATGCACGCGGCAGTGCTCGCAGAGTATGATGCAGTGGATGCCGTCGTCAAGGCGGCTGCAGTCGCGGACTACCGTCCTGCAGAGATTGCAGAGCACAAGATCAAGAAGTCGGATGGCGAACTGACGCTGACCCTCACGCGCAACCCCGACATCCTCTATGAGCTCGGGCAGAAGAAGCAGCATCAGATTCTCGTCGGCTTTGCGGCGGAGACGCAGAACGTCGCAGCGTACGCACAGGGGAAACTTGCGAAGAAGAACCTTGACTTCATCGTGGCGAACAACGTCGCGGAGAAGGATGCGGGCTTCGGTGTTCCGACGAATCACGTGCAGATTTTCTTTGCAGACGGACGCATGGAAGATCACCCCCTCATGGCGAAGTCCGCGCTTGCGGGCGTGATATTGGATCGGTTGGAAGAAGCTTTTCAGAAGAGGGGATGAATCTTTGTTGCCGTGCAAGACTCTGGAGCAAACCCTAGGGAAGCAAGCGGAGCAAAGGGCACGTTCTGCCCCCTGCGGATTTTATTCGTTCAAGCGAAGCGCGTTTGGAATCCGCAGGTATTTAGGCAGATAAGTGCCCGACCGCTTGCGTAACGAGGGTTCTGCGAGGAGTATGCACGGCTAGACTGCTTTCTGTGAAAATAGTCCTTGACAACGCGCCTCACATTCGTTACAATGCGACGTATAGAAGAGAATATACCTCATCCAGAGCAGTGGAGGGAATGGCCCGATGAAGCTGCGGCAACCATGGCGCATGAGCCAACGGTGCCAATTCCTTTAGGCAAAGCGCCTATGAGATGAGAGCGGCAACAGCCTCCCTTGTCTTAGCGGGGAGGCTTTTCTTATGGAAAACGAGGTTTTCTTGGTACCCATATTTTTACGAACTAAGGGAGGTTCCAAATGAAGAAGATGCTTTTTACATCCGAGTCTGTGACCGAGGGGCATCCGGACAAGCTCGCCGACCAGATTTCGGACAGCATTCTGGACGCAATTCTCGCGCAGGATCCGCAGGGACGCGTCGCGTGTGAGACGCTTGTCACGACGGGACAGGCGCACGTCGTCGGCGAGATCTCGACGACCTGCTATGTGGATATTCCGAAGATCATCCGTCAGACCGTGCGCGAGGTCGGCTACACGAACGCAAGCTACGGTTTTGACGCAAATACCTGCGGCATCCTTGTCTCGCTCGACGAGCAGTCACCGGACATTGCACAGGGCGTCAATCAGGCGATTGAGTCGCGCGAGGGCGATATGGACGCGGCGGAGGCGATCGGTGCGGGCGATCAGGGCATGATGTTCGGCTATGCGACGAACGAAACGCCCGAGTATATGCCGCTCACGACGGTGCTCGCGCATAAGCTCGCACGCCGCCTCACGGACATCCGTAAGGACGGCACGCTGAAGTATCTGCGTCCCGATGGCAAGACGCAGGTCACGGTCGCCTATGAGGACGGCAAGCCCGTCTATGTCGACACGGTTGTTATCTCGACGCAGCACGACGAGGCGGTCGACCTCGCGACGATTCGCAAGGACATGATCGAGAAGGTCATCAAGGAGATCGTTCCGGCGGAGCTGCTGCGCGCGGAGACGAAGTATTTCGTCAACCCGACGGGCAAATTCGTCATCGGCGGCCCGCACGGCGACTCGGGTCTCACGGGGCGCAAGATCATCGTCGATACATACGGCGGCTGGGCACGTCACGGCGGCGGCGCATTCTCGGGCAAGGATCCCACGAAGGTTGACCGCAGCGCGGCGTATGCGGCGCGCTATGTCGCGAAGAACATCGTTGCAGCGGGGCTTGCGGATCGCGTTGAGATTCAGCTTGCGTACGCGATTGGCGTAGCGCATCCCGTCTCCATCATGGTGGATACGTTTGGCACGGGTAAGATCGATGAGGAAAAGATCGTTGCGCTCGTGCAGAAGACGTTCGACCTGCGCCCGGCAGGTATCATCAAGATGCTTGATCTGCGCCGTCCCATCTACCGTCAGACGGCGGCGTACGGACACTTTGGCCGCACGGACGTTGATCTGCCGTGGGAGAAGACGGACAAGGCGGAGCTGCTGAAGAAAGAAGCGGGTTTGTAAGTCGTACACAATATAAAATAAGGCTGTCGCACGAAGATTCGACTTCGGCGACAGCCTTTTTCACAGCAAGTTAAATTTTCGGCTTCAACCCGATCGTCAGCTCGTTGACAATCGGCAGGTACTCTCCAATCTTTTGTACAAAAATCGCTCCTATAAGCGTCAGCAGCAGCGTCGCCGCATACATACCGAGTGCAATCGGTGCGGTCAGCACATAGCCCGCGCCGTGAATCATCATGAGCAGATAGGTGATCGCGACGGGGTGCGCGAGATAGATGAAGTAGGAGTGTTTTCCGAGCAGTTGGAACGCGCGTCCCAAGAGGTTCTCCGTCCCCAGCCGCGTGAAGAACGCAAAGAGCGCGAGCGTTGCGCCGATCGTGTAGAAAATACCGAGCGGTGAGAGCTGATGCGCCGTGTAGATGCCCTCAAGCGGCGTGTAGCCGTCCACGAGGATGAGCTTGTAGTACCACGCGAGGAGCGCGGCGAGACTCACGATGCCGAGCGCGTAGAGTCTCGCCGTGTGACGTGCCATCAGCGTACGGAACGCATCGAAATGCAGCGCAATATAGCCGCCGAGCAGGAAGATAAAGACGTAGTGCATGACCCAGTAGTTCAGCCGGTAGAAGAGCAGGGCACGCAGCAGCGTCCCTTCGGGCAGCCCATAGACATAGAGGTTGAACGCCGTGTTAAAGCTCGACCAGTAGTCAAATCCAATCTGCACGAGTAGGATCACGGCGAGCAGCGGCAGTGTCATGCGTGCGAGCAGCATCCGCCAGAGCGGCATCAGCAGATAGAACCAGATCAGGATCACCATGAAGTAGAGCTGGTACTTTGCATTTCCGAAAAAGAGAATCCCCGGCAGCGAGACGAGCGGCGGGAAGCCGACCCCATAGGCGTATGCGTCGTGAATCAGATAGAAGAGCGACCACACGAGATAGGGGATGACGACCGCACGCCCGCGCCGCACGAGGAAATCCCGATAGGAGAAGGGCGCAGACGGTGACTGCCCGTAGAACAGGCCGAACGCCGAGATAAAGAAAAAAATCGGCACGCTGAAGCGCGTGCCGATGTCAAAAAGCGCCACAAGATGAATGTTTGGCGATGGATTCGCGAGGTACTCCGCGCCGATGTGGATGCCGATCACGCCCATCATCGAGATGCCGCGAATCGCCTCGACAGCGGAGACCCGCGCCCGCTTACTCGATGACATAGGTGACGTTCATCGACGCCTTAACGGACAGCTCGCCGGCAGAGATCGGCGTTCCGGCATCATACGCCTCCTTCGCCATCATCATCGGCATAAAGTTGCGCGGCGTGTAGGACTGCGCATCTGCATGAACCGTCAGTACGCGGACAACGCGCACACCGAGTGCACGAGCCACGGCATCCGCCTTGCTCCGTGCGTCGCGCGCGGCGTCGGCAAGCGCGGTATTTTTTGCCTCGTTCGTATCACTCGCCGAGAACTCGAGCGAGTCTACGCGGTTCGCACCGTTTGCGAGTGCCGTATCAATCACCTTGCCCACATTCGTGAGATTACGCACCCTGACGACGACTGCATTCGTCACCGTGTAGCCCGTCGTGACGCTGCGCCCGTTGTCGCGCACATCGTAGACCGGTGAGAAATCATAGTGCGCCGTCTGAATGTCGTGGTCTGCGATGCCGAGCGCCTTTACCGCATCCCGCACGCGCGATGCCTGCGCCGCATTCTCCGCGTGCGCCTTTGCCGCATCCTTTGCCTCCGTCGTGACGCCGAGCGTAACCTCTGCCGTATCGGGTGCGATCCGTGCCACGCCGACCCCGTTCATTGACAGCGTCGGCGTCATCTCCTCCGCCGATACCGTGCCCGTCGGCAGAACGAGCGCTATGGCAAATGCCGCTGCGCATACAAATGAGCCAAATGAAATACGCTTCATAGAAATCCTCCATTCTTCTGACCGTAGCCGTCAAAACTGTGTCCATTATAGCATAGACCATGTAGAAATGTATTACGCAGAGGTAAAAGATTTGCGTTCATAGATACGCAATACATATTTTGCAATCTGTTCAGAGACATTGTATAATAAAGAACATCAACAGGATGGAGTTTCTCACTCCGATCTGTGGAGTCAGCAAGATAAAAGGGCGATATGCATGCAAAAGATCTCAATCAAAAATCTGGGACCGATTAAAGAGTTTTCATCCGAACTCTTAAAGATGAACTTGCTCATCGGGGAACAGGCAACGGGAAAGAGCACGATCTGCAAGAGTGTCTATTTCTGTCGGACGATAAAGGACGAACTCGTAGATTATTTGTATTATATTGCTGTCATGGGCGTGTCCGGCTCTGTGCAACAGCGTCCGGGTTCTTTTGCATTGATTGATGTGTCTGATCCGGAGAAACAAATTCTGAATGTATTGAATCAAATCCTCAAAAAGAAATCCAAGCAGATATTTGGTTTCGATTTGACACCGAATTCTGCTATGGAGATGCACTATGTTTATGATGCAGACATATCTATGGGGATAACTATAGAGGAATCCTCCGGAGATATAGCGTTTCAATACAGTGAAAAACTAGCAACTGCATTGAAAAATCTCGAACGCGAATTTGTAGGAACGCTCCATCATCAGGAATTGACAGATTTCTCTTTTGCAGAAGCAGAGCGGAGGCGCATCCACAGAGAAATAAAAAAACGTGTCAATGCCATCTTTGATGACAGTCTATCGACCTATTATATTCCTGCCGGGCGCCAGCTTCTTGCACTTCTCTCCGCCCAAAAGACACAGATTGACTATTCGAGTGTAGACTTTATCAATCGCAAGTTTATGCAGTTTACCGAGAGTCTTCAAAACTTCTTTGGGGGCGGGATAAAGGATGCCCATAAATACAATGACGTTCCGAAGCATAAATTTGATGAAGCGTACGTCGCACAGAACATTATTCGAGCACTGAAAGGAGACTATCGACTCCGGGGAGGTAGCGAATTCCTCGTTATTGATGATAAGCATCAAATTCCGTTTAATTATGCCTCATCAGGACAACAAGAATCTCTGTGGGTATTTCTTCAGCTTTATGCGTTAATGCTGCGTGAAGAACCTGCATTTGTCATCATCGAAGAGCCGGAGGCTCATATTTATCCTACATTGCAGCACAAAGTCTTTGAGTTCATCACAGAGTTTACCAACATAAACAATAGCAGTGCGCTTGTCACAACACACAGCCCCTATATATTGACATCTGCAAATGTTCTTTATTATGGGGGGCGTCTGTCTCAGCGCGAACACAGTAGTGATGATTTGAAAAAAATTCTGAGTTTGTCAAAATATATCTATCCGGATCAGTTTACCGCATGGAAGCTGAATGCAGGTGGTGGCGTGGAATCTCTTGTCGATGAAGAATATGAGGATCTGCGCTCCTCTCTCATCGACGAGGTGTCCGAAGAAATTGATCGTCTCTACACGAAGCTCTATTATTACGAGGCGGAGCATGAAAAAGAAAAGTAAACAGGCGAAAACAGCACAGACGACAAATCCACCATACATGATTACACTCCAACAAGGCGAACGCTATACGATGGAGGATAGCAGTACAAAGCTTTATATTAAAGGATCCCATGAGTTGAGCGTCATAAAAGTCGATGACGGGATTGTAATGGATAAAACTGTCAAAAAATGTGATTATCTTTGTGCTGTCGATTCGGAGAAATGCGTGCATCTGATCGAGTTAAAGGGGACTAAGATCAACGATGCCTTTTTGCAGTTGGAGAGCACACCGGAAGCAATTCGACAGTATTCCTCACATCAGACGTTATTGGACGGGCTGAATCGATTGGACGCTTATATTGTCAGTCCGCTCAGACAACAGGTTCCTAATAACCTCAATGAGAAAAAAAGACGGCTATGCAAGGAGTTGTTAAAGTTTTGCAGTGTAAAACCAGATAAGTCAATGGATTTGTTGAAGCTGGTCAAGGTTGATCCATCATGTAAAGCCTTTGTGGAGCGGGATGGTCAGATACAATGCTCCAACAAATACCCCTTAGAGCTGTAAACAATCAGATGGGAGTGCCGCGATGCGAATACTGCTGGCAAATTTTGCGAAGATGGTCGGGGACAGCGGCGGACTCGCCAAGGTGAATGTCGCGTTTGCCAACGAGATGGTGCGGCGTGGGCATACGGTCACGACAGTCTACAGCGATGACCGCGCGGGCGACTTCTTCTACCCGCTCGATGCGCGTGTCACGGCCTACAACCTGCGCCACTTTCGCGGGCAGACCCACCTCTATCCTCTGAGCTACAAAGTGCGGCGGGAGATTCTGCGCGTATTCAGTCAGAAGCATGGGCGCGCCGTGAACAATGACTTTACGGAGAACTATCTGCTGCCGCACGTGAATACCATCCTCGAGGAGACGGCGCCCGAGGTCATTATCTCCTTTTATCAGCGATTCCTTAGAGGAGATGTTATATGAAACGCTTGCTGATGATTTTTTTCGAGGACAGCACAACGGCGCATCTGACTAAGGAAATGTGCTCCTATCCCTACTATCTTGGAAAGAATCATGGATGGACATGTACCTATGCGTATTTTGGATATGCGTGTCTTCAAAACAGCGATTTTGAGCGATACTGCGCGCTCGTATATCTTGGGGATGAAATAGATTACTCCAACAAGAAAAAGATTGCGGCAGAGTATGTGAGGGCACATGCGGTGGACTATGACATCCTCATGTTCTCGAACTATGGCGGTGCCTCGTATACGCTGGCTCGTATGGCAAAGCGCCAGAATCCCGGCATCAGGGTATACAGCAAGCTGGACATGAACGAAAGCGGCTTTGCACATTTTTACGACGGTACCTTCCTACGTCGGCTCAAGGTCATACCTGAGTATTGGAAAAGTGCGGCAATCGACCTGTTCACGGTAGAAAATCGTTCCTTCTATGAAACCCTCAAGAACATGCGCCTCTTTCGCAATCGCATCGAATACCTGCCCAACCCCGTATCGCTGTTTGGCGTCGATCTTTCGGAGATCAAATCACCACAGGAGCGGGAGAACATCATCCTGACCGTTGGACGCCCCGGCGTTCCCGTCAAGAACACGGAGCTGTTTGTCGAGGCGGTTCGACATGTGGATCGGGATGTTTTTGCGGACTGGAAATTCTATATCGTCGGAGAGCCCGAGCCGCATTTTCGAGAGCATGTTGAGAAGATCTGCTGCGAAGACCCTTGGATTGCACAGCGGCTCGTTCTCTGCGGCAGGGTGAGTGACCGTAGGGAACTGTATGAACTCTATGCACGCTCGAAAATTATGTGTATGACGAGCAGGTCAGAAGGGCTTCCGATCTCTGCGACAGAGGCTCTGTACTTTGGTGACTATCTTATACTTACGAACTTTGGCTCTGCCGTTCATGACCTGACCCATGAGGGGCGTTATGGCACGGTTGTACCTCAGGAAGATGCCGCCGCACTCGCAGCAGCGTTGGAGAGAACGGCGCAACGGGCAGATTTGCCGGCACTGAGCAGGGAAATCCGGCAATTTGCACGCAGTTCGTTCGATTATGACTATTGGGCGGCAAAATTGGACGAATATCTGATGCGGCTGAAATAATATACGAAAAGGGAGACGGCTGACGTGCATTTTATTGTAGTAGGGTCCCTCTATTATGGCTATTCCGAGAGCATTGTCCGTGTATTAGAGGAAGAGGGGCATACAGTCGATTTCTACGCCGAACGTCCCTTTTATACGAACTGTTCGTATCTGACGCGGCGTCTCTACAAATGGGGATTTCGGTCGTTTCAGAAGAAATGGGAGCGGGATTGGCAGAGCGCGTGCATCGCATTCATGCGGGAACATATGAGAGCGGACTCTGTGCTGCTGTGTCTGACAGGCGGTATGATCTCTGACGAACTGTTGGACATATGGCAGGGACATCCGACTGTGCTCATGATGTGGGACTCCGTGCGGCGCTATGACATGGACTTTCAGCGGCGTATGCGGCGTTATCAACACATCTTCGCCTTTGAATATACGGATATTGCGTATGCCGCGCAGACATTTCAGATCGAAATGACCTATCTCCCGCTTGGCTACGACCCTCTCGTTTACTATCCGAAGGAGGTGGAGCGCGACATTGACGTTTCTTTTGTTGGAACGCCGATGCCGCAGCGTGTGGAAGTTCTGGAGCGTGTTGCCGCATATATGTCCAATACAGGGGGGCGGATGTATGTGGGAGGGAGATGGTATGATGATCGTTATCCTTGGAAAGTGCGCTCCTATCGGAGAAAACATCCGCATCTCTTTCCCGTCCTGATGAATCAAGCATTATCCCCTGAGGAAGTGGCGCAGATCTATCGCCGCAGCAAGATCGTCCTGAACATCAATAACAATGTGCACCGGAGCGTCAGCCCGCGGACATTTGAAATCTTGGCGACGCAGACATTCCAACTGATGAATAGCGGTCAGCAGTCGAACGGAACGCTCGATTTTGATCGCGATCTCGTTCAGTATGAGGACGTAGACGATTTGCTTCGGAAAATCGACTACTATTTGCAGCATGAGGAGGAGGGTGAACAGATTGCAGAGCATGGGGCACAGACGGCAAGTCGCTTCTCGATGAATGA